>JAEDLI010000022.1 GCA_016295375.1 Fibrobacter sp. | reverse complement strand
GCTCAAAAGCGGCAAGTTCCCCCTGGATTACAGAAAGGCCAGGAAGACCCGTAATTACGTCCCGTGCCACTTCGCTGTAATAGTTCATGTCGCACTGGGCGCGAGGGCCCCAAACGGCTGGTCCCTTGCTCATGTTCAGCATGCGGAACTGGATTCCCGCCTTGTCGGTGAGTAGCCCCATCAGGCCGCCGAGAGCGTCGATGTCGCGAACGATCTGTCCTTTAGCCACCCCGCCTACGGCTGGGTTACAGCTCATGCGGCCGATGGCGTTTATGTCCATGGTGAGCATGGCGGTCTTGACGCCCAGTTTCCAGGCGGCATGGGTCGCCTCGATGCCGGCATGGCCGCCACCGACGACAACAACGTCATATTGTGCGATAAGGGGCATAAAATTTCACGTGTATGCAATTAGCCAGGCGTTGCGGGCTGGCGACTGAAGCCCGCTAGAAGGGGTAGCGAGTCGCGCAGCACGAGCGAGGGGAAGGCCTTCCCCTTTGGGGCAGGAGCATTACTTGTTGGCGGCGGGAGCAGCGGCAGCCTTTGCTTCAGCCTTAGCCGGTGCGGGCTGTGCGACAGCAGGAGTGTCCACTTTTGCCGTGTCAACCGCAGGGGCTTCCACCTTCCATTCCACAGGCTTGCCGTTCAGAAGTTCGGCGATCTCCTTCTTCAGGTCTTCCTTCTCGCGCTCGAAGGCGGCGTAAAGCTTGTAAGAACCGTCGGGGTTCACCAGGTAGACCTTGGGAACGTAGCCGTCGCTGTAAAGTTCACCAAACTGGCGGGATTCATCCCACAGCACGTCGAAGGCCCCTTCGAACTTGGCATCGTCAGAGAAACGACGGATGCCGGACTTGTTGTTTCCACCGCTTGCGATAGCCACGGAGGTCAGGCCCTTGGGATTAAATTCCTTGGCGATTTCCACCAGCAGGGGTGCGGCATGGGCGCAGTGTCCGCAGGTAGCGGAGAAGTAGAACATCAGCAGGGGCTTGCCGGCGTAGGCTTCCAGGTTTTCGGCCTTGGTAGAAATGCCCGTTGCCTTCACCTTGAAGTTAATCTTTGCAGGCATGCCGTTGGCAAGGGTTTCGCCCTTCAGTTCGGCTACTTCGGCTTCCAACTTTTTCTGTTCTTCTTGCTGTTTCTTGATAGCCTCTTCGCGGATGACCTTCATCTTTTCGTTGAAACGTTCACCCACAGCCTTCAGGGAATCTTCGGGCAAAGTCATGGTCTTGGTGGTGTCGCGAACTTTGGCGGCAGATTCACGGACACCCAGCACAAAGTAGTCGGCATCGAATTCCGTATTGAACTGCTTACCGATAGACTGGAACTGGGCACCAAACTGCACACCGATCATATAAGAAAACTTCTGGTTGTCGCTGGCATTCTCACCCAGAGTCACGGGGGCCTTGGTGGGCACGGGAGCAGATTCCACAGGCATTGCCTTGGACATGGAATCCATATAGGCCTGCATCTTCAGGTGGTCGCCATTGATGTTTGCGATAGCGGCGCTATCGGGTTTCATCTTTTCCATGCGTTCACGGGCCTTTGCCGAGAAACGGGCGCCAACGGCCTGCATAGAATCGGCCGGCACCTGCATCTTGAATGTGGTATCCTTTTCTGCCTTGATATTATCGTAAATACCCTGGACCACTTCGTCTTCGTAAAGTTCAGCACCAACCTGGCGGGGAATCATGGTAAAGTTCTGGCCACCGAACTGGGCACCCAGCATATAAGCGAATTTCTGTTCGTCCGTGGAATTGGGACCGATAGTGACCTGCTTGGGGCCACCCAGCATATCGCAGGCGGTCAGGGCCAATGCACATGCACCAAGAGCAAAATATTTGGACTTCATCTTTATCAACCTCTTTTGGACTAAAAGTGGCAAAACGCCATTTCTCAATGCCAAATTTAGCAAAAAAGCGAAAAACAAGCCACCCATTTACTATTTTTACGCCCACGATAGGGATTTTTCAAGCCCCGCAGATTTTGTCTATAAAGGAAAGACCATGAAACTCTCCAAGTACTTTTACGTCACGCTCCGCGAAACGCCGAGCGATGCCACCATGCCCTCCCACATCTTCCTCATGCGCGGCGGCTACATCAAGCCCGTCTCTACCGGTATCTATTCCATGATGCCGATGGGTTTCCGCGTGATCCAGAAGATTGTAAACATCATCCGCGAAGAAATGAACAAGATTGGCGGTATCGAAGTGGACCTGCCGGTGGTGCAGACCGCTGAACTCTGGAGCGAATCGGGCCGTTACCAGGCCATTGGCGAAGAACTGCTCCGCTTCAAGGACCGCAACAACCACAACATGGTGCTCGCCATGACCCACGAAGAGGCCATGACCGACCTGGTGCGCTACGTGCTCAACAGCTACAAGCAGCTGCCGGTGATGCTCTACCAGTTCAAGACCAAGTACCGTGACGAAGCCCGTGCCCGCGGCGGTCTTATCCGCGTTCGCGAATTCCTGATGAAGGACGCCTACAGTTTCCACACCAGCCAGGAAGACCTGGACCGTCACTACCAGGAAGAATACGACGCCTATCTGCGCATCTACCGTCGCGTGGGCATTGAACCGGTGGTGGTGCAGAGCGATACCGGCATCATGGGCGGTAAGGTCGCTCATGAATTCATGCTGGACACTCCGAACGGCGAAGACTACCTGATTCTCTGCAAAAAATGTGGCTACCAGGCGAACCGCGAAATTGCGAAATTCCAGCGCGTGCCGTTCAAGGGCGACGAAAATGCGGCCCTCGAAAAGGTCGCCACGCCGAACAGCGAAAGCATCGACGAACTCACCAAGTTCCTGAACGTGCCCGCCGAATCCACCGCCAAGTGCGTGTTCTTCGACTTCGAAGGCAAGCTCATCACGGTCGTTGTTCCGGGCAACCTCGACGTTTCCGAAATCAAGCTCCACAACCTCCTGAAGGCCAAAGAACTTTACCCCGCCGAAGATAGCCTCATCAAGGCCTGCGGCATGGTTCCGGGCTTTGCGTCCCCGATTAATTCTCACGATACGCGCATCATCGTGGACGAAGCGATTGCCGATTCCTTCGACCTCGTGACGGGTGCCAACGAAGAAGGCTTCCACTTCAAGCATTGCAACCCGAAGCGCGACTTCCCGAAGTTCGAAGTGGCCGACATCGCCGAAGCATCCGAAGTCTGCAAGTGCCCCTGCTGCGGCGAACTCCTCACCGAGACCCGCGGTATCGAAATGGGCAACATCTTCAAGCTGGGCACCAAGTTCTCCGAATCCATGGGCGCCAAGTTCCTCACCGCCGAAAAGACCACCGCTCCGGCCATCATGGGCTGCTACGGCATCGGTGTGGGCCGCCTGATGGCATCCGTCGTGGAAAACAGCCACGATGACTTCGGACCGATTTGGCCCAAGTCCATCGCGCCCTTCCAGGTGGAAATCGTCCCCATCGGCAAGGAAGCCGAACTCGTTGAACTCGCCGAAAAGTTCGAAAAGGAACTCGAAGCCGCAGGCATCGACGTGCTGGTGGACGACCGCGATGAACGCCCGGGCGTCAAATTCAAGGACGCCGACCTGTGGGGTTCTCCGGTGCGCATCGCCATCGGCAAGAAGGGACTTGCGAACGGCGAAGTCGAATGGAAGTTCCGTAACGAAAAGGAATTCTCCATGGTCAAGGTGGTCGACGTTGTCGCCAAGGCCAAGGAATATTTTAGGGACTAGGGGATAGGATCTAGGGACTAGGGGATAGGTAGAAAACGTCACCCTGGAGGGAACCTTTGGCGACCGATAGGGTCCATGGATTCTATCGGCCTCTTTGAGGCCTCCAGAATGACAACGGGAGTCAATATGAGCAAGATTAAGGTCGCAACTTTGCAAGGCAAGTGGACGGGCGATTTCGACAGCAACAACGCCTGGTACGTGGAACAGGCCCGCGCCCTCAAGGGCAAGGGCTACGACCTGGTGGTTCTGCCGGAACTCTTCCATACTCCCTACTTCCCCTTCGAGGAAAACGCGGACTTCTTTGACCTCGCCATCAAGAAGGACCACCCGCTGGTAGCGCAGTGGCAGGGCATCGCCAAAGAACTGAACGCCGTGGTGGTGTTCCCCTTCTTTGAGAAGCGGGCCCGGGGCATCTATCACAATTCCGCCTTCGTGTTCGAGCGCGACGGCAGCATTGCCGGCCTCTACCGCAAGAGCCACATTCCCGACGATCCCGCCTTCTACGAGAAATACTACTTCATCCCGGGCGACACGGGTTTCGAGCCCATCAAGACATCTGCAGGTACGCTCGGCGTGCTCATCTGCTGGGACCAGTGGTTCCCGGAAGCCGCCCGCATCATGAGTCTCAAGGGCGCAGACGTACTCATCTACCCCACCGCCATCGGTTGGATGGACAGCGAGCCCGAGGAAATCTACCCGCGCCAGCAGGACAGCTGGACCACCGTCATGCGCGGGCACGCGATTGCCAACCGCACCTTCGTGGTGGCGGCTAACCGCATCGGCACCGAAGGACACCTCACCTTCTGGGGCACAAGCTTCGTTGCCGCTCCCGACGGATACTTCATCGAGAAATGCTCACCCGATTTTCTCGGTGTCTCTACCGTAGAAATCGACCTCGCCGAAACCGAAGAGAATCGCCGCTGGTGGCCGCATTTCCGCGACCGCCGCATCGACCTGTATGGGGATATTTTGAAGATTTGGGGTGAAGGTTAGACGAGAGACGATAGAAAAGATGCCAAAAGTTGAAATTAGATACCCTGCAGAATGGGAAGAACAGGAAGCCACCTGGCTTGCCTTCCCCCACAACAAACTGAACTGGCACGGAGAACGTGGCGTTAAAATCCGCAAGTTCTACGTGGAGCTGATCCGCACCATCAGCGAGTTCCAGCCGGTAAACGTGCTGGTCCCGAACAAGAAATTTTTGACCTTGGACGAAAAATTCGCCGTGGCCGACAGGCCTTATCCCGCCATTTTTTTCATGGTCAAGACCGACGACATCTGGATTCGGGACTACGGCCCCTTCTTCGTAAAAAAGGGCAAGGAAACTATGGTTTCCGAGACGGTCTTTAACGCCTGGGGCACGAAGTTCCCTCCATGGAAAAACGACAACCAGATTCCCGGGCGCATCGCAGACCTGCTGGAATACAAGAAAGGCGTGAGCGCCCCCTACATTTTCGAGGGCGGTGCCATCGAGGTGAACGGCGACGGTCTCGGCATGACCACCCTGGACTGCCTCGTGGGCAAGAACCGCAACAAGGTGGAAGACCTTTCGAAAGTCATCAAGGCCATCTGCGAGATGCTGGGGCTCAAGGCCCTGCTGGTGCTCCCCAAGGGCCTTGTAGGCGACCACACCGACGGACACATCGACAACGTGGCCCGCTTCGTGGCTACTGACCGGGTGGTCATTCCGGCGGCAAGCCCGAGAAGCGCCAACGGCAAATACCTGGAAGAGGCCCGCGCCGCCATTTTGGAATTCCTGAAGCTCCACTACGGCAAAAAAGCCAAAGTGGACACCATCCCGCTGCCGCCCCAGCGCAAATTGCCCGACGGTCAGATTCTCCCGGCCAGCTACATGAATTTCATCTATGTGAACGGCGGATTAATTTATCCTAAATACAAGTGTGCCGCCGACAAGGTGGCCGAAGAATATTTCCGCAAGGTTTACCCCAAACGGAAGATTATCGGGCTGGACTGCCGCACCGTCATCGAAGAGGGCGGAAGCCTGCACTGCATGAGCAAGCACGAGAGCGCTTGATTCTAAAAGCTTCTGACAAGCTTTCTAATTGAGATAAAAACTGATACCGCTGGAAACGCCCCAGATAAGATTGCCATCCGTTGCTGTCAAGATGGCACCAATGCTGTAATCCAGCCAACGAGTAATCCTGTAACCCACATTAAGGTAATTGCTGGTAATGGAGGGGACATTCAGGGATTCTCCTTCCACGTTCGGTTCTGGGGTATAGAAACTCACGTTATAGTTCAGGTAGAACTTGCTGAAATACAACGCCCAGAAAGCACCCATAAAAGGGCTAGTGTTAAATCGGTAATGATGGTCGCTTGAACTATTGCACCCTGTCCGAACTGGGTCATACGAAAGTTGGTCGTATTCATCTTCGTACCAACCCGTCTCGCAGTTTTCAAGGGTGTATTCCAGGTCGCTGTACTGATGGAACAATCCCAGGAAGGCGCCAAGTTCCATATGGGATGTATTCACCCCCACGGTGCCGTGATGGTATAGGCCATCCTTGTAACCAATGCCTGAGCCAATCATGAAGTGTCTGCTCTTGTAAAACCAGTCTGCCTTGCCCGAAAAATCGTTACCGCCTATCTCGTAATGCCACTCATATTCTTTACCGTTACTGTAAAGGCCTTCCCTTATCACCACATTTTCATGGACACTCTTGTTGACTTTGCCCGAAAAACGCCAAGAGAAGGAATGAGGTTTATGTTCAGCGTTGGCCCCGTGAACTTCGGGAGCTTCAGAAGCGGTCATGCTGAAATCATAGACCCGAGTGACGGAACAACCTATAAGGAAAAATGGAATAAACAATAAGCAGGCAAATGGAAAACCAATTCTAGGCATAAAAAATTTTCAGACAAAAAAAATTTTTTCGGGATATCAGAGCGGCAAACTCATCTGTCCCGTTTTCGGGTCTTTTAGAGGTTCTGGCAGAGGTTTTGCTCGCACGGCTTCGGTCACGGGTTTTGCAGCCAGTGACGCATCAGGTGCTTCCGATGGTTTGACCGGTGCGGCCTGAGCGGCATTCTGACCTTCGTTCAGGCGTTCATCCAGCAGGTTTCTCGGCGGGACTTTTGCCGCCTGCGTAGCACCCTCGGCCTTTTTTGCACGGGCGATGGCGTTCTTGGCCAGCTGATCAACGGCCTCGTTCCACTTGACTCCCGTGTGGGCAGCCACCTTCTCAAAACTCACCCGATGAACAAGCGGGCGGCAAGCCTCCACGTATTTCTTGGCGATGGAACTTTTGGCCTTCCACTCCCCCTTGGCCCAGCGTGCTACACCTTCGTAGTCGTGGCAGATGACGGCGGTGCGGTCGTTGGTCTCCAGCCAGCGCATAGCCTGGTAGCTCGCCATGACTTCGCCGTCGATATTGCGGCTTTCGGCATCGAACACAGTCACTCCGGAGCCGTGCGCAACTTCTTGATCGTTTTCCACCACGATAAAGCCCCAGCCTGCCTTGGGGTAACCTTCCAAGAAAGAACCATCCACGTAGATGCGGAGTCCCTTGGGGGCAGGAGCGGAAACGCCGTTCAGCCAGTTCGCCGCCTCTTGCCGCGTTGGAAAAGCGCGAAAAAGCACGCCCTTGACGCTATGAGTGAGTTCCTGGCATTCTTCCCAAGAAAGCACGATTTTTCCGCCGTTTGGCGCCTTTATCGCATAGAATTTCTGTTTCGCCATCTGCCCAAATTTATATATTTTGTGAGACTATAATTTTGGAGACCCTTTGAAACCTTCGCCTTACTTTGCCGATCGGTTTAAGTACTTTTTCAAGCGATTCGCCAGCAGCGAGTCGCTCCGTCGGTGGTTCCTGAAACAGGCGGGCGAAGATTCCGGAGCCTTCTGTTTTCCGGACATTTTGAAGAACCACCCCAAGACACTGGTGTTTTTGCCCCGAAAGTTCGAGGACGCAGTGGCTTTCTTAAGCCCCATGCCCAAGGAATGGTTCAACAACGTGCAGTTTTGCGCCCACGAGAGCCTGCAGGCCCTGATTTCGGCCAAGCGGAGCCACGCCTTCTACTTTAGCGACCAAGAATGCCGTTTCGGCGAGCCTGTTTTCGAGGGAATCCTTGCAAAAATCGAGGCTTACGAGCCCGAAGTCTGCATCTACTTGGACGAGCCCTTCTTGCCGAGACTTTACCTGGCCAAAAAAAGCGGAGCCCAGTGCCGTATCGGGTTCAACAGCGAGTCCCTTTACCCCTTCTTGAACCTGAGCCTCCACCCCGACCAGTCATCGGAAGCGGCCCTCATCTCCAAGTATTACGGAGTGACCTGATGTACAAGGGTTCAGGAAGCAAGATAGAGAACGGCGGCTACGCGGATCTGCATTTGCACACCCGCCTTTCTGACGGCAGCCTCTCTGTCGAAGAACTGCTGACCCTCTGCAAGCGCAGGGGGCTCCGGTGTATTTCCATTACCGACCACGACAACCTGGACAGCTACAAGCTGGCCGAGGGCCCTGCCAAGGATATCGGGCTGGAAATCATCCCCGGCATCGAGATTTCTGCCGTATGGCAGGGCAAGGACATCCATATTTTGGGATATTTCTGCGACCCCACCAACCTGGCCCTGAACATGGAGATGGAGGACTTTACTAAGCAGAGGATAACCCGCGCAAAGGCCATCATCAAGAAGCTGAACGCCCTGGGAATCGACATCACCTTCGAAAAGGTGAATTCCTACTGCAAGGGAAAGGTCATCGGGCGGCCCCACATTGCCATGTCCCTGGTGGACGAAGAATACATTTCCAACTTCGCAGAAGCCTTCACCAAATACCTCGGGGACGGCTGTGTGGCCTTTGTGGAAAAGAAGGGACTGAATCCGCAGCAGACCATCCGCCTTATCGAAAACGCCGGAGGCATCGCGGTGCTCGCTCACCCCTACAAGTCGGGCCTCAGCGACGAGTTCATCGAGAACATGGTGGAATGGGGAATCCAGGGTATGGAAGTCTATAGCCCCGCCCAGAAGGGCGCCGTGGGCCGCAAATACAAGGAAATGGCCCAGAAGTTCGGGCTGGTGGGTACCGGTGGCTCCGACTTTCATACCGAAAGCAGCAACTACACGCCCGGCTGCATGAAAATGCCCTACTCCGTAGTGCAAGCCCTCCGCGAAAGGCGTGAAAAATCCAGAGCGGAATGGTTCTAGAGATGTGTGGGTTGTGAGTTGTGAGTTATGAGTTATGATGTGCGGGATGTGGAGTGTGAAATGTGTAGTGAGATGGTCGTAGTATAGGGAATTTGCTTTTTTCGTGAAATTATTTAAACTACACATAAGCCTGCTTGCAGTCCTGTCGATGGTCTGGACCGTATTGGGCGAGCCCCTGACGCCCCGCGCCTACACCCAGCCGAGCCCCCAGGACACCCTGTGGGACTCCCCCGACAGCCCGGATCCGGCCGTCCGTGAAAACGATGCGGGCCGCTGGGTCATCGCCCTCCGGGAACTGATGGAGCGGACCTACGACGTATCCGGCCAGAAGGCGGAATGGGTGCTGGGGACATCGATTCTCGGGAACCCGGAACTGAACCCCGCGGCCTTTGGCATGGGAAGCGTAAGCAGGCGTTTCCCCAGCAAACTGGCGGGACTCTACACTACAAGGCTTGGCTACGACGGCTCCACCCTGACCCTGAACGGCGAAAACGGAATCCTTACCGAAGAGCGGCACGGGATTCCTGTAGATACCCCCGTCACTGACCTGGCCTGGGAACGGGGGCCCTTTGACGGCAACGCCCTGCGGCTGGATTTCAGACGCATCATCACCGACTCGGTGGCCCTGGACTTTGGCATCCAGAGTCGCTCCAACAAGAACAGCAAGGAATACGAGTACCAGAACGTGACCCATTCCCCCTATTTTTCCTTGGGCCGCGACTCCACCTCTATCCCCTTCGGTGGACGAAACATCGCCATGAACAGCATCCACGTGCAGCCCATGCTGACCTGGCGTTTCGGATTCGGCAAGGCTTTCGTGAAGATGAACTACATGGACCTTTACAATGCCGACAATTCCACCCACAAAGTAATCCTTGACACCCTGGACAAGGCCAAGCGCACCTTCCTGACAGACCCCTACGGCATTTCCATCGAAAGCCGCGGCTATGGCGCAGGTTTTGAACTCTACCCCATCAAGAACCTGATTTTCAGCGCCGATGTCTATTCCGGCACTCACGAAATCGAAGAGGATTCCCTGCCCCATCTGTACCGGGGCGACACCACCTGGACAGACACGCTGGACATCCAACATACCGACAGCCTCTACTACGACACCCTGAGGGAATACACCTACGAGACCCTGCTGGGGGATTTCGGCATCCGCTACAACACGCTGTTCAATCCGGCCCTCAAGTTCCACTATGAATTTTTGGACGGCGACGAATATTTCGAGGAATACCGCAAGCAGCACCTGCAGGACCGCGAAGTGGGCTACCTGGAACTTTCGGACACCCTGGGAATCCTGCTTTTCCGCACCCAGGCGGGCCTCCAGCGGAACAGTTCCATCACCGACGACGAGGACTACGCCAAAGCCTACTCCGCAGACGCCACCCTGTTGCTCCCCTTCCATTTCCGCGTCAACGGCTCTATCCGCAGGGACAACAAGTTCCCCGACATGAACCAGCTGGCCTTTATGGAAGTGGGCCGTGTCGCCTTCCCCAACGAAAACCTGAACTATGAAAAACGGAAACGCAAGACGGTCAACATCGGCTGGTATTCCCGGGAAGTTTTTTATGGAATTGGCATCCGCCACGAAAAAGTGAAAAGCCCCATCAGGCAGCGCTGGGTTACCGAAAACCTGGAATCCGTAGAGAGCGCGTTCCAGTGGGTCAACCTGAAAAAGGCGGAGACCTGGGACTGGATGCTACAGACGGGATTCCGCCTGGGCAACTGGAAATTCTACCTGGAACGGGGCCAGGTGCTGGACCGGAAATACAAGCTCATCGACACTCCCGAACTTTACTACAAGGGAAGCATCCACTGGCAGAACCGTTTTGTCAGTGACCGTCTGGGGGTAAGCGTCCGCGTGGACTGGCAATGGTTCGACCACCGTTACGACTGCACCATCAACGAGTTTGGCGAACCCGAGCTGGAGCTGATGAAGCACTACCTGGCCCTGGATTTCGAAGCCCGCATGCAGATTCTCTCCTTTGAGCTCTACAACCGCATCGAGAACTTCAACCACAGCATTTACATGCCTGAATCCGGATACACCCCCGAGGGACTGCGCTTCGCCTACGGCATTGTGTGGACATTTAGGAATTAGAGAGTAGAGGCTAGGAGCTAGGGGATAAGGCAAGATGAACGATAAAAGAGCAGAAGACTTTTCCAGATATTTCGAGCTGAAAAAACAGCTAGAAGAAGCAAGCCGCCTTTACTACAAGAAAGGCGTCTCCCCCATGAGCGATCAGGATTTCGACTTTGGCCTCAAGGAGATGGAAGCGCTCGAGGCGAAATACCCGGAACTGCACGGAAAGGATTCGCTCACACAGAAAGTCGGAAGCGACCTCACCAACGACTTTGCGAAGGTCTCTCACACGGTGCCCATGCTCAGCATCGCAAACGTCTATAGTGCCGAAGAAATGGCGGAATTTGTAAGGGCTGCGGAAGAGGGAATTGCCGCTCTAGACGAGAGAACGGACCTTCGGTCCTACAGACTAGAGACGAGAGAAGATGCCGCATCGAAAGATAATCTCTCGTCTTTCGTCTCTCGTCTCTCGTCTAAAAAATGGGTCTGCGAGCGGAAAATCGACGGTGTTTCCCTCTCTATCGTGTATGAGAACGGACGCTTGAAGCAGGCGGCTACCCGCGGCGACGGAGCCCAGGGCGATGACGTGACTCTGAACGCCCTTACCATTACAGATATTCCCGAATACTTTGACGCAAAGAAGCTGAAAATTGACCCCAGCGAAATTCCCCAGGGCACTTTTGAAGTCCGCGGCGAAGTCTATATGGAGCGCGAGGCCTTCGAGCGACTGAACGAGCAGTTTATTCTGGAAGGTAAGAAGATTTTCCAGAACCCCCGCAATACTGTTTCGGGTTCCCTCAAGCTCAAGAGCGTGGCCGAGTGCAAGACGCGACCCATGCGATTCTTCGCCTATCACATTCCCCAGAGCAACAACAAGACCCACGAAGAGAACCTGCTGCAGCTCAAGCGTCTCGGGTTCCACACCAACGATTACTGGACAGCCGACACCACCGAAGAAATCATGAAGATTTCGGAACAGATTGGCGCAAGCCGCGACAACCTTCCCTTCGAAATAGACGGCATGGTGGTAAAGCTCAACGATCTTGCCATGCAGCGGGCTCTCGGCACCACCAGCAAGAGCCCCCGCTGGGCCATCGCCTACAAGTTCAAGGCCGAACGGGCCTACACGCCGCTTCTTTCCGTAGAATTCCAGGTAGGCCGCACCGGTGCGGTGACGCCCGTGGCGAACCTAGCACCCGTGCGTCTTGCGGGCACTACCGTCAAGCGCGCCACCCTCCACAACTTCGACGAAGTGGCCCGTCTAGACCTGCACTACGGAGACACTGTGGGCGTCGAGAAGGGTGGCGAAATCATCCCGAAAATTACCGATGTCAAAAAGGAACTTCGCCCCATTGGGGCAGAGCCGGTCATTGCCCCCACGAAGTGCCCCGAATGCGGCGAACCCCTCACCCATGTAGATGGCGAAGTCATCCTCCGCTGCGAAAACATGCACTGTGGGGCTCAGGTGCAATGTCTGTTTGAGCATTTCGTGAGCCGTGAGGCCATGAACATCGAGAACCTGGGGCCATCGCTTATCGCAAGCCTTATCGCTACAGGAAAAATCAAGCGGATTCCCGACCTTTACCGCCTCACGCTAGAAGACCTGGAATCCCAGGAACGCATGGCCAAGAAAAGCGCCAAAAACGTCTTTGACGCCATTGCTGCCTCCAAGGAACGGAGTCTGGAAAACCTGCTCCACGGTCTCGGCATCCGTTTTGTGGGCCGCACCAGCGCAAGGAACATCGCCAAGCATTTCCGCACTCTCGAAAAAATCCGCACGGCTACCGTCGAAGACCTGCAGAACGTCACCGACGTGGGCGAACGCATTGGAAAGTCCGTCTATGACTTTTTCCACACGGAACGCTACACCCAGGAAATTGACGAACTGATTGAACTAGGCTGCCCCACGGAATTCAAGGGCGTCGTGAAGACGCTTTTCCAAGGGCAGACCGCCGTCATCACGGGAACGCTCCCCACTATGGACCGGGACGAGGCACGCAAGCTTATCGAAGAGAACGGCGGCAAAGTCGCTGGCTCCGTCAGCAAAAAGACCAGCTGGGTTTTGGCCGGCGAAGCTGCCGGAAGCAAACTTACCAAGGCCAACGAACTGGGAATTCCCGTGCATGACGAAGCGTGGCTCCTGGAGCAAATCGCCGAGGCAGATTCCGACGCAGGCAGCGATAGCAGCGAAGGCGGCAACGAATCCGCTGACGATACGACAAACATCAAAAAAGAAAAGCCCGCTGCACAGGGCAACGGACAACTAAGTTTGTTCTAAAAATTACTCCTGAACGGCGCCCACTTCAGAGGCGTTCACCACGCGGATTTCGATACGGCGGTTGGCCTTGCGGCCGGCCTCGGTGGAATTGTCCGCTTTGGGTCTGCTGGGGCCATAACCAACGGCCGTCACGCGGTCCGGAGATATTCCCTTCTTGATCATGTAGGCGCGCACGCTAGCGGCACGTTCTTCGGAAAGAGTCTGGTTCAATTCGTCGCTACCTTCGGAACTGGTGTGGCCTTCGATTTCCACCTTGGCCTTGGTATTGCGCTTCAGTCCTTCGATGGCCGTATTCAACGTCTTGAGGGAACTGGGCACCAGTTCGGCGCTTCCCGCCTTGAAGGTAACACCCGTCAGTTCGGCACGGGTGTCGTCGAACACCACCGTCACGCCGCCGGTACTGGCCGTCAGGGAAACGTAGGGGGTTTCACCGCACTCGAAGGGACCCGTCAGGCTTTCGCAGAGAATCTTGTAGGAATCTTCGCGAGGGATATGGAAACTGGCCTCACCGTAGGTATCCGTAGTCACCTTGATCTTGTTCTTGGGTTTCTTGATGCCCACGAAGGTCAATGTCTTCTTTGCGTGAGGAACATCGTCATCATTCACGTAGGTAATGTTCAGCACCGCATGAGTCTTGTTGGGGGCCAAATCTTTGGCAAAGGCCGAAGGAACAATCAACACAGAAGCCAAAGCCACAGTCATGGCCAAGCGAAATCCGTTCATTTTAAACTCCTAGAAAAACCAATCCACATCCCGGAAGTCAATGAACATTCCAGGAATTGACTTAAATATACATTTTGATTGCTATATTTGGCACACCATGAGCGAGAACTACAAGTACGGTTTTGTAACGGATATCGAGAACGAGGCCTTCGAAAAAGGTCTGAACGAAGGTATCATCCGGAGAGCCTCCAAGCTCCGCGGCGAACCGCAGTTCATGCTGGACTTTCGCCTGAAGGCCTACGAGAAGCTCAAGACCATGGAGCAGCCCAACTGGGGCGAGTTGCATTTTGCACCAGTGGACCTGCAGGACATCGTCTACTACTCCGCCCCGAAGACCAAAAAGAGTCATGAGAAAATCGAGGACGTGGACCCGGAGTTGCTCGCCACCTTCGAAAAGCTCGGCATCCCGCTGGACGAACAGAAGCGCCTTGCCAACGTGGCCGTGGACGCGGTCTTTGACTCGGTAAGCATTTACACCAGCCACAAGCGCAAGCTCATGGAAATGGGCATCCTGTTCTGCTCCATCAGCGATGCCATCAAGGAATACCCGGAACTCATCGAAGAGTACCTGGGAAGCGTGGTGCCCGCAGGCGACAACTACTTTGCGGCCTTGAACAGCGCCGTCTTTGGCGACGGAAGCTTCGTCTATATTCCGCCCGGAGTCAAGTGCCCCATGGACCTTTCCACCTACTTCCGCATCAACAATAAGGAAGCAGGCCAGTTCGAACGCACATTGATTATCGCCGACGAAGGCGCCAGCGTGAGCTACCTCGAAGGTTGCACCGCGCCGGAATTCAGCAGCAAGCAACTGCACAGCGCCATCGTAGAACTGGTAGCGAAGGATAACGCAAGCATTAAATACTCGACCGTGCAGAACTGGTACGCGGGCGACCGCGAAACGGGAGCCGGCGGCGTGTACAACTTTGTCACCAAGCGCGGAAAGTGCGCCGGCAAGAACAGCCGAATCAGCTGGACGCAGGTCGAAACGGGTTCCGCCATCACGTGGAAGTACCCAAGCTGCGTGCTGCTGGGCGACAATTCCGTCGGAGAATTTTACAGCGTGGCCCTCACCAACGGGCACATGCAGGCCGATACCGGCACCAAGATGATCCACATCGGCAAGAACACCAAGAGCACGATTATCAGCAAGGGCATCAGCGCCGACTACTCCAGCAACGCCTACCGCGGCGAAGTGAGCATCCGCAAGTCGGCCACGGGAGCCCGGAACTACACCCAGTGCGACAGCATGCTGGTGGGCGACAAGAGTGCGGCACACACCTTCCCCTACATCACCGTTGCAAACGCCAACTCCACCACGGAACATGAAGCCACCACCAGCCGCATCAGCGAAGACCAGCTTTTCTATTTCGAAAGCCGCGGCATCAAGCGCGAAGACGCCATTCAAGCGATGGTGGGCGGTTTCTGTAAAGACGTGTTCAAGGAACTCCCGGGCGAATTCGCCACGGAAGCAAGACAACTGCTGACCTTGAAACTCGAACACAGCGTCGGGTAAAAAATTCATATCTTTTGGATATGAAAAATTTTTCTTTTTTTGCGTCCGACTCTTCTTATCATTGATTTTTGCCTTCGTCACTTTTGCAAGTGCAGAAGTGATAAATGCTAGGCCATCTGTAAACGGCAAACTCCATGTACAGGGCACCGATCTTTTTGACGAACACGGCAATCAAGTGGTATTGAAGGGCCCAAGCACCCACGGCCTCACCTGGTTTCCGCAGTTCGTGAACAATGGTCTTTTCCACCAGCTCAGCCGGGAATGGAACACGAACCTGATTCGCCTAGCCATGTATTCGTACGACTACGTGCACGGAGACCGCAAAAAGAATCTGGGATGCTCCGCAAGGGCGTGCAGTACGCCATCGAAAACGACATGTACGTGATGGTGGACTGGCATATCCTTACCGACAACAACCCTAACCAGAACCTGGCCGAAACCATCAACTTTTTCAACATGATGGCCAAGGAATACGCCAACATCATCATCCCCGTTATCCGCAGGCACAAGCCCGACGCCCTGATTCTAATCGGCACCCCAAATTAAGACCGCGAAATCCAGGAGCCGGCAAAGTACCCGGTGGCCTTCGACAACGTGATGTATTCGTTCCACTTCTAAGCTACTTCCCACAAGGGCGAATCGCTTGCGCTCCTCAAGGAAGTCGTAGGCGGCGGCACCCCCATCTTCATTACCGAAAGCGGCCTCTGCGAAGCCAGCGGCGACGGTAAAATCGACCTGGAAAGCGTCAAACTGTGGTACGACACCCTGGATTCCTTGCACCTGAGCTACACCATCTGGAGCATGTCCAACAAGGAAGAGGAATCCGCCATGATCCGCTCTGACTCACGGGCGGTGGAATACCTTACCGAAGAAGACCTGAGCCTTTCTGGACTTTACGCCCGGGCTCTTTTCCAGGGCACGGACCTGAACAAGATCCCGCTCATTTACAAGCCCATCTCCAACTTCAAGATTCTCGCTCGTACAAAGCCCTACCTAGTATGGGGGAATTTTCGCCATACCCGTCTTTATCGTAATCCTTCTCGTTTTCCTCATCCAGAAAATCAGGAAGCGATTCCGCTACAACAGAATCCGCACCTACGACGACCTTCTTAAATTCAGCAAGAACGAAAGCGCGAAAAAATTCAACTCAAAGCCGGCAAAGCAGTTCCTCGGCGATCTGTTCCTTTTCTTGAGTACGTTCTGCACGTTAATATATCTGTGCTGGCGCTTTACGTGTTCCATTCCGTACGCCTACGGATGGGTCGCCATCATCGGAAGCTGCATCCTGCTCGCCATAGAAGTCCTAATCCTGCGGTTCCATGTGTCTATACCGTCGAGATTTTGGACTTTGGCGGGCAAAAGGACGAATACATCCAGATGCTCTACGACCGCACGCCCACACTCCCACAACGCTTGCGGCTCGGCGAAGGCCACATCGACAACCTGTGGAACAACATCGCCCACCGCATCGTGACCCGATAATATTTCTATCTTTGCACCCGAAAGAAGTAATCACTGCGACGAAGTCGCCCTAACCACTGTTTACCAACCACTAACCACTTATCATTATGCTTTTCAATTTCGACATGATCCAGGGCGTCTATGCCCGCATTCCCGCCCGCGTTGAAGCAGCCCGCAAGCAGCTGGGCCGTCCGCTCACCCTCGCCGAAAAGATTATCTACAGCCACCTGATCGATGGCGCCGAGAACAGGACTTACGAACGCGGCAAGGATTTTGCCGAATTCCACCCCGACCGCGTGGCCATGCAGGATGCAACCGCCCAGATGGCACTCCTCCAGTTTACCACCGCCGGTAAGGCCCGCGTGGCAGTGCCGAGTTCCGTGCACTGCGACCACCTGATTATCGCCCGCGAAGGTGTCGAAAAGGACCTCCCCCGCGCCAAGGAAGAAAGCAAGGAAGTTTACGATTTCCTCCAGTCCGTGTCTGCCAAGTACGGCATTGACTGCTGGCTCCCGGGTGCTGGTATCATCCACCAGGTGGTGCTCGAAAACTACGCCTTCCCGGGCGGAATGATGATCGGTACCGACTCCCACACCGTGAACGCCGGCGGCCTCGGCATGCTCGCCATTGGCGTGGGCGGTGCAGACGCCGTGGACGCCATGGTCGGCCTCCCGTGGGAACTCAAGTACCCGAAGATGATCGGTGTGAAGCTCACCGGCAAGCTCCAGGGCTTCGCTACCGCCAAGGATATCATCCTGAAGCTCGCAGGCATCCTGACCGTGAAGGGCGGCACCAACGCCATTATCGAATACTTCGGCGAAGGCGCTCGCAGCCTCTCCGCAACAGGCAAGGCGACGATTGCGAACATGGGTGCCGAAGTGGGCGCTACCTGCTCCACCTTCAGCTACGACGATTCCATGAGCCGATACCTCAAGGTGACCGGCCGCGCCGACGTCGCTGCTGCTGCCGACAAGATTGCTGAACACCTCAAGGCCGACCCCGAAGTCGAAGCCAACCCGGAAAAGTACTTTGACCGCGTCGTGGAAATCAACCTGAGCGAACTCGTGCCGCACTTCAACGGCCCGTTCAGCCCGGACCGCGCTTTTGCCGTGACCGACATGGCAGAAAGCCTCAAGGCCTCCGAAACCAAGCCGGAATCTACGCCGGTCGTGAGCGCCGCCCTCATCGGCAGCTGCACAAACTCCAGCTACGAAGATTTGTTCATGGCCGCCAACATGATCAAGCAGGCCCTCGCAAAGGGTCTCAGCCCGAAGTGCCCGCTCCTCATCAACCCGGGTTCTGAACAGGTGCGTTACACCGCCGAACGCGATGGCCTCATCGACTTGTTCAAGCAGTTCGGTGCAACGATTATGACGAACGCCTGCGGTCCTTGCATTGGCCGCTGGGACCGTGCAGGAAGCGACAAGAAGGAACTCAACACCATCGTCCACAGCTTCAACCGCAACTTCGCGAAGCGCGCCGACGGCAACCCGAACACCCACGCCTTTGTGGCTAGCCCGCTCATGGCCGTGATCGCCGCCCTCTCTGGCGACATCCGCTTCAACCCGATGACCGACACCCTCGTGAACAAGGTCGGCAAGGCCGTGAAGCTCGACCCGCCGGAACAGTGCGAACTTCCGCCGAAGGGTTTTGAAGTCAAGGACGCCGGCTATCAGGCCCCGGCAGAAGACGGTTCCAAGATTACCGTTTCCATCAACCCGGAAAGCAAGCGCCTCCAGGCCCTCGCACCGTTCGCCGCCTGGGACGGCAAGGACATCGCCGGTGCCCCGCTCCTCATCAAGGCGAAGGGCAAGTGCACCACCGACCATATCTCCATGGCCGGCCCGTGGCTTAACTACCGCGGTCACTTGGAAAATATTTCCAACAACATGCTCATCGGCGCCGTGAACGCTTTCAACGGCGAAACCAACAAGGTCCTCTGCCAGTGCGGTGAATACAAGGAAGTCCCCGAACTCGCGAAGATTTACAAGGCCAAGGGAACGGGCTCCATCGTCATCGGTGACGAAAACTACGGCGAAGGCTCCAGCCGCGAACATGCCGCCATGGAACCGCGCTTCCTCGGCGTGAAGGCCGTGATTGTGAAGAGCTTCGCCCGCATCCACGAAACGAACCTCAAGAAGCAGGGCATGCTCGCCCTCACCTTCAAGAACGCCGCCGACTACGACAAGATCCAGGAACAGGACGTGTTCGACATCGTTGGCCTCACCAAGTTCGCGACCGGTTGCGAGTTCACCCTCGTCGCCCACCACAAGGATGGCTCTGTGGATAACATCGCCCTCAGCCACACCTACAACGAACAGCAGTGGGCATGGTTCAAGGCGGGTTCCGCCCTCAACCTCATCCGCGCGAACAACAAGTGACGATAAGGCGTAAGCCATATCGTCATCCTGAGTGACCGTTAGGGAGCGAAGGATCCAGAAAAAAAATTAGAGTGTCGGTCGCGAGGCCGACATTTTCTTTTCTTGACTTTTTCTAAATTTGGCGCCGAAAAAGGACTTTGCGATGAACTTCAACAATTGGCAAGAAATATACCAGCATATGACTCCCGAAATGAGGGAACAAGCCATGCGCATGGCCAAGGCCAAAGTCAAAGAAAAGGTGATGCACTGGATTTCACAGCCGGTGCTCATCGTAGTGGCTCTAGTCCTCGGGGCCATCGTCGGGGCCCTTTGCGCCTTTTTCGGGTCTATCCTGCAGAATGTCAGCGATATCCGCGACGCCCACCCGCTTTACTGGATTCCTGGGCTAGCCCTTGCAGGCCTTGCCATCGTGTTCACCTACAAAAAGCTTGGCAACGGCTCCGAACGAGGCATGGGAATCATCTTTGACGTAGCCCACGGAAAAGAAAAAGAAATTCCCCTGCGCCTGATCCCGCTTATTATGACAACCACTTGGGTTACCCACCTCTTTGGCGGAAGTTCCGGCCGCGAAGGCGTAGCCATGCAAATCGGGGCGACCCTCGGGCACAACATGAGTTCCAAGATTCATGTAGAAAACGCTCCCCGCATTCTGCTTGTGGCGGGCATGGCGGCCGGATTTGCAGGGCTTTTCCAGACCCCTATGGCGGCCATCGCCCTTTCCCTCGAAATCCTGCTGGCCGGTCATCTCGAGATGGCGGCGCTGCTCCCGGCGGTGGCGGCGGCGGTCAGCGCCTACAAGGTTTCCGAGATGATCGGCTACGAAAAGTTCACTGTGAGTCTGAACAGTTTTTCGCCGGACTGGACCATGTCAAGCCTGTTTTATGGAGAAAACGGGCTTGAAATCTACTTTATCCTGAAGCTTGCTCTGCTGGGCGTTCTCTTTGGGCTTGTAGGCGGCGGTTTTGCGAAATTACTCAAGTTTTCCAGAAAGTTCTTTGCAGAAAAGTTCCCGAGCCCTCTCAAGCGAGTCGCCATCATGGGTATCGTGTTGAGCGCTTTGCTGCTCTTGCTCTGGCAGGGCCGCTACTCCGGCCTGGGCACGAACCTCACCGACATCTGCTTCGGCAATCCGGGAGCGGCTACAGCCAGCGCCGCGGGAATTTTCGGATGGGATTGGCTGTTCAAGATGGTACTCACCATCGTGACTCTTTCGGTGGGGTTCCAAGGCGGCGAAGTCACCCCGCTGTTCACCATCGGTGCCACCTTCGGAGCGGTAATAGCCACCATCGTGGGCGTGCCCTTCCCCCTTGCGGCGGCTCTCGGATATGCGGCGGTCTTTGGCGGAGCCACCAACACGCTTTTTGCCCCCATCCTGGTTGGGGCTGAAATTTTCGGATTCGACACCCTCCCCGCCTTCTTTATCGTGTGTACGCTGGCCTATGCCTGCAACGGCGGGCAGTCCATCTACGCCCAAAAGAAAATCCGGCTCAAGTAAGCCGGACAATAATCGCCAAATTATAAATCACACGCCAGAAGACACGTTTTCAACAAATTCGCGGGCCTGTGACTTCCACAGGGCCATAAACGACTTCATGCTTGCCCGATTGTACCTGTCGCTATCGTAGTCAAACATGAGAGCAAAACGATCTCTTGCGTCCAAAATTTCCAAGTCAAAGATGCTCTGATTTTTGGCTTTGGGGCGCTTGATTTCAAGCCTACGCTTAATGAGGGAACTTCCCCCACTCGCATTGCGGATGTTCCCCTGATAAAGGACGCACAGACTGTCATGGGGGCGGTTTTGATTCTTGTAAAGAGTGTATTGGCAAGTCGGACTAGCAATGTTCTGCTGCACCTGGCGGTGGACCTCCCGCAGAAAATCAAGATCCCCCAACGAAGCATCGGCACCCACCGGAAGCGAGGAATAAAGGGCTCCCACCGCCCTGGATTCCCGCACATCGTCCCTATCCCTGTAAATCCAGTTTACCATGACATTGCGGGCCTGATTGTAGCGGGCCATGGCCTTCAAGGTGACCGCGATGAAAAAAGCGCTTAGGCCGACCTTGACCTGGACACAGAAGTTTTCCAACCTGGCGCGTTCAATGTCCAATTCCGAAATCATTATATCTTCGGACAAATCCGACGATTCAAAATCTGTCTTGGGGCAACAATCCCACGTTCCCGTGCCGAACAGGGCATCAAAGCGCTCCAGGGCGGCACGGAATTCCGTAGAGCTGGGCAAATCTAGGCGCTTTGACAAAATCTGCTCGTAGTCGTCGTCTTCTAGCTTACCGCCGGCATAAAGCCTTTCCACATCCCGCAAAAAAGCGTGGATGGAAGTCCCGTCAAAAACGATGTGATGGAAATCGGTAAAGAGGAACGACCCCTTTTCGGTCTTGAAAATCCTGATGCGGAAAAGCCTGTCCTTAAGCAGGTCAAAGGAGCAAACCAGGGCATCTTTCAACTTGACAAATTCTGCTTCAGAAATTTGCTCTACCGGAATAGCAACATCTGCAATTTTCACATCACCAATCCGCTGAAAAATCTCCCCATTCGCCATCTTTTCAAAGCGGGTAAGCAAAGCCCTGTGGCTAAGCACCGCCTGTGAAAGGGCCGAACCAAGCCGTTCCAAGTCCACGGATTCTTTCAGGGCGAACAAAGTGTAGATGTTGTACATGGTAGAATCCACCGCACGCTGCTGGAAATTCCATATATACTGCTGGGTGGGAAGCAGCGGGTAAATTCCTGCCGCCGGCGAAGCGACGGGCTTTTCCGCAGAAACCGACAAATTCCGCTTCTGCCAAAGTGCCGCTATTTTCCGGGGGGTCCGTCCCGAATACACGTCGGACATTTCTAGCCCCGCCATGTTTGAGGCGACAATGGCCTCCATAGTCGTGATGGAAGATCCTCCCAAGGCAAAAAAGTCGTCGTCGGCACCCACGTAGGCTACATCCAATACCGTCTTGAACGCAGCACACAGGCGTTTTTCGCCATCGGTTTCAGGGGCACTGTAGGGGGCGTGAGACGCCTCTTCGGCAGGGCACTGCAGGGAAAGCTTATCCAGCTTGCCGTTGCTGTTTCTGGGGACTCTGTCCAGGTGCACAAAATGGTTGGGCAACATGTAGTGCGGCAAGAACCTTGAAAGTCCCGCAAAGACCAATTCATAGTCGATATCCACATCGTCGGTATAGTAGGCGCAAATGGTCGCCCTGCCCGAACCATCCTTGAAAATCTTGACGCACACCCAAGATAGCCCCAGCACCCTCCTGAGTGCCGATTCGATCTCGCCGGGTTCTACACGGTTTCCGTCGATCTTAACCATGTCATTCTTGCGGCCTATAATCACCAGGTTCCCGTCAGGGAGCTCCCGTGCCATATCGCCGGTGTAAATCCAGCCTTCCCTGAAGGTTTCAGCTGATTCCGCCGGCATGTTCACATAGCAGCGGACATAAGGGTTTTTCACCCGCAACTCTCCCTCACAAACATCCACCTCCATGCCGCCATAGGGCTTGCCGATGGGCGTGTTTTCGTAGGAGCGGTCTATCTTGAAAGCCGTGGGCATGGAGCCGGTTTCGCTCATGCCGTACATGGCGTAAAGTTCCACATTTTCCAGATAAAGGTCGCGGATAATTTCTGCCGCCACGATTATCCGGCAAACACAGGGCGGAAATTCCTTGAAAAGCTTTATGTAGGTGGGCGTAACAAAAAGGGTGGTTATCCCCTGCTCCGCCATATAGTTCTGCATTACAACCGGATTCTTGGAAACGGCGTAGGGAACCACCGCAACCGAAGCTCCAGAAGTCACCGCCCAGGCAAAAAGGAAAAAGGCCGGCAGGTAATTCAGGGACGCAATGACTGCCACCCTGTGCCCAGGTTCCACCATTTTTTCGCCGGATGCGTTCCGCACGTTGGTAGGCACCATCAGCTCTACGGAGCCGTATTCATGGAGAATCCCCTTGGGGTGCCCCGTAGAGCCCGATGTATAGACGAAAAAAGCACCGTCGTGCAAATTTCTGGGGCGGCACCTGCCCGAAGTCCCAGAAGTTGCAGAACCCGTGGCACTCTCACCGAAAATCCTTTCAAGAAGGGCGTCGTCAAGGACAAGCCTGGGCTTCAAATCTTCACGGATGAACTTTTCCCGCTCGACAGGCTCCCCCGTCTCGATCCCTGCAAAGACGGCTCCCGCTTTCCAGACCCCGAGAAGGCAGGCGTAATGGAATGCGCTCCTGGAAATTTTTACAAGGACCACTTCTTCGGCACCCACGTTCTCGCTTTCGAGGTAGTCAAGAACCTGTCCCGAAAGGGCGTCCAGTTCGGCGTAGGTAAGGGACTTTTCTGCGTCCGACACGGCAACGGCATCGGGCATTCGCTCCACATTCTCGAAAAAAGCTTTAAAAAAGTCCATCATGGGGTGTTGTTATGGATTTTTGCACCAGGGAACACCTCCGAAAATAATAATTTGATGTTATCGAGAGTAACGTTCCTGCGACATTTATGAGCCGTAACAAGATTTTTTGCGAAGAAAGATTCAAGACCCTGCTGGGAGCCTCCACCGTAGGCATGATCATCCCCATCGTGGTCATTCTTTCCAATGCGGCTGTTGTCGGAAACGTGCTTGACGAAAGGGCGCTGTCGGCCTGGAATGTCTTTACCCCCCTGCTCAATTTCTTTATCGGGATTGCCGATATCGTAAGTATCGGCACCTGCTATGTCTATACCTACAAGATAGGCGAAACGGACAAGTCGGGAGCGGACAAGGTCTTTGGGCAAAGCCTCCTGGTTTCTGTAGTGCTTTCGGCCATTACCTACTTCGCTTCCGGGGCCTGTTTCGAAATCTACCTGAACTACCTTAACCTAAATCCAGAAATCACCCAGTACGCACAGGACTGTTTTAGCTACTACCGGTACGTGCTGATGCTCTACCCCGTCTATTTTTTGCTTTCGGACATGGTGCTCATGGACGGGGACGCGGCTTGCAGTTACCTTTCAAATGTGCTTCTGCTCGTCGGGGGCATTACCGTTTCCGTCGTGGCATGCACGAACATGGGAATTTCTGGCATCGGCGTCGGGGCACTGGTCGGCACCCTAGGGGCCATACTTGCCCTGTGCCTTCATTTCTTCCGTAAATCCAACTCCCTCAGGCCCAGATTCCATTTCAGTTTCAAGCTCTTCGCCGTCACCCTGAAATACAGCATCGTCGATGCAAGCCTCTACCTGCTTGTGGGGCTACAGACCTTTATACTGAACAAGTACGTTATTTTCAACTATGGCGAATTCAACCTGCCGGTACTGACGCTCGTGACAAGCGTTATCCAGTTAACCATCATCTTTGACGGCATCGGCCAGGCAATGACGCCCCTTGCCAACGTTTACCATGGTGAAAAGAATCCCGAGGGCGTGCGGAAGGTCATGAAAATTTCCATAAAGGCCGCACTGGCAGAAGGGCTGATCTTCACCCTGATTCTAGCCATTTTCGCCCCCATGATTCCCAGCGCCTTCAATATCGAATCTCCCCTATTGCAGGAACTTTCCACCAAGGCCCTCTGGACGGTCTGCCCAACCTTGTGCTGCACCGCCCTGCTTTTCCTTTTCACTTCCTATTTCTTGGTGAGGCAGTCCATCGGCCACAGCCTTACCATCTGCGCTCTCAAGGATTTGCTCATGCCTATCCTGTGCGTGTTTGCCTTCGGGGCTTTGCTTGGCTTTTCGGGAGTGTGGGTGGGGCTTTCCCTGGCACCGTTTCTTACCCTCCTCATAGGCTCCCTACTGTCACTGCTACACTTCAAAGGAAAGAAATTCCCCTTGTTCCTGGATGAATCCGAAAAGCACCATTACTCCTTCGATTTCTTGGTCACTACCGACAATACCATGAGCATCCAGCAGAAAGTCAAGGAAATCCTGACCCAGGAAGGCGTTTCAAGCAAGAACATCACCAAGGCCCTACTGATCATCGAAGAGATTTACATGTTCCTGATAGACCTCAATACGCCCAAGGTTCTCTTGTCCGAACTCACCATAGTCGTGGGCAAGCACGTGCAGATGATTTTCAGGGACGACGGAAAGATTTTCGACATCACGAGCGAAATAAGCGCCACCTCTTCTTTCCGGGGGTTTGTCCTGAAAAACATCATGATAAACCAGGAAGACAAGAAAAACATAACCACCACGAGCTACAACCGGAATTTTATTATATTACCCTTGTAAATGGCAAGATTATGGACTTGGTATGGCCCACAAAAAAATAAAATTCAGTGAATCCACCCAGGCGTTGTTCGAAGAAAACGAATGGAAGGCCAACAACCTCATTGCAGGTTCTTTCGGCATCTTGGCGTTCATCTACCTCATCATCGCCATCTGCTCCATTACTGGCATCTTCGACGTTCCCGCCACGTGGGGAATTTTCTTCTTTGGGCTACAGACCGCCTTGTTTATCGCCATGATGTTTGCCATCAGGTGTTTGAACAAAAAAAAGTTTACCAAGTACGTGGGCCTCGTGGCTCTACTTTTGGCCATCAGCCTCTACACGGTCATATACTCCTACGGCGTGGAACTCCTGTTTGCCATTCCCATCGTACTGAGCTGCCGCTACTACCTGAAAAAGGTGACCCTGAACGTATCGATAGTGACAACTATCGCCTATATCGTTTCTAAGTTTCTGTCTTCTATTTACGGGCTTCCGGACATCAACATGGTCTCCTTTGTTCCGGGAACCATCATTACCATCACCAGCACCATGGACGCGGCCATTGCCGACGCCATCAGCCAGCTGCAAGGGGAAGCCCTGCACCAGTTCCTGGTGGACTACAACATCAACAACTTCTTCTACTGTATCGACAGCAACCTGGTATTCCTCTTGGCCATCATCTATGTCTGCTACAACACCACAAAGCGGATGCAGACCATGGTGCTTATCCAGGCGGACATTTCCAGCAAGAAAGCCGCCGTGGAATCGGAACTGAAGATGGGGAACTCTATCCAGATAAGCATGCTCCCCCACAATTTCCCCTCATCGGAATCCGTAGAAATCTTTGCCACCATGGATCCAGCTAAAGAAGTAGGCGGTGACTTTTACGACTTCTTCTTTATCGACAAGACCCATGTGGGTATCGTCGTGGCCGACGTTTCGGGCAAAGGCGTCCCTGCGGCCCTCTTCATGGTGATTACCAAGACCCTCATCAAGGACCAGGCCAAGCTGGGGCTGTCTCCCGAAAAGGTGTTCACCAAGGTGAACCACTCCCTGAGCAAGAGCGACGACGAGGGAATGTTCGTGACGGCATGGTTCGGTGTCCTGGACATGGAAACGGGAGTCTTGAGTTATTCCAACGCAGGGCACAACCCGCCCCTGATTTGTATCGGAGGCAAGTATTTCCAGTTCCTGCGTTCTCCCAAACGCAAGTTGCCGCTGGCTGCTATGGATAAAGTCGAATACTATCAGGAAAGTATCACCCTCTCGGCAGGCGACAGCATTTTCCTCTATACCGATGGCGTTACCGAGGCCTGCCACCAGAAGGATTTCTACGGGGAGACCCGCCTGACGGAATACCTGAACAAGAACCGCGACACCGATTTGGAAGGTGTTCTGCACGGGCTCAAGGCGGAGCTGGACGCTTTTGCCGATGGCGAACCGCAATACGACGACATCACCATGCTGATGATGAAGTATAAGGGAAGGGGCAAGGGCCTAGGATTTAGGGACTAGTAATGAGTTGTGAGTTGTGAGGCGTGATGGTTACAAGAGGTTCGAGGCACGAGCATTGTCATCCCCGATTTGGTCGGGGATCCGCTTGAGGAAACAAGAGTTAAATTTTAGTTTGTAGAATTAAAATCAGGGAACTAGGATAGTCAAAAATGTCAAACAAGAGAGAAAACTGGGGTTCGAAGCTGGGAGTAATCCTCGCCGTGGCAGGTTCTGCCGTCGGTCTCGGCAACTTTTTACGCTTTCCCGTGCAGGCGGCCACCAATGGTGGCGGCGCCTTCATCATCCCTTACCTTATCGCCCTCTTGCTCTTGGGCATTCCCCTTTCGTGGATGGAATGGACCCTTGGCCGTGCGGCAGGACTCCACCACCACGGTACCGCACCGGGTGGATTCCACTACATTCTCGGTAAAAAGCCCTGGGCAAAGCACTTGGGCTCCTTGGGACTTTTACCCCCGCTGTTCATCAGCTTCTACTATGTCTTTATCCAGTCCTGGATTCTG
>JAEDLI010000115.1 GCA_016295375.1 Fibrobacter sp. | reverse complement strand
ATGGCGTTGTAGGTCAAAAGCCAGCTGCCGCCAACGATTAAGGCCTTGCCCATCAAGAAAACATGTTCGCGGAGCGCCAGGGTTTCGGTATGCCCCGAAACCAGGATAGGCAGCATGAACAGGGCATAGCATGCGCTGCAAAGGAACAGCACGGGACGCACCGCATTCCCCTGGACGGACTTTTTCTTGGCCAGGTCGTAAAACCCCAGGAAAAAAGCGGAAGAAAGTGCCAGCAACAGCCATGACATAGGTCTCAAAATCTAGAAATTCATCTTGCCAAAGGGTGCCACAATACTATTTTTTATCAAAACATCAACCAAAAGGAACCGTTATGGGTATCAAAGGAAAAGCAACATCCCTCCTTGAAGAATTTAAGGCTTTCGCCCTCAAGGGCAACATCGTCGACATGGCCATCGGTGTCATCATCGGCGGCGCATTCGGCAAGATTGTCACGAGCTTCGTGAACGACATCGTCATGCCCAGCGTGAACGCCATCGTGGCAAGCTTCGGTGCAGAAGGTGCCGGCGAAGGCCTCAAGGCCCTCACCTACACAACCGCCGCCGGAGCCCAGATTCCCTACGGTGCCTTCATCGGCAATATCGTGGACTTCCTGATCGTTGCCATCGTGGTGTTCATCGTCATGAAGAAGTTCCTGGGATTCGTGCAGAACATGCGCAAGAAGAAAGAAGAAAAGCCCGCCGAACCGCCTGCACCGCCAGAGCCCAGCGCCGAGGAGAAGCTCCTTACCGAAATCCGCGACCTGCTGAAGAAGTAGTAAACAGCGGTTTAGTGATTAGGGGGAAATCTCCCCCTGCCTCGCACTACGTCGCTCGCCACCCCCTTTAGCGGGGAGGCCCCCGCAACGCCCCCGATTCATTCGGGGGGGGTATTTGTTTTTTTTCGTTTTTTACTTTCAGCGGGCTTCATATCACCAAATACCTTATTTTTGGCTTATATTCCAAAAATTGCCGTTTTTCTGCCAAATTTTATAATAAATTGTAGATAATGGCAGTGCAAGAGTTGACATCCAACCAAAAGCACATCGTGGACGTGCTTATCAAGAAGAATCCCGCCCTGAACCGCGAGATCCTGGAGAATGCCATTGTCTTTATTGCAGAGGCCCACAGTGGCCAGTACCGCAAGAGCGGCATGCCCTATACCGAGCACCCCTACGAGGTGGCCAAGATCCTTTCGGACCTGAAACAGGACCAGGCCACGGTGCTTGCCGGGCTACTCCACGACGTGGTAGAGGACACGCCCCACACCCTGAGCGAGATTTCTGAAAAGTTCGGCGACGATACCGCCTTCATGGTGGACGCCGTCACAAAAATTACCGCCGCCCAGCAAGAGAGCAAGACCGCCCGCAAGGCGGAAACCTACCGCAAGCTCATTACCGCCATGGCGAAAGACCCCCGAGTCATCATGATCAAGATTGCAGACCGCATCCACAACATGCGGACCATGCAGTACATGAAGCCCGAAAAGCGGAAAATCATCGCCCAGGAAACCCTGGACATCTACGTGCCCCTCACCCACCGGTTCGGCCTGTACAAGCTCAAGACGGAGCTTGAGGACCTGAGCTTCAAGTACGTGAACCCGGTAGAGTACCAGAAACTGGTGGACGCCCTTATCGAGAACAAGGAAGCCCGGGAAAAGTACATCCAGTCCGTCATCGGGCCCTTGCAGATCAAGCTTGCCCTAGAAGATTTCGACTGCACCATCCAGGGCCGCACCAAGAACATTTACAGCATCTACAACAAGATGATTGCACGGGGTTGCGAATTCGAGGACATCTTCGACATTTTCGCCATCCGCATTATCGTGGATACCATTCCCGAATGCTACCTGGCCCTGGGCTATGTCCACAACCTGTGGCCGCCCCTCCAGAGCCGCTTCAAGGACTACATCGCCACTCCGAAGCCGAACCTTTACCAGAGTATCCATACCACGGTCATCGGGCCCGAAAACAAGATGGTGGAAGTCCAGATCCGCACCAAGGACATGGACCTGACGGCAGAGAAGGGCTTTGCCGCCCACTGGGCCTACAAGCTGGAAACCCAGCACGAAGGCGAAGAACTGGCCTGGCTAGACCACATGGTCAAGCTCCAGTCCGAAATTTCAGACAGCCGCGAATACCTGGACTTTTTGAAGGTGGACCTGAAACCCGAGGGAATCGTGGTGTTCACCCCCAAGGGAAATTCCATCGAACTGCCCGACGGGGCTATCGTGCTGGACTTTGCCTTTGCTGTACATACGGAGCTCGGACTCCACTGCATAGGGGCCCGCATCAACGACGAAGTGGTAAGCCTGGACAAGCCCGTGCCCCACGGGGCCACCATCCAGGTGCTGAAAAGTCCCACCCAGGAGCCCAGCCCGGAATGGCTGGAGATGGTAACCACCACCAAGGCCAAGCAGGAACTGCGCAAGTGGATGAAGACCAGCATGCTGCAACAGGCCAGAGACCTGGGCCGTGAAATCTGGACCCGTGAACTGCGGGTCTCCAAGATGGAAAAGGACCAGTATCCTTCGGACGAAAGTACGGCAAAGCATTTCGGCACACCGAACATCGAGACCTTCTACGAACGGCTGGGCCAGGGAGAACTCCCCCTGCAGGACATCCACCGTTTCTTGAACGGCGGCGAGAACATTTCCAAGGAAGCTTCGGCCCTCCGGTTCTTCCCAACCTTCAACAAGGACAAGAAGAGCCCCGTCCAAGACGACATGCCCCTGGAAATCGGCCAGGAGACCAACCTGGTGGTGCATTTCGCCAGCTGCTGCGGGCCCGTGCCCGGCGACAAGATTGTGGGAATCATGCGGCCACAGGTGGGCATCGAGGTGCACTCCCTCAAATGCCCCTGTCTCAAGGATTTCCCCGTAGAGCAGCAGATTCCGGTACAGTGGAGCCCGGACCTTTCGGAGCCCTTCACCACCCACCTAATCGTGGAGACGGACAACCGCAAGAACATCACTTTCGACGTGCTGAAGGTCATCAAGGACGAAAACCTGTTCCTGGACCAGATGAGCGTCGTAAGCAAGCAATCTTCCGGCAGGATCCGTATGGAATTCAAGGCCTTCCGCAAGGAGCAGGTGGATTCCGTCACCTACAAGATCCAGCAGATTAGCGGCGTGCGGGAGGTTAAAAAATCATGATGACGCCCCTGCACCATAGCGACTACACCCTGAAGAACAGGGCCTTCAACTGCCGCATGCGGAACCGTTACTACGAAGAGGTCTATTACGCCTTCAGGGCGCTGTTGCCCAACGACTATAACGGCACCACCGGAGGCAAGTTTGACGAAGAATGGTTCGCCCACCTGCAACAAGAAATCAAGCACTACGAGCGTCTGATTACCACTTGCCTGGAATACGCCCAGGCCGCCATCTTTTACGGCAAGGCCGAAGAGGCCACGCTGTATTCCAAGGACAAGCGTTGGGGCATTCTGCAAGAAGAAATCTTCCTGGTGCACTTTCTGCGGGAACTGCTTTCTACCACCCACTATATCATCGCCCGAATCGACACCGACAAGATGCTCCACGACTGGGGCATGAACATGCAGGGCATGAAAGCGCAACCGGTGGACAAGGGATTCGTCAGTTCTATCCAGGAAAAGCTTTCGGCCATGTCCCTTGCCACCATCAAGGAATTCCGGGAGCTGGTAAAGCATATCGTTGAACGGTTCCAGATAGGCAACACCCTTTTTGGAACGATACAGGAGTTACAGAACTTCTACTAAGAGGTATGAGGTATGAGGCATGAGGTCGCTCGTAAACTCGCTTTGAGGTTTTCGGTCCAAGAGATTTGTCTGAAGTCTCTTATTTCAAAGACTCTCTACTCCTACCTTGAACCCCACACCTCGAACCTCGAACCCCGAACCTAAAAATGTCCGAATACATCATCTTATCCATATTCCTCTTCTTGGGTGCCTTCATCGCCGCGGCGGCTACCGTCACCGGGCTTTTGCTGGGCTACCGTACCAAGAACACCAAGAACAAGATGGCCCCCTACGAATGCGGCATGCAGACCATCGGAAACGCCCGCATCCAGTTCAAGGTGGGTTACTACCTGTTCGCGCTTTTGTTCCTGGTTTTCGACATCGAAGCTTTGTTCCTGTATCCCGTGCTCATGAACTTCAAGGAAATCATGACCGGGAACACGCCCCTCGCCCCTGCGGTCGTTATCATTGACCTTGTGATATTTATGGCCATTCTCGTTTCCGGCCTCGCCTACGCCTGGAAAAAAGGAATCCTGAAATGGGAATAATCAATTTAGCTCCAAAGATTCTGGACCCTATCCCCCTCGGCAAGTATGCCGTGAACGCCATCGACTACGTGGTGAACTGGGCCCGCGCAAATTCCATTTGGCCCTTGACCTACGGCACCAGTTGCTGCGCCATCGAGATGATGAGCAGTTCCATGGCCCGCTACGACATCGCCCGCTTTGGAAGTGAGGTGTTCCGCAGCTCTCCGAGACAGGCGGACCTGTTTATTTTGGCAGGAACCATCACCCGCCGCATGGCACCTGCCATCCAGATGCTGTGGGAGCAGATTCCGGGTCCCAAGTACGCCATCGCCATGGGCGCATGCACCATCAGCGGTGGGCCCTTCATCTACGACAATTACTCCGTAGTCCGTGGAGCCCAGAACCTGATTCCCGTAGACGTGTTCGTTCCCGGATGCCCGCCCAGACCCGAGGCCCTTTTCCACGGGCTTCTGACCCTCCGTGAAAAAATTCTGAAGGAGACCTGCCGTAACCCCTGGCAGGTCGGCGAACCCAAGGACGTGTCCACCATGGACCGCTACCGCGAAGCCGCCAAGACCTGGGCCGCCCTGGAAGAGATGAAAGACGAAGAGATGGCTGAAGCCAGGGCCAAGTTCAAGGAAGAAAATCCCGACTACAAGTCCAGTTTCAAGCCTATCCGCATCAAGAAAGAAGACTTTCCCGAAGTGGAACGTGTCCCCTTCAAGCGCATGGGGCTTACCCAGTCCGACATCTACGCCAAACTGAAGGAAAAGTTCCCGGCGGTAACGGTGCACACCCACAGCGAAGACCCTGTGGAAGACGTGGTGGCCGCCATGCCGGCGGACCGACCGCTAGAAGTGATGGTCTCTCCCGAAGACTACCTGCCCATGGTGGAATTCATCAAGGATGAGGCCAGCCTCAAGATGGACTACCTCATCGATATCGTTGGTATCGACTACGACGACCATTTTGACGTAGTCTCCCAGTTCCGCAGCATGGAACACGGACACAAGCTGTTCCTCTGCCTGCAACTGAAAAAGGACTTTTCCATTCCCGAAGAGCAGCGGGCCACGGCGCTCCTTGCCCACGCCCCCAGCATCAGCCACCTGTATCCAGCGGCAGAATTCAAGGAACGTGAAGTTTACGACATGTTCGGCATCGACTTCGTGGGCCACCCCGACCAGCGCCGAATCTTTTTGGACGACGACTTTGTAGGCTACCCCCTGCGCAAGGACTTTACCCACCCGGAAATGATTAGGAGGCCCGTATGACAGGAATGCTTCCTCCGGGATTCCGCATCCAGCGTGAAACCAACACCGAAGAATTTTTCATCAACATGGGTCCCCAGCACCCCAGTACCCACGGGGCCCTGCGCCTCGCCCTCCGCATGGACGGCGAGACCATCGTAGAGCTGGTGCCCCATTTCGGCTATATCCATCGCGGCATGGAAAAGCAGGCCGAATCCATGAGTTACCTGCAGTACATCGCCCTTTCCGACCGTCAGGACTACCTTACCGCCATCCAGAACAACCTGGGTGTGGTCATCGCCCTCGAGAAGGGCATGAACATCGGCGTTCCCGAGAAGGCGGAATATATCCGTGTGATGCTGCAGGAACTGGGCCGTATCGCGAGCCACCTGGTGTTCTTCGCCTGCTTTGGCGGCGACCTGGGCGGACAGACCTGCCTGCTGTACGGTTTCAAGGAACGCGAGATGATCCACGACATCTTGGAAGAGGTGACAGGCTCCAGACTCACCACCAATTTCTTCAGGCCGGGCGGAAGTCGCTACGACGTGCCCGACACGTTTATCCCGCGGGTCAAGGCATTTTTGGACCACATGGACGACACCATGAAGGACTACGAGCGGTTCCTTTCCAAGAACATCATTGTTCTGGAACGCAGCAAGGGTATAGGCATCCTCTCCAAGGAAGACGCCATCGCCTACGGATGCTCCGGTCCCGTGCTCAGGGCCAGCGGCGTAAACTTTGACGTGCGCCGGGCGAACCCCTACAGCATCTACGACTCCTTCGATTTCGAAGTTCCCGTGACCCACAACGGGGACTGCTACGACCGTTACACGGTGCGTATCGCCGAAATCCACGAGTCTATGAAAATCCTCCGTCAGTGCATTGATCGGTTCCCCACCGAAGGGCCTTGGCGCTCCAAAGAAAAGCCGGTGCGTTTGCCGGTGGGCCGCTACTACAGCGAAATCGAGACCGCCAAGGGGCTCTACGCCACCTACGTAGTAGCCGCCACTACCGGCGAGAAGCCCTACCGCATACACACACGCGGTCCAAGTTTCCCCCACATTGCGGCCCTCAACAAGATGGTCCAGGGCCACAAGATTTCGGACCTGGTGACCATTCTTGCCACCTTGGACCCCGTGATTCCCGAAATTGACAGGTAGTTTATGTTTGTCCCTTCCGTTACCAATCCTATCGGCGATTTTGTAAGGAACCTGGTTCCCCAGGTGACTGCCTACCTGCCTGTAGCCTTCCAGTCCGAGACTTTGGACAGCGTCGTCGCCTTCTTGATTAACGCCGTCATCTGCATCATCGCGGTCTGCGCCGTGAACATCGGTTCTGCCCCTATTCTCATCTACATGGAACGCAAGG
>JAEDLI010000021.1 GCA_016295375.1 Fibrobacter sp. | reverse complement strand
ATTTCTTTGCCACTCCCGAAGTCTATGAATGGTTTGCCGCCCAGGATCCTTCTCTCAATTTGCGCCCTGCCGTAGAAGATACGGAACTGGTTCTGGTGGCCTACCACAACAGTTTTGATTATCGGGAACTTTGCGAACTTTCGTTCCGGGTGCAGCGGGGGATTCCCTTCTGGGTGACCCATACGGATTTCGTGTGCCCCGACGCCCGCGGCCCCGTGCCCGACATCGGGAGTTTCATGGCGCTACTCAAGACGGCCTACGGTGTAGAACCGGAGCGCAGTTTCGGTAAGCCCAATCCCGCCATGCTTTCGGGACTGTTGAAAACGTATGCTTCCGAAGAAATCCTGTTTGTGGGGGACCGTCTCTATACGGATTTTGAACTTGCCAAACGTTCAGGCTGCAGGTTCGTGCTGCCCCTGTGCGGTGAAACCAAGCGCTCGGACGTGGAAAAACTGGATGTGAAGCCGGAATACGTGGTCGAAAGTGTCAAGGATATTGATTTCGAAGGCTTTTTCGCGGGCCGGCTGTAGCGTTTCTTGCGAAAAAAATGTATAATAGAGTTAGAGGTTTTTGATGAACTTGAACTTGAAAAAGTATGCGGCTCCCTTTGGGGTTGCCGTCGCCTGTGGTTTTGTGCTTTCGGCCTGTGGTAGCGATAGCGGTTCTTCTAGCATTGACCTGGAAGATTCCTTTGACATGGTTCTCTCCAAGGCCCACTATGATTACGATTCCGACGACTCTACCTTGACGGTCACTTACCCGGTCTGCAAGGTGGGTGAACTTGGCAATCTGGTATGGAAAGAAGAAGATCCGGATTCTGTTTTCAAGTACAAGTCTTATTTGGACAAGACTACCGCCTTGCGCTTTGAAAAGGATATTACGGAACCCGCCCGCTTTGAGTTTGACGGTGGCAAGTTCCCCGTAGGATTTTGGCAGGTAGGCCCGGGCAAGAAGGGCGACAAGTTCCAGATGGGCATTCGCTACGAGAAGGGCGATGACATGGCCTCGGTAATACACTATTCCGGTGAATGCTATGCCCAGGATTTCAAGGCGAACCTGTTCGAGGAGAATCTCGCCATTGCCCAGACAGAAAAAGCCCTGATCGATTTCTACCTAAAGTTCCAGCCTGCGGACAAGCAGGTGGTAGAGGGTAAAGCCGATGAGGAAAATGTCCTCAAGAATATCCGTGCCGCCGACTGCGACCGCCTGACCATGTATGACGACCTGGTGTCCATCGAGGTGGATGAACTGAAAGAATCTTCTGGTGAGTTGACAGTCTCTTACGAAGATGATGAATGCTCCTTGAACTTCGCCATCCGCTACGCCATTGACGAAGACGACTGCAATGCCGCTTATGATGAATTCAAGGCTGATAAGGATGCCGAAAAGTTCAACTTCGCCGATTACAACATGAAGGTGGAATACGACGAATACTGTGTCGCCCAGCTTGTGTTGAACCTGAAGAAGGATCAGGGAATATCCCTGAAAAAGTCCGCCTCCCTGAAGTCCGACAGCAAAGAATTTGCCAAGGGCGTTGTTCGCCTGATTCTTGCCGGGCTGAGGTAAGCTCTTTTTTTCAAAGATTATGCCGCACTTGCATTGCGGCTTTTTTTTGATTTATTGTTTTTTAGTCCTTGCAAGCACCACCACACCGAAGATGGCGAGCAGTACGAAGGAGAGAGCGCTGACCTTCAGGCAGGCGTGGAAGGGCTTGCTCCGGTATTCCATGCGAACGGTGGATTTTCCCTTGGGCACTTCTACGGCGCGCAGGTTCCCGAAGGCCTTGTAGACCTTGGATTCCTTTCCGTTCACATAAGCCTTCCAGTAGGGGTGGAAGTTCCCTGCCACCACCATAATGGCGGGGCGGTCGCTATCCACTTCGAATACCTGGGTGTCCATCTTGGGCTGTTCCACGAGGCGGGCGTACCCTTGGACGATACCGCCTTCTAGTGCTTGCTCAGGTTTTTCGGACAGGATGGCCTTTTCCTTATAGTAGAAAGCGTTGGGATCGTTTTGAGGTTCGTCCGGAACACTTGCAACTAAAGCCGCTGAGGAATCGGTAACGGTGCTGTCTGCGGCGGTGCTGTCGGCAGTTGCCACGGTAGAGTCTGTGGCCGTAGAATCTGCAACAGGTTCAGTCACGGGTTCTGGGGTCTTGGGTTTACGAATGGCCGCCTTGGTCTGCAAGGTCCTGATGGCGTCTTCGTCGCTCATGACGGTGGCGTCCCCGTAGAGGTAGGCCTCTCCCATGGCGGTGGGGATAGGCATGTAGGTCGTGCCCCGCTGGCTATCGAAGATGATAAAGCCGATATTCATCAGGTCCAGGAAGGGGTGGGCCGCTTCGGGATTGTTGATGTTCAGGAGGAAGTTTGCGTTTTGCTGGCCACCACGGAAAGCCCTGTAGCTTGCCAGTTCGTTGTCGTGGAACCCGTCGGCGTTGCGCAGGTGGAACTGCGGGAAGGCGTTTGCTCCCAGCGCCTTGTTCCTGGAAAGGGAAAGTACGCGGGGCGTGTTCAGGCTGTCTGCCTTGTGAGGGGCCTTGACGGCGGCTACTACGGGGTTTTCCGGCTGGAGGTATTCCTTGGCTTCTACGTTCTGGATGAACGCCCCGTCAATGAAGAACAGCTCAACGGCGGCCACGGCGGCAAGGAGTCCTGCTTTCTGGACAATGCCCGCTTTCCACTTGAAGGTGAACAAGGTGGCGGCCACGATTACGAGCACCAGGATGAACCCGGGAATGATTTTCCCTGCGCTCATCTGCATGGCAATTTCGTTTAGGGGCTTGAAATAGGGGGCCGTTACCGCATCTTCCAGAAGTTTTTGCCCACTCATGAGGAACAATCCGATCAAGGTGAAGCCGAGGACCACATCGGCCTGGATAGCGCGATGGGTACCGGGGAGGCCGGCCTTGAAACTGTCGATGAAATTGGCTACAGAAAATTCCTTTTCCTGGTCGTCCAGGCTCATGACGCCGAGACATGCTGCGGCATACACCAGACAGGTCACAAGCCCGAAGGGCCCGATAAAGAGCGTCCAGTTGTAGCGGGCGATGACAACGATGACCAGGAGCAGCACAAACATAACGGCACCATGGAACAGGGCGCGGCGATTCCTAGCGGCTTCGCTGGATTCGTCGGAAATGGCCTTGAGGACCGGGGCGGCCATCATCACGAGCAGCAGGGGCAGCCAGAACAGGGCCATGCCGGGGGCACGGAAATTCTTGACGCCTGGCAAAATATTGTACCAGAGCTTGAATAGCGGTGAGTGTGCACCCATGCCATAGCTCAGGGCAAGGACTGCCCCAAGGCCCCAGAACATGGCCCAGCGGCGTTTGCCGGGCAAGAACAGGCACAGGAACCCGAGCAGGGTCAGGAGGGCGCCTGCGTTGTTGTGATCCAACTTGAATGGGTTGTGTCCCCAATAGAAAGGAGACCCGCCCGAGGACTGGTATTCCTGTACGGTAAATCCCACGAAAGAACTGCCTTCCAGTTTCCCGGCCTTGTCGTCGTATTCATAGACGTCCACCCCGATGAACCCGGGCAGGAGCATCTGGGCCAGTTCCTCTTGATGCAGGGACCAGCTTACGGCATGGCCCAGGTTGGTGTGGTCCCCTTCGCCACGGACGGACTGGGTGGTGGTGTACATGTAGGGGGGCACCACCTGGAAGCAGCTGATGGCAAGCCCGAAGGCAAGTCCCGCTGCCGCTAGGCCTATACGTTTGCCTTTGGTCTTGAAGGAATCGCAATGGAAAAAAGCTTCGTAGAGTGTATAGAATCCGGCGCCCCACAGGAACAGGTAGGTGAGCTGCAGGTGGCTACCGAGAATCATCCAGGTAATAGAAATAGCGAGAACAATCAGGTAGGGGAGGCTTCCGTCCCGCACGATTTTACGGATGGCAAGGAGGGCAAGCGGCGCGATGGCGAACACCATCATCTTTCCGTCGTGTCCGCCGTAGATGTAGGTGAAATACTCCGGCGAGAAGGCGTAGAGCATGCCGAGAAGTGCTGCCCACCAGCGGTTCCCCGTAAGGTTCCAGGCCAAGAGCATGGCACTCATGAAGGCCACCCAGACGGTCAAGATAAACTTAAAGCCTACGGCTCGGGCGGGGTCCGTAATGAACTGCACCCAAACTAGGGGATGATAGACGTCGGCAAAAAGGGCGTCGATGGTGGGGACGCCGCCCAGGCGGGAATCGTCCCATTCCGTGACGACAGCGTTTTCGGCGCGGAGAATACGGCTGCCGATACCGTTCAGCTGGTCGCTGTTCAGCATCAGGGTGTCAGGATTGAAGGCGAATTCCCGAAAGACAATGAGAAGAATGCCCAAAAATACTGCGGCTATAACCGCAAAAAACAGAGGTTTCTTGTTTAGAAAGTTCATGTTGGACAATATAGCAAAGCGCTTGCTGGCGGAATGCACAAAAGGCCGGGCGCATGTCCCGGCTACACTTCAAAAAAATGCAGATGGCTAGTCCGGCGTGTTCTCATCGAGGCGGGAGGTTCGCACGATGCCGTAGATCCCGAGGGCCGAAATCAGGCAGACGGCGACAATCACCAGAATTTTGAAAACCTTTCCCATGGGTCTCTCCTTTCGTTATTCTAAATCTACCTGTTTTTTTTCAAAAAAGCAATAGGCTGGATAATTTTTTTTCACGTATGCCCGAACCTCGAGCCTCGAACCCCGCTACTCTTTGGTCAAAATCATGCAGATGACGGGGAGTTTCTTGTCTACCTGGTTCTCGCTGGGGATAATTTCGCTTTCGACAATCTTGCAGTTGAATTCCTTCACGAAAAATTCCAGCTGGGCGCGGTCGAAACCAAGCCAGATGTGACCGTGGGTTTCACGGAAGGATTCTTCTTTGTGCTGGGCCAGGTCCAGTAGGGCGAGTGTTCCGCCAGGTTTCAGAATACGGATGGCCTCCTTGAGGGCGAGGCGCGGGTCCTGGGCGTGGTGGAGCACCTGGCTCATGAGTACTAGGTCGGCAAAATTGTCCGGAAGCCCGGTAGAGAGCATGTCCGCCACTTTCGGGGTGACATTTGCGATGCCCTTTTTCTTGAGGATTCTCTGGAGCCCGCTGATGACCTTGGGGTCATAATCCAAGGAGAATACGTTCTGGCAGCGGTTCGCAAGCATCAGCGAGAGGTCGCCCCCTTCGCCGCAGCCGATATCTACCGCCTTTTCGAAGGGCATCATGAGCTTGCTGAACAGGCTGATTTGGGCCTTGAGGCTGCCGCCGGCCTGGTCCAGCTTGTGGATCTGGCCCTTGGTCTTGTCGGTGCGGTCTTGCAGAACCTGCTCTGCGCGGCACTGGATGATGTCCTTGTCTTGCAGGTCTTCGTAGGCCTCCCGGATGACCGAAAGGACTCGACTCGAAAGCAGGAGCTCTTCGCTGAGCCCGTAGTAGGCCTTGATGCCGTCGCGGCGGTCTTTCAGGAGCTTGCAGGCCGAAAGCTTGGAAAGGTGTCGGCTGGCGTTGCTCTGGTGGATATCCAGGATATCCTTGATTTCGTTGACGGTAAATTCGGCCTGGTCCAGGAGCATCAGGATTTTCAGGCGCATCTCGTCGGAAATGGCGTTGAACAGCTCGATGGAGGGCGTAATGGGCTCGCGGGTAATGTTCTTGCTCGGCATACCTCCAATATAATTTTTTAGTTTGGGGGTGTGAACGCTTTGCGGTGGAAAAAGTTTTTTTTGAGTCTGGTGGCCTTGCCCTTGATGGTGTGGGCGGCGGGAACGCCTGCGCCGGAAGTGGCCCACTACGATGTCTCCTGGTCTAAGGACATGCCGGTCACTTTCTTGTCTGCGTTCACGGCCTTCTTTGGCAATTACCGCTATACCCAGATGGAAAAGCCCGAGCCGGGGGACTACCGTTCGGTTTCGGAGCTTGCCCCCTGGGACAGGCCCCTGGCGGGGCGATACAGCGAGCTTGCCGATAAGGTTAGCAAGTGGGCGGCTGCTTTGGGGGTGGCGCCCTTGGCTCTCGCGGGGTATTCTTACGGGGTGGGGGATGCCTCCGGGCAGGATGCCGCCGGTTTTACCCTGATGTTTGCCCAGGCGCTTGCCCTCCAGTCGGGCATAAACCTGATGGTCCGTTCCATGGAATTCTGGCCCAGGCCCTATGTCTATGCCAAGGACGGTTACGGCTCCGGCAGCCGCAAGTCGGTGGAACGGGCCGAAAAGGCGGATGCCGAGGCCTACGGGAGCTTTTATAGCGGCCACGCTTCGGCGGCCTTTACGGTGGCGGTGTTTACCGGGGAGTGGTTCAGCGAAATGTACCCCCAGTCGCCCTTTAGGGGCGTGGTGTGGGCAGGGGCGCTTTCGGCGGCGGCCCTGGAAGGAGTTTTGCGGATAGCGGCGGGCAAGCACTACCTGACGGATGTGGTGGTGGGGGCCCTGGTGGGTTCTGGTGTGAGCCTTGCGGTAATCGAAATCCACAAAAAACGGGATGAAAGGTTTTCCCTTTGGGTGTACCCTGGGGCGGCAGGCCTTACAATCCGCATATAACATTTTATTGTAAGTTTCGTTTTTTAATTCGGGATATATATTTGTAGGTGGAATTGAGGTTGTTTATGATGAGAATTTGGGTTCGCCTTTCCGTTTTAGTGGCTTTTTCTGTTGCTTTTGCCTGTGCCACTTCGGTCAAGGACAGCCGCGATGGACGCACCTACAAGATGATGCCCTCCGGAAAGCTCAACTGGTTTACGAGCAATGTTTCTTTAGACGGCAAGCCCGATTTTAAGGACCGGGCGAAGGTCAGTTTCTACAAGAAGGAATCCTGGTCCGGGCTTTGCCCCGCAGGGACTCATCTCCCGGATTTGAAGGAATGGAATGACTTTGCCGAAGACAAGTTCATGGGGTCCCGTAAAAAACAGAATGCCAAGGCTTTTGCTGGGAACACCCGTGGCTATTACGACATGTCCAAAAAGAACCCGAAGGTCCAGGGGAAAGATGCGGCCTACTTCGCCATAGCGGGGGATGCCGGAAAGTCGGGCATACAGGCGCTGATGCTGGACCTGAAACGCGGGAGTTTCCAGAAGGTGAACCTGCCCAAGGAAGCTGTGGTGGCCGTGCGCTGCGTTGGGGAGCGGGACCTGCTTGCCGAAAAGAACATCTCCAAAGACGACATGCTCATGACGGATACCCGCGACGAAAGACAGTACAAGGTGAAAATCGTGGGCGACAAGATTTGGATGGTGCAGAATATCCGCTACGGGCTGACGGACGCCAAGACCCAGTGCCTGCTAGAAGACATGGAACTGTGCAAGAAATACGGACGGTTCTATACCCACGACGAGGCCAAGAAGGCCTGTCCCAAGGGTTGGCACCTGCCCGACGACGGCGAATGGCGGGATTTCCAGAAGGAACGCTCCCAGTGGGACTGGAACAGCATGGGCGTGGGTGGCTGCAAGGACTGGGACCAGTATTGCGACGGGACCAATACCGGCCACTATTGGTCTGCAACCTCTATCAAGCGCAATACGGGCCGCTCCTGGGAATTTAGGCGTGAGGCCCGGAGCATCAACCGCACCGACGAAAGTGTCCGCAAGGGACTGTACGTGCGTTGCGTTGCGGACATGCGGTAGGTTGTAGCGTAGAAACGAAAAAGCCGTGCCAACAGGGGCGCGGCTTTTGATGCTTTTGGCGCGAACGGTTACCTATATTGTGCGCTCCAGCGGCGCTTGAAGCGGGGCTCGTCCAGGACTTTTGCCCAGATGAATCCCTTGCGCACATCGGCGATGTCCCTTGTGGATACGGCGGGCTTGCGGAGCATTTGGGCGGTTTCGCTGTCGCCTGTGGAGTCCGCATAACCTTCGCTTGTAAACGCAGCGGCAGATTCCCGGGCGGACTTGGCCCGTTCTTCAAGGGCGTTCAGTTTCTGCTGGCGTTCAAGTTCCTGACGACGGGCATCTTCTTGTGCGGCATCGATTTCGTTCTTTCGGGCGTCTTCCTGTTCCTGGGCGGTGCGTTGTTCTCGGTTGAGCAAGTTGTCCAGTTCTTCGATGTCATGGACCAGTACATCGTATTGACCGTCCATTTCGCGACCGATGATGCGGTGCTCCTGAAGCCATTGCAGAATCTTTTCTTCGTCTTTAAATACAATGTCTGTGTCATATTGGAAGATTTCCTTGATGAATTCGGCGTCTATGCAATCCTCTTCTATGATGATTTCGGCAATATCTTTGATGTTAAACTCTTTTGCCTGTCTGATTTTTTCTCGAAGTGCAAGCCGTTTATCAGAACTTGATTTCTCCACAGGCGGTGTAGGGGGCTCAATATTGCCTTGAGTCGCCTGCCTCTGGGCGTCTTCGAACTGCCGGATTAAATCCTGCAGGGAACGCGGGGTGTGTTGCTCCTGCGTTTCGTCTTGGGACTCGTAGCTGTCGTCATCTTCCGGCTGGTACGGGGTCGGCTGCTGTTGCCGCTTGTTTCTGCTGGCTGCAACCTTCTTGATGACGACATCCAGAACCCAGATGCCTATGAGGATGAGTAGTCCTTCCATAATAGTTATCAGTTGTCAGTTATGAGTGTTGAGTTTTTTGTTAAAAGAAAGCATCATTTTTCTGATTGCGGTGATGTTCTTGCTTAGTGATTTCCAAGTCTCCTCGGTTATATATTTTAAATCTTTGGCCAAAATGAGCTGGTATTCTACTTCAGATGATGAGCCTATTGCCATTTGGATGAAATGTGCAAAATCTTTATTTGTTCGCCTTCCACAACCTTCCTCTTCACTCATAACTCATGACTACTTGGCGGCTTCGCCGCCAGCCCCGATTTCCTTCCTCATCTGGGTGTCGGCTTCGATGTTCTTCAGGTTGTAGTAGTCCATCACGCCCAGCTTGCCGTCGCGGAGTGCGGTTGCCATGGCCATGGGGATCTGGGCTTCGGCTTCCACCAGCTTAGCCTTCATTTCCATAACCTTGGCCTTCATTTCCTGTTCGGCGGCGTATGCCATGGCACGGCGCTCTTCGGCCTTGGCCTGTGCAATCTTCTTGTCGGCCTCGGCACGGTCGGTCTCGAGGATGGCGCCGATGTTCTGGCCCACGTCCACGTCGGCGATGTCGATGGAGAGAATTTCGAAAGCGGTCCCTGCATCTAGTCCGGAGGCCAGCACCTTCTTGGAAATCATGTTCGGGTTTTCCAGCACTTCCTTGTGGCTTATCGCAGAACCGATGGAAGACACGATGCCTTCGCCAACGCGGGCGATAACCGTCTCTTCGCCGGCGCCACCCACCAGCTTCTGGATGCTGGCACGCACGGTAATACGGGTAATGGCATGCAGCTGGATGCCGTCGAGAGCCACTGCGGAAACCTTCGGGGTGGTAATCACCTTCGGGTTCACGGACATCTGCACGGCTTCCAGCACGTTACGGCCGGCCAGGTCGATGGCGGCGGCTTCCTTGAAGTCCAGCTTGATGTTTGCCTTGTTGGCGGCAATGAGGGCCTGGATCACCCGGAGCACGTTACCGCGGCTAAGGTAGTGGGCTTCCAGCAGGTTCGTATCGACCGGGAGGCCTGCCTTGCAACTCAAAATGCGGGCTTCCACAATCACCTGGGGCGGCACCTTACGGAGCCGCATACCGATAAGCTGGAAAATGCTCACGTTTGCCTTGGAGAACAAGGCCTGGAGCCAGAGGCTGAAGAACTTGCCAATAAAGGCGAGCAAGATGATAACGGCAATGGCCGCGACGATGATTCCGATGATTAAGAGAGTTTCCATGGTTTTTCTCCGGTATTTTATTTCAAAATTTAATTCAGTATATCGAATGCCGAAATCTTAATTGTCCAGCACCACCCAAATATGCCCTTCTTGCACGGATTCCACCTTTACTTTTGTGCCGGCCTCGATGATTTCACCGTGGGTCTGAACGTCAAAGAGCTTGGTGGTGCCGTCGGGCATGGTAAAACTGGCCTGACCTACGGGGCGTAAGAATGTCTTGGCTTCTCCGACGGCACCTACGGCAATTTCCTGCACGGCTTCGGTGGGGGAGGCGGCGGTTTCCAGGTCCGTCTTGAGCATGGGGGTCCAGCCTTCGGGCAAGAGTGGTATCAGGTACTTGCTGGCGGCGATGGGAAACACCAGCGCAATAGCCGCACAGGCTAGCATATAGAACAGCCCGAACAGCCAGGGAGTGGCGTCGAAGGTGGTCTCTACTGTTTCGGGGACGAACTCCGGAATTTCTTCCGGCGAGAAACTCAGCGCAAGGGCCAGAATCATGCAGATGATGCCGCCTATGCCGAACAGGAACGTCCCCGGCATCACGAAAATTTCTACCAGGAACAGCACCACGCCGGCCACAAGAAGTATGGCGGGAATGTAGCCGTCCAGTTGCGGCGCGAACTGCCCCAGGAACACGATGCCGATAAGGATAAGCCCGATGATTCCGAAAAGCCCGAAACCGGGGGTCTTGAATTCGATGTAAAGGGCGCCGAACCCGAGAATCAGGAGGATTCCCGCAATGGCCGCAATGGCCGAGGCGATGTCTTCGCCGAGAGTGGTTTCTACTTCGCTACGGCTTTCGATGGCAAGGCTCGTCTCGAATTCGTTACGGTCCTTGAATGTCCCCTTGGAAAATCCTAGTTCCAGGGCTTCCTGGTCGGTCATGGTCAAGAGCTCGCCCTCTTTTACGAGAATCTTGGGAGCGCCCCAGAAGGCCTTGCTTGCACTATCCAGCACGGCGTACTTCTGCCCTTCGATAATGAGGGTGGTGTCCCGTTCAGTCTTTTTGCCCTTGTCCAGCTTGGCGGTGAGTTCGAGCACTTCGAGTTCGGGTGTCACGAAGGCGGAACTCAAGAGTTCCGGGTAGCCGTTACGCTGGGCCAGGTTCCTGAATTTTGCCCGCAGGGGCGACTGGATCTTTTCGCCTACGATTTGCGGTGTGCCGTCGCCGCCCTGCACAATGGGCGCGCAGTCACCGATGGTGGTGGCTTCAAGCATGTAAAGTTTTTTGCAAGCGAGAGCAATGAGGCTTCCTGCGCTGATGGCCTTCTTTTTCACCAGGGCGATGGTTTCGGGACCCTTGACTGCCATGATGGTGTCCACCAGGTCGAAGGCGGCATCCAGGCGGCCTCCGAAGGTGTTGATTTCAAAGACGATGTAGTCTGGCTTTTCCTTGAGGGCGTCGTCGATGGCCCTGGCGCAGAAGTCGTACATGGAAGGCTCCACGTCCCCTTCCAGCTTGATCCATACGGCGTGCTTCTTTTTGAGTTCCTGGATGCTTGGAACATTGGCCTTGTCGGTGTCAAGAACCACAGTGTCTGTGGAGCTGGTCTTGGCGGAATCGGTAGCCACTGCGGTGGTGTCTGCCGCTGCTAGGGAGACGAACAACAGGATTGCTGAAATAAGACTGAAAAACTTGCTCATACTTCCAATATACCAAGTTTTTCGCTAGAAATAACCAAAATGGCGGAAAAAAACTGAAAAATGGCTGTGTGTTTTCTTGAAGACTATTCCAAGTTGGAGCAAAGAACCCGTTTTTTTACGAGTAAACTAATGATTTTAAAGGTGTCTTCTATATAATGCTTGCCCGGCGGTAGCGAGATGAAACAGTTCCAGTTTGATTATCACAGTATCACGTCCCTGACTCGGGATCTCGAAAAGGTTCGCCTTTGGTACAAGTCAAAGAGCTGTTCTAATGTTGTTTTCCAGATATATTCCGATTCCCTGGACCGGGGCAGATGGAACTGGTCAGCAATGTCATCACAAGGACCATCCCCCACGCCATCTACATGGGTTGCTCCACCAACGGAAACATCGTAGAAGGGAGGCTTTCCTCTGCTACCATATCCATTGTCTGTACCATCTTGGAAAAGCCCACTACGAAGGTGAAGCTGTTGCAGTACACCCTGAACGGTGAAACGGCGTTGGAAGTGGTGGAAAATATCAAGCGGGAAGTCAAGGAAAATCCCTGGGTCAAGGCGGTGGAACTGCAATTGACTATTCAGGGAATGTCCCTGTCGCCTCTTTGCGATGCACTGCACGATGTAGATGAATCGATAGCCATTTTTGGCGGAGGTGCCTTTAACCCGGACCTTTCCAAGAACGATGCCTGCGTCTTTTCGAATGTAGGGGGGATTCGGAACGGGGAATCCTTGTCCTTTTGATAGGAGGCGAAGACTTACATATCTACACCACGCATATCGCTGGCTGGAAACCCCTCGGCAGGGAATTCCTGGTAACAAAGGCGCAAAATGCCCTTTTGTTTGACCTGGATGGCAAACCTGCTTACGATGTCTATTACCGCTACCTGAAAATATTGAACGACGAACACTTCTTTTTCAATACGTTGGAGTTTCCGTTCTTTTATAAGCACAACGGGATTGATATTCTCCGGGCGCCTGTCCACTGCAATGAAGACGGTACTTTGGTTATGACGTCGGACATTGACGAGAATGTCAAGGCCCGTCTCGCCAATGGTGACCCCTGGACGATTTTAGACTGTGTACGCAGGGATGGGAAAAAAATTGGGGCGTTTAATCCCGATATCATCAAGGTCTTTTCCTGTGCGGCCCGTCGTTCTTTTTGGGGAAAAGAAGAAATCAGTAACGAGACTCTTCCGTTTCAGAGTATCGCCCCTACATCGGGCTTTTACACCGCCGGCGAATTTTTGAGGACTAACGGTTTTGTAAACCAGCACAACGTGACGCTGGTGATTGCCGCCATGCGTGAAGGCGATGGCGACGATAGTCACAAGTTTGATATGGCGGAGGACGCGTTCTCGGGCCAGGTTTCCATGATTAACCGCCTTGCCACCTTTATCGATGCCGCTACTCAGGAACTGGCCCAGGCAAATGCGAAGCTGTCCCTGATGGCCATTACGGACCCCCTTTCGCATTTGTTCAACCGTGGTGAAATCCAGCGCTGCATCAAGGAATGCATAGCGAAAAAGATACCCGTATGCCTCATGATGATGGATATCGACAATTTCAAAAAAATCAACGATGTTTATGGCCACAAGGAAGGGGACAATGTCATTATCGGAATTTCAAATGTCCTGAAAAAGCTGGTCGATGAAACGGGCCTGTCGGGAATCCGTTCATCGGATTACAGGGTGATGGAAGACGACGATGATTTTGATGAAACCAGCCGTGGACTGCGGGAATCGATTTTAACGGTGAAATCGCCTATTGGTCGTTGGGGCGGCGAAGAATTTATGGTGCTTTTGCGCGAGACGCCTATTGAAAAGGCTCTTGATTTTGCAGAAAAAGTTCGCAAGGCCTTCAATGAAATGGAATTCGAAAAGGCGGGTCACCGTAGCGTAAGCGTTGGCGTGGTGGCAATCTAGGAGGGGAATCTGCCGACTCGGCCTATGTCCGTGTGGACCAGGCCCTTTACAAGGCCAAGGAAAACGGACGAAATCAGGTGTTCTATGCGCAAGGAGGCGAAAGATGAACGATGGTATAAAAACACGGATAGATTCCCTGTTCGACGCCTTCTCCGTGCTGGCCAATGGAGCCTACACCTATGTGACCCATATCGAATCGGGGATAACCAGGTGGTCCAAGGATGCCGTTGATTATTTCGGCCTGCCTTCTGAATACATGAAGGACGTGCTCCCTGTTTGGATGAGGAATATACATCCGGAAGACTCGCCTGCATTCAAGAAAAGCGTGAAAAATGTCTATGACCGGAATGCGGGTAATCATCATGAACAGTATCGTATCAAAACCAAGAACGGTCGCTACATCGTGTGTACCTGCCGGGGAGTGCTCGTTAGGGACGAAAACGGGACTCCCGAATTCTTTGGAGGTTCGGTCCGAAACAACGATGCCCTGAGCTATTTCGACGATGTGTCCAATTCCCGGAGCCTTTACGGCTTTATGGACGATTTGCGTTCTTCCACCAGGAAGGGCGAGAAAATCCAGATTATGATGCTGGGACTTTCGGAATTTTCGCACCTGAATGAAATTTACGGCTACACCTTCGGGAACCGGGTGTTGCAGGAATTCGCCAAGATGATCAAGGTGGAAGCTTTTGATATGGGAGAGTGGTACCGCATGGACGGCACCAAGTTTGCCATCGTGTGCAAGAACGCCACCTCCGAAGACCTCAAGAACCTTTACAAGCGAATACAGTATAATTGCATTCACGACCTGATAGTGGACGGCCAGCATGTGGTGCTTTCTTTTGTGGCGGGCGCCATCAACCTGGAACGGTTTGACGTGTCCGTAGAAACGGTTTATTCGTGTCTCCGTTTCACCTATTATGAGTCCAAGATTAACCATCTGGGCGAACTCTATGTGCTTAAGAACAGCGTCAGCGAAGACAAGCGCTTTGCCATTGAGCGTCTGAACGTTATCCGCAACAGTATCGTGAACAACTGCGAGGGATTTTTCCTCTGTTACCAGCCTATCGTAGATGCAGAAACCGAGATGATTACCGGAGCGGAATCCCTGATCCGCTGGAAAAATGACGAATATGGAATCGTGTCTCCGCTAGAATTCGTGGAGGTGCTGGAGCGTGACAATCTTTTCCCGGAACTTGGCCGGTGGATCTTGCGCACGGCACTGAAAGATGCGAAGAAATTCCTCAGGCGTTATCCGGGATTCGTGGTGAACGTGAACCTGTCCTATACCCAGCTGGAAAATCGTGATTTTGTAGAAGACGTGCTGGCCATTCTCAAGGAGACGGGTTATCCGCCCAAGAACCTCTGCCTTGAAATTACGGAGCGCTGCCGAATGCTGGACATTTCGCTCTTGAAGGAGATATTTACGGCCCTTCGGGAGCATGGCGTCAAGGTGGCTCTGGACGATTTCGGCACGGGGTTCAGTTCCCTCGGTATTTTGCGGGAACTGCCCGTATCTACGGTGAAGATTGACCGCAGTTTTATCATAAACATCGAGAAGGATTCTTCGGACCAGAACACGGTGCGGTTCATTTCGGAACTAGCCAACTCCTTCTCCTCGTCGGTGGCGGCAGAAGGTATCGAGACTGCCGAAATGCGGGATTACTTGCTCCGTTTCAAGATCAAGAACTTGCAGGGGTATTACTATTCCAAGCCGCTTTCGGTGAAGGATTTTATGGAAAAGTACATCGAGGCTTAATGCTTTTTCTCTTCGCCTGTTGAATAAAGGGAGTAGGTTGGCATTGAAATAGTCAGGCCGACATAGGCTCCGTTGGAATTTTGATAGGCGTTGGTCCATTTTCTGTGAGCGATGCTGACCCAGCCGATATCCAGGTTCATGACGTCCCCAAGCGAGATATAGCCGCCCAGCATGAGGGTGGGTCTATCCGGGTGGAAAAAGAAATGCCCCCTGGCGCCAAATTCGACGTTTCTTCCGAATGCCATTTCTGCCATGGCCACCGGGGCAAAGTAAAAATCGAGCAGCTTGTATTCCGGCTCAGACTCGTTGCTGTAGGCTTCCTTTTCTCGGGTCCTTTCTGATACTAGCCATGAAAGTGCTACGCCGGTACCAATTCCGATAACTCCAGCTCTGCCGTAGTAACGCAACTTGACCGTCATGGGCCAGGTGAACATTTCGGTGGAGTCTGGATTGATGGTTCCTTCAAATTCCTGTTTTAGTTCCTGAGAGGCGCTCAAGAAACTCATGACAAAACCGGTATTGAACTGAAAATAAAAGCCATAGTCCCGCACTTTGGGCCCTTCGTTAATATTGGTATTCTGGCTGGATGTGTAGTCTGAGGCCGGCTCGTTTTCATCATAGCTGTAATTGTAGGTCTGAACCTTGGTTGGCTTTTTGTATTTTCCCCAGACGATATGCCCTTCGAGCCCCTTCCTGATTTTTCGGTCGGAATAAATCTGTTTGCCGATGTATCGCTCCGAAGGCAGCTGGAGATACATGGTAGAATTGCTGTGGGGCGTCTGGAGCAGAAGGGTTCCCAATTTTACGTCTTCGTCTACGCTGTATATGAACAGCTCCTTGCCGTTCAGCGTGTATGTGGCAGAAAATCCCTTCTTTAGATATATGTCGAAGTCTTTTTTATTTGACGTGAGCTTGAATTCCAGGTATTCTCCCTCTGAGTTGCTTTTCATTTTATCTATGAACAGAGGGGCAAGCTGATTCCTGTCATTGTTGCGGAACAAGACCTCTTGGCAGGCTTCGTACCACAAGGACACCTGTTGGTTCCAGGCTCCAGACTTTTGAGGATCCTTATCGACTTCAAAGTAATAGGCGACTTCTACGCCATCGGAGAGAGGTTCCGGCGAAGCCTGGCCCTCCATTTTTAGCCATTGCTCCGGGCTCCAGCCGTGCAATGGCATGGCCTTGTAGCAAGTTTCTATGGCCTCGCGTTTGTCTTTGATGCTGGCGACAAGCCTTGTCCCGCTAAGGCGGATTTCTCCGGTAAGTTCCTGGTAATGGTTTTCGAATTCGGGGAGAGTTACCCTGTAAAAAGAATCGCAGTCGCTGTCCAGTTCTTCGGATAGGGAAATCTCGCTACAGCGGTCGTTCATTTCCTGGATTTCTTGGGCCTCGCTCCACAGGTCGGTGAGCTTTTGGCGTGTTCCGTAATCCAAATCATCTCGATCTCTGTAAGTTTGCAACTGCTTTAATTTTGATTGGATTTCTTCTTTTGAAATGGTCGAAAGAAGAATGGAAGGTTCTGCCATCGAAAAGATTGGGAGGCAGAGAACGACGGTCCCCATAAACTGGAAAATCTTTTGGCTTATCCATTTCATGGGCAAACCTCAAGAGTTTCGATACAGCTGCCTAGGTCCATCTTTTTTAGGGCGTTGGTCTGGGCTTCGTCTTTTGTCCTGCCTGCTCCAGTTCCGCTCCATTTGCATTCCCTGGTTCCCGCCGAAAGGGAAAGGCTGACCTTGTAGCTGGTGATGTTCTTCAGAGTATGTTCGGAAGTAGACTTGATACGGACGGTGACTGTTTGGGCGCTCCTGTCTTGCACCACCTGGCCGAAGTGTTTTGAAATCTGGTCGGCTACGGCGGTGCAAGCCGACGGCCCTTGGTTGCAGGTGAAATTTAGCGGGCATACAGGAGAAGAAACCTGGTAGGGAACCTTGGTTGCCATAAGGCCCGCGAGGTTGCGCTGGTTTGCAGAAATGGCCGGATGGATGAGGATTTCGCCGGAACCGCGGGTCAGGTTGCTTGCCGGAATTTGGAAGGAGGCTGCACCTTGGGCGTCGGTAGCGGCATTTGCAAGGGCTTTTCCGCCGTTTTCGATAAGGAGTGGAAAATTGGGGATTGGCCCCTTGGGGCCCGCTACGGTTACGGTTAGGAGAAAGCTCGATTTCGGGCCGAGTTCTTGCGGGTTGCCTTCTTTTGATACGGAAATCTGGAGCTGCCGTAGGGCTAGCGTCAGTGCCTGCTGTATGGCGGCGGATTCCGTCTTGAGTCGCATGGAGTTGTCCAGAGGAGTGTATAAGGACATTTCCTCCAGGATGGGCTCCTGGGATTTTACGATTCCTGGGATTGTGGCGAGCTGCCTGTCCGTTTCGACAAAACGCTGTTCTGCAAGGGCCTGCCTTGCTTTGGTTTCCGTTTCGTTGATTGTGCGCTGGAGGGTTTCCAGCTTGAACCTGTATTTGGAAACGAGTACGTCCAGATCCAGGGTGGCGGTGGCTCCGAAACGCTTGCCGTTCTTGGGTAGAACCTGAATGCGGATGCCGTTTAGAAGCAAGTCTGATCTGGAAAAATTCTGGCTTTTGATTTTCTTTTCGATTTCGGAGTTGCCGTTGTCGGGGGTTATTTCATTGTGGGTTACGCTTGTGGAGGCGTCAACATGTACAGAAATCTGTTTGGCTACCCCCGCACGTGCTGCCTCCGTAGCCGCCTCCTGGGATTCTTCGGAATAGCCGGTCCAGGAAATAACCTTGGCCGAAACGGCTACGGCAAAAGCGAAGAAAATGAGGAGAACCTTCGGAAACATACGGAATGCCGGGTTAGTTCAGTTCCAGGATGATAAGCTTGTTGACGATGTTGTTCTTCTTTGCCTGGGCAGAAGAGGAAACGGCGCTTTTGACGGCCGAATAGACGGCGTAGGCGTCCGGATAAACCTCGGGGTCTGCATAGACGATGATATCTATGGTCCTTTCGGTTACGTTATTGACTCGAACCGACTTGAAAGTACTTCTCAGGGTAGATATGCTTTGGTCTTGCAGGTCTTCTAGTCCCGAACCCTGGAACCTTTCGCCGATCCGGAGGACCACCTTGTACTGGACGCCCTTCTTGGCGTCTTCGTTCCAGTAAGAGAGGATTGTCTTTTCTAGGGTGGGGAGCGCCTTTTTGGCGGCAGAAATTACCAGGTAACGCTGCTTGTCCTTGCTGTTCCCGTGGTTCTGGACCATGCCGGTCTTGGAGCCGAGCTGCCTGGCAGTGGAGGTTTCATAGGCGGAAAGTTCGACGTTCACCATGTCGTTCTTGATGGAACCGGAGAACTTGATATAGACGTCGGCGCCGAGGGCAAGTCCTGCAATGTAGGACATATCGTCGCCATTGCCAGAAATATCGCCCTGCATCTGGATTAGGTTGGACAGGTCTTCAGAACCTTCCAGGGAGCGCACCTCGTAGCCCTTTTCGGTAAGGTACTCGTTAATACCTTCCATGACGGCCTTGGCAAAGGGATTGTTGGAAACGACCTCCATGGGGGAGGAGCCTTTACCCGAGGCGGCGGGTAGTGCCATCAGTATGGGGCGAGAAACTCCGGAGTAAGCGGCGGTAGGGGCCGAGGTTACAGACGGGGTGCTTGCTGCAGGGCTGGTTTCGTAGTCTAGCGCGCTGTATCCTGCCCGTGCCCTGGCGCGTTCCGCGTCGTGGGATGGGGGCGCAGAGGCGCAACCGGCTATACCCAAAAGGGCCGCGGCAAAAATTATGTAGCGACAAAGTGTTTTCATTGTTCTTCCTTGCCTCTAATATAAGTTTTCTACGGACGAATTAAGCAAAAAAAAGGATTTCTACTGGATTTCTATACCTGTATCGCGTTCGATGACAGTCTCGCAGGCGGCCTTAAAGGTTTCGGGGGTGGCGATGATGGTCAGGCTCTGTTTTTTTGTACGAGTCACACCCGTATAAAGAATCTGGCGATTCAATAACGGATGTCCCTTTCGCGTAGGCAGGAACATCATGATGTTCGGATAGCCCGAACCCTGCGACTTGTGGATGGTTATCGCGAAGGAGGGGTCTAGGCAATCTTCTGGGAAATAGGAGAGCGGGTAGAATACAAACTGGGATTTTTTCTTGAGCATCAAGAAAAGCTGGTCGTGCCTCGCGGACTGCACCACGATTCCCGTGTCGCCGTTGTACAGTTCAAATTCGCTCTGGTTGCGATTAAATATCAGGATTTGTCCCACGAACCTGGGGGCCACAGCCTGGGTAAGCGTTTCCGAGACGATTTGGTTCAATGTTTCAACGCCCCGGTTTCCTCGCCGTTCTGCCGATAGGATGCGTGACTGATTGGCCAATTCCCATAACTGGTTCCGGATTTCAAGTTGCTCGGGAGGAATGCAATCTGCAGCGATGTCCGGGTTTACGGACTGGGCAAGTTCCATAAGCGTTGAGTAGAATTTTTTTGTCCACTTGCAGACAAGGCTTTCGACTGCCCGGAGTTCCTCTCTGCGGGTGAGGGTTTTTCCCTGATTCAGGTCAAGCATGTAGATTCTGTCGGCTTGTTCCCAATAGCGCATGTGTGGTTCAAATGAAGATGCTTTGAACGTGACTATTTCGCCCCGCTTGATTTTTCCGGCGAGTATGCCTATTTTAGAATCGTCGCCGAAACGATTGGAACGGGTGAGCTTGACCACGAAATTGCGGTTGAATTCCAGGATGTTTCCAAGTACCGCGCCTGCATCTACGGAGGGTAGCTGGTTCGGGTCTCCAAGGATGAACAGCTTGAAGTTCCCGCTGGGGGGGAGAGCCTGGAGGAAGGCGGCAAAGAGCGAGATGTCAATCATGCTGGCTTCGTCAATGATGTAGATGGCCTGCTCAGGAAGCGGATTGCCAGAATTGAATGTGAATCCGCCCTTTGCAATACTGTATTTCAAGAGCCTATGGAGTGTACTGCTCGAAGCCTTTGTCAATTTTTCTAAAATGCGGGGGTGTTCCTTCTTTTTCGAATCCGAAATTTCGCGCAGGGTATCTTCCATGCTTTCGGCGAGACGGTCCGCTGCCTTGCCGCTGGGGGCCGCCATGTACAAATCCCAGTTTAGGTAATTGGCGTCACATTCAAAGAGTTTCCACAGCAAAAAACCGATAACGGTTGTCTTTCCAGTGCCGGGACCGCCCGTAATAATCAGATTCTGCTTTGCGCCTCGGGTGATAACTTCAATTTGACGTTCGTCAAAAACAATAGGGGAACCTTCGCGCAAAAGCCCCTGAACGAATTGCTTTGTCTGTTCCTCGTCGTTGCTACCAAGTGTAACTTCCTTAAAGAATCCCGACTTGAAGATGTTTTCGATATGGCCCTTGTCTTCAAGGTGCTTGGCCGAAATGAGATAACAGCCGTCGGTCGTTTGCTGAATGCATAGGGGAGTTGATTCCTTTCCAACAATTTGCGCATAGTTCCCCGAAAGCAAGTCCTTCACGCCATTCCTGATGGCTGATGAAAAGATTTCTGCCGCCGCGTAAGGTTCCTGCCGCTTGATGCCTTTCAACGTATCCCGGCTTTCTGCTTGCACAACGAGACCATCCCATTTTTGTTTCCACTTGGCGAAAAGGCGTTCGGAATCGAGGGGGATACGGGTGTTGCCGTCTTCCAGCAGGGAGAGGTAGATGTATAGTACTTTCTGCGCGTCGCCCGAAAGGTGCGGCCTTTGCTGCAGGTCGCAGAGCAGATTGTGCATTTTTTCGGCGATAAGGGAAATTCCGCGCATTTCGCGGAGCAAGGAGTAAAACTCAGCTGTAGTTTCGCAGATGTTCGTATTTTCCATTATGCAGTCTCCTTTGCACTGCGCCCCATGAGTGCGGCTATGTTGCGGTAGCTCCTTTCGAGATCGGCGTAGCATTTCCACGTTTGACAATAAATGCCGTTGCTGGTATTTGCATGGGTGCCTCGGGCCAGGGCGTAGTAGATTCCGCCAAAATGCCGCTCGTAAATATCTTCTTCACTCATGTTGCCGTAGAAATGCCTGAGCCATTTTATGAGCAGGTAGCTATAGAGGACCCGTTGCACAGAATACTCGTCCGTTATTTTTTGAGAGAGGGCGTCCTTGTCGCTGTAGTCGGCGTCGTCCATTACGTCCGATTTCCAGTCTAGAATGGAGTAATAGTCTTCACCATCATCGCCCTTCCGAACGAACATCAGGTCGATAAATCCCTTGCAGAGCGTATTCATCCAGTTGGATTTACTCGAATCGTGGGCGTCTAAATGGAATCCCATTTCGGCCCGACGATTGCTTGCGGGCAAAGTCTTGAGTCGGAAAGTCTTTCCGGTCGCCTCGCTTCCGTGAATTTCAGGAAGTTCCGCATTCATTGTATTCCAGATAAAACCGGCTGTGAGGCTGCTCCATTCGGGATGTTCCTGGATATGGATGGAATTTCCCAGATAGATTCGGATTATCAGGTTGCGAAGTTCTTCATCGTTGCGGGCGGCATCTTCGTCGGGCAAGTTGCCAACACGTTCAAAATCCAGGTTTTCAAAAACCTTATGTAATGCGTCGCCCAAGTTGGCTCCGCGGGGATAGTTTGGAAGGCTCGAAATGGGCGCCGTCCTGTCGTAGTTGTTGCAGGGAATCACCAGCGAAGAGGCTTCGTCAATTACGATGCTCGCATTTTCACGAGAAAGAGGAGCAACTCCGGCATCTTGGTCATCACGGCCCGAGACAACGGCGTCTTCGCGGTTTGTCCGGTTTCCGTCAATCGAAATATCGTCAAACTCGTTACGAGCATTATCGGACTTGCTTTCGAGCAGTCGTTTTTTAGATGCAAGACTGGAATAGGAATACTGGTAGATGCAGGCTCCGTTTACGCTGCGCTGCAGGACTTCGAAATTGGGCAGTTCGCTTGTATCGATTTTTGCACCTTTTGCATTGTGCAATATCTGGGCGACGATATTCTTTAAATCAGGGACACTTGTTTGGGCATAGGGGTCGTCTTGTTGCTCGCGGGCGTATTTTGTTTCAGAAAGATTTGCAAGAGCACGGGCCAAAAATGCAAAAGGCTTGTTTGGGTTGATTTTCCAGTCCCCATCGCCTGCATCTTCGTGCCAGATTTTGTACCGCGGTACAATCATCAGGGACTCTGCGCGCGTATAGGCGACATAGATAAGGCGTCTCCATTCGTCGTGGTTTTCGTCTAGACTGATTCTACGGGAAACGTCGGCGTCAAAACCGAAGAATTTTCTTCCTTCGAAGCTGAACGAATATGGGGCGCGTTCAGGTTTGAAATTGTCGCCCCGGAGTCCGCCCGTAATAATCGCGATAGGGAATGCGAGCCCTTTTGACGCATAAATTGTCATAAGGCTTACCGCATCAAAATCGCTGCCTTTCGCTACAAGGTTGCCATCGGTATCATCCACGTCTTCGGAAGTATTCGCAAGTCCCTGCAAGTGCTTTATGGTTTCTTCAAGGGAAACGTGGTTGTTGTATAGAAAATCGAAAATGTAGGTCCCGATTTGCTTGATTTTTGCCAGCTGCTGCAAGGTCGCAGGCGTACTCAGATACTTGTCTATTTCGGTTTCCTGGTAAATGCTTTCTTGAAGTTCTGCCCAGCGGGACTTTGAAACCAGATGCCGCCAAGACATAAACAATTTCATGATTCGGCTGGTCGGGTAAGTGAACGATTCGTCTTCGACGCGTTCCAGAGGCACCCTGAAAAAGTCCGTGATGAGAGCCTCGTTCAAGAATTTCCGATTCCAGCTGGAAAAATCGGGCGCATTAAGGGCTTTCAGGAACGAAATCCAGTTGGCGCATTCCCTGCCGCTGAACAGGTTCGTGTCCTTGTAACGGGCATACGGTATTCCCACCTGCGCAAGCGCGCTTTCCATGGCTGTCATTTCGCTCCGGGTACGGGAAAGAATGGCGAAATCCGAAAAGCGAACATTCCGCATTTCCTTCTTGTCCTTGTCGAAGACCTGCAATGCCGTTTTTTGGCTGTCTATAGCGCTAGGAGCGCAACACTCCACAATCTTTCTCACGGCAAAGTCGGCAAATTCGAATTCGTTGTTAATCCTTGAAATCCAGAAGGGCTTGGTCGGTTTGCCGTTCAGAGTGGGAGACTTTTTCTTGCGCTCTGCTGGGGGAACTTCCGATTTAGAAAAGTCACCCTTGTCTAAAAAGTCTTCTTTGAACAGTTCATTGCAGGCTTCAATAATTTCATCGCTGGAACGGTTGTTTGTCGAAAGTCGTCGCCCGTTTTCTCTGCCGATTTCGGAGATGGCCTTACGATACACGCCGACATCGGCTCCCTGGAACGAAAAAATAGACTGCTTGGGGTCTCCCACTACCACAATATTGTTGTCGGGGGCGTCCAGGAAAATGGTCTTGAAGATATCCCATTGCAACTGGTTTGTGTCCTGAAACTCGTCAATGATGGCGTAGCGGTAGGTTTCCCGTAGTTTTTGCAACAGCTCGCCGTTTCCTCTCACTATGGAATCGTGGACTCCATTAATCATATCACTGAAAGACTGCGACTTGCTTTCTCGTTTGCCCTTCTGCCACAGTTCAACAAGTTCGTTCACATGGTCGCAAATGAACTGGTGATAATTGCTGAGTTTCTTTTTTTGCAGGTCTTTTTTCTGAATGTCGAAGAAAAAATCTATGGCATTGTTCAATTCTTTGGTATTCCAAATGCCGCGCCAATTCTTGTCAAATTTTTTTCCGCTAAATAGCTTATCCGTGCCGTCGTATGATTTAAGTGCTTCAATGAAGTCAGAAAGCTTTACGGTGTTCTTCTTGTTCTTGAATTCTCTCTCGGCGGTAGCATCCTTATTTTCAAGCAACGTATCCCATGCGTCTTTCGCTTCTGGATACCATGTGAGAATTCCGTCAAGGGTGCTGTAATCGGGTTCAAATTGGCTTGTCCCGTGATTTTGCAGCATGAATCCGGCTGCATTCACGAAATTCTTGACGAAAGTATCCATCTTGAACTTGGGGGTGTTCAGGATTTCCTTAAAAGAAGATTCGAATGACCATCTGTCGCGTATAAGCCGCTGGATTAAGGTCTCGATACTGTCGTCCGAAACGACGTCAAGGTTGAACGAGGATCCGGCCTCATACGCAAAATCATGGAGTACTTTCTGGCAAAAAGAATGAATGGTGAATATCGGTGCCGTGTGAATGTTCTGAAGTGCCTCGCGGTAACAATCATGGTTTTCTTCGGCGAAACATTCTTCCATTTTCTGTCGGATACGGTCTCGGAGTTCTCCTGTTGCCTTGTCGGTATAGGTGACAATTAGAATCTTGGAAAGCAGAATTCCGGGTGTGCCCTTTTCACCACGAACCAGTTTCGCTACCAACTGCTGTATGGTGTAGGTCTTTCCGGTACCTGCCGAAGCATCGATATACAGGTTGTTTCCAAAATGAAAATCGTCAATATTAAAAAGTTTAATCTGGGTCATCGACTACTCCTGCGATATCTTTACCGGGTTCCCACAAGCCGGGTGTCAAATCCATAAGATCCTGGCATTCCTTTTTCCAGAGGTCCATAAAATACCTGTCGGAAAATCCGCTGACTTTCTTGATGTCGAAGTATTTCTTGCCCGCAAAGTATTTCCAGGGGGAATGGTTTTCGTCGCCAAAGGCATTGATGTAATCGTCATAGGATTCGATTTTGTTTTCTAACACCATGTCGATGGGAAGGACCTTGCTGTAACGCTCCCATACACCATTTGTATTCATCTGGACGCTAAACATTTTATGGTAAATCTGTTCAAGTAACTGCTCGGCCGTAGCGGGCGAAAGATCTATGCGTTTTGCCTGCCATGTTGTTTTTGAATAGACGTCTGCAAATATCTCGGGAACAGGTTGTTCTTTGCGTCCCGCTTCACGGATAAGTGCGAGGGCCTGGATGTAGCCCGCTAAAAAATGATACTGGTGAATTTTGACACCCGCGGTATCAATCAAGTGTATTTGGTGTGCATTTTGTGCCATAAGCGGGATGCTTCCGAGAAGCGTCCAGCCCTTCATTTTGAGTTCTACGGACCGCCTGCCGTACTGGAATGCCGGTTTCGGGTAGTTACATTCTATAAGGTATGCGAGATTGTTGATTTCGTCGCGAATTTCGCTCCAAGAACGTTCACCGAAAGTTCCTTTGGGCAGGAGTCCCTTGGAGATGGCGTAGTTGCGTATGTTTTCTTCGGTTTTCAAGTAATCGTTTTCGAAAACTCCCAACTTTTGCGCCAGGAGCATACGTCGAATGATGGTTTCCTGCAGATGGTCGATATGGATTGGCTCGAACTCCGTTTTTTCGGGATCCTCCTTTTCGTCTTCGATATGCATCATCTGGGCGACGCGGAATTCAAAGGGGTCCTTGAGGAATTCCTTGAACTGGTAGATGCTCGCCTGTTCGGGGAGCCGCGGGTCTTCGCCGTCGGCTTCGCTAGGCGTGAAATTCGCGACGGTGGTGCTGTCGCCGAATTCCAGTTGAGCCTTCTTGTTACGGATTTCACGACGGGTGTACAGGTCTTTCCATGGCCGTGTTTCGTCAAGAGGCACGTTTTCGTCGGGCCAAAGTTCCTTGAGAACAGATTTCTCTTTTATGCCGGACGCCTTGACCGCATTTCTCAAGAAGTTGCGGATGTCGTTCACGATAGACGAAGGGTAGAAGTCTTCGTCTTTTTGCAGGTCCTTGTTGACGTAACTGATAAAGAACCCTTCCGCGGCACTCATGAGTTGGCAGAGGAATGCGTAACGGTTTCGGCTTACGACCGTGTCATCTCCGGGCCAGGGGCGGCAGGATTTGCGCAGGTCAAGCGTGTTTGTGTTGCGTACACCGGGGAAGTTTGCCGCATCGGCCCCCATGAAGAAGAGGTATTTTGTGGGGATAATCCGGTTGGGGGCGAATTTCATGAAGGTCAGCCCGTTGATAAACAGGTTGCCGCAACTGTATTCCGAGCCCCGTGCTGCTAGTAGCAAAGTTTGCGAAATACACTTGAACGAAACGGTCTTGCTGCCGGCATGATATTGACACTCAAGATTTTCACGGGCGGCAGATACCGAACGGTAGATGACGCTTTCTCCCATCAGTTCGTTGGATGGGTTTCCCATGCAAAGCCACGAATCTAGGAATTGATACAGGTTGAGAAGTTCGTCGTACGGGACTCCCGCCGTTCCCTGGTTGCACCAGTTTTCCAGCGAATCGATAGCATCGATGAACCGATAAAGGGAATTGCTGTCGGCACTGCTGATGTCGCTGTAGGGAGAAATTTCTCCATCGTCGGTGGCGACACTTCCGTAACTGAATCGGGAAAGCAAAAGCCGCCGTGTCGCCGTAAGCCAGGATTCCTCGTGCCGACTTTCACCGTTGTCTTCCACGATGCGGTCGCGGTAGATGTTCATGTTGGTGGCCCAGGATTCCCAGGCTGCAATCTCGTCGCCATGAATTTTTCGAACATTCTGCACCACGGGATTGCGCACCAGAGCGAAAAAGTCGGGCCTTGAAAGCCCGCCCTTTTCACGGATGGAAAAAAGGATGCCGAGTGCATTTGCCGTAAGGGAGTCGCGGGCGGCAGAGTCCACGATATTGAAGGGAACGTGAAATCCGTTGCGGGTCTGGTCGAAAACCTGGAAAATGGCTGTACGGTAATCGTCGATATTAGGCGACACGACAAGGATGTCCGCAATCGTTGCCTTTGGATTTCCTTCGGAATCCTTTTCAGAAAGCAGTTTGCAGATGCGTGAATGGAGCATTTCCACCTCGCGGATTTTCGAGGGGGCTGTCGTCACGCTGAAGGATTCGTCTTTCGCAAAGGGAATTCTGGCAAGGATACCCGCATTTTCGTTGAAAACATTTTTGCGGTTCGCTATCATCCATTGCACGTTGTGGAGCAGTGTGTCGCAGGACGTTTCCCTATTCCGATCAACGATGGAATTGCTGTCGAACATGAAATTGTAATCGGTAGCGAGGCTCCACAGCTTGATGTTGTCGCGACCCGCCTTGCCCCAATCGCGCAGAAGCTCGTTTTCGTCTGCATCTATCGTTTCGCTTTCATCGTCGGGACTGGTGGCAAGTTTCGGGAGCGCGAGTTTCATACTCTCAAGTGGTTTGCGGGTCCCGCTGCAGTCTTCCCAGAATGCCATACACGGGTTTTGGATATACGCATAGACCTGGTTGCCTTTCGCGAATTCCTGCAAGATGACGCGGTAAAACTGTCCCATGCCCGAAAGCCCGAAAATAAAGATAGGAAGTCCGCTTTCGTAGTGGAATTTTACACTGACGTCTTCCCCTTTGCAGGCCTTGTACAGGTAGGGGAGGGTGAGATAAGTGATTTCTCTTCCGGTTTTTTTTGCGTATTTGTCGAATACCCGGGTTAGAAGGGACTTGTCGCCATCGCCGGCATGGAAAAGGGACGAATACAACTTACGCTGCCAGGATTCGTTTGCCGCGGCCGTCTTGTCGCGGGTAATGAAGAAATCCTTCAAGGAGCCTTGTTCCCAACAGTCGAGAATCCCCTTTGCGCTTTCGTTGGTTTCGGAATCGGCAATGAACCCGCTAGGACGGCTCGTCTCGTATTCCAGGAACAGCCCCGCCATCACGTTTGCAAAATCAAAAAGTCTG
>JAEDLI010000114.1 GCA_016295375.1 Fibrobacter sp. | reverse complement strand
ATCGAAGGCTGTGTCACCGACGTCCGCAAGTACATCAAGTAACGCTAAGGAGATTAAAAAAATGAATTCTATTGACATCGTTAAAGGTTCCGGCGTTCCTGTTCGCGGTAACGACATCGACACTGACCGTATCATCCCGGCACGCTTCCTCAAGTGCGTAACTTTCGAAGGTCTCGGCGCAAACGCTTTCGCTGACGACATCGCCGGTCTCGAAGCCCAGGGCAAGGTTCATCCTTTCCGTGACCCGGCCTACAAGAACGGCTCCATCCTGGTTTCCAACCAGAACTTCGGTTGCGGTTCCAGCCGTGAACACGCTCCGCAAGCCCTCAAGCGCTGGGGCATCCGCGCCATCATCGCCGAAAGCTACTCCGAAATCTTCTTCGGTAACTGCGTCGCTATCGGCGTGCCCTGCTACAAGGTAAGCCACGAAGTTGCAGACAAGATTCTCGCCTGGATCGAAGCACACCCGAGCGAAGAACTCGTCACGAGCACCGAAAGCCGCACGCTCAAGATGGGTGACAAAACCATCGAGCTCACGCTCGCCGACGGCCCCCGCGGCCAGTTCCTCGACGGCTCCTGGCACGCACGCTCCGCCCTTATGGCCAACGCCGACAAGGTGCAGGAACTTGCCAAGAAGCTGCCGTATATGCAGTTCCTTAAATAGACGAAAGACGATAGATTTTTCTCAAAGATCTTTCGTCTATCGTCTAAAGCGAAGCGTTCTTTCGTCTAAAGAAAAAAAACGTCCAGTTTAAAAGCCGGGCGTTTTTTTGCTTGTTTTCATCCCTTGAAACAAAAGACATTCTACATTTTGTATATTTTTGATTGAAAAATATCACCATTAAAAATTTAGCGAAAAAAAATACATATGAAATATGAAGACCTTACATTCAAAATACCTCATGAATCAAAAACTTACGAGAAGGATTCAGATTATGTTATTAAACAAATCTGTTCTATACTTGATAATCGAATGAAAAAAGGTGATAATAAAATCATTATCAACACCAATCTTAAATTAGGTTTACCCTTAGAGAACATTAACAAAATTGCAGGACCAATGATTGAAGCTTGGGTTGGTGAAGTTTTTTCGGGTATTCGAGACAAGGAAAACAATTCCTACAATCTTATAAACGTCGAAACCCAAGAACGACTTGGAATGGCGGATATTATATTACAATTCAAAAAGAACGGAAACGTTCTAACAGGTAACGTAGATGTTAAAGCAACAGCAGACGACATTCCTGGCAGTGGCAAAGGTCCCAATATAACGTCTTTTTCACGAATTAGAACAGCATATGTAAAAGACCCTGATTTTCTTTTCATAATTCTTTCAATAAAACATCGTGTATATTCGGAACGAAATAAAAAAACAAAACTTGTTGATGGCATTATGGAAGTTGTAGATTTTAACGCATATGATTTAAAATTTATTAGCGAAGCTGACATAAATTATAACCCAGCTCTTGGAACAGGACAAATACAAATAAAAGACATCCACTACGTATCACGCCAAGTTCGCACTACTTGGGAAATGTGCAAGTTGCTCGACAAAAAATATTTACATAGTACAAGGCGGACTATTGACGACTTCATTAGGGAAGCGAGGAAAAACGGATGGATCAAAGACTAGACATTATTTGCGGAGACGCTCTTGAAGAGCTAAAGAAAATTCCCAGTAATTCCGTTCAACTCATTGTTACCGACCCACCATACAACCTTAACAAAGATTACGGAAACAACCAAGACAGCCTAGAATTCAATAAATTTTTAGAGTTTTCGAAAGAATGGATCAAAGAAGCTCAACGTATTTTGAGTCAAAATGGATCCATATATATTTTTATGGGAATGAAATACATTTCCTACATATATCAAATATTAGAGCAAGACGCAAAAATGTTTTTCAATTCTTGGATTACATGGTTTTACACACAAGGAATTGGCAAAACCAAAGGATTTTCTCCAAGGCATGACGATATTTTATTTTTTACAAAGGATCAAACAAATTTTATCTTTAATTTAGATGCAATCCGCATACCACAAAAATTCTACCGTTCAATAAACAATATGCGAGGTGCAAATCCAGGTAATGTGTGGGAATTTTCACATATGCACTATTGCAACAAAAATCGACAATCTCATCCAACACAGAAACCAGAAGGTTTATATGAACGAATAATACTGTGTTCTTCGAATGAGGGCGATACTGTATTAGATCCTTTTTCTGGTAGTGGCACACTTTTAAGAGTCTGTCAACAAACAAATCGAAACGGAATTGGGATAGAAATCAATCCTGACTATGTGAAAATGACAAAAGAGCGTCTTAAAACAAAATTTGAAGGATTTGACAGCATTGACGAAAGAATGAGTCGTGTCCCAAATGATTTAAACGATCCCAAAATTAGAATGGACTATATCGAAAATCACATCAAATGGTTCTTAAAGAATCATTCAAATGCAATTAACGATTTCCTTGATGAAGTCATAAAAAAATACTCAAACAAACTCATTGAAAGTGGACAAATGGCATTAGTAGATGGATTAAGAATATAGTCAATTCTAGGGTTTTAGGGCGGAGCCCTAGGCGAAGGGGAAGCGGAAGACTTGCCATGGACCCTATCGCTCCGCTCCAGGGTGACAGAAGGGCAAGGCTGCAGCGACCTTTGGACACTTGTAGTGTATATGGCCACCTTTAGGTGGTGGGAAGGCTTTCCCCTCTTTTTTTATTTAAATTTCACTAAACCCATGCTCACCTCACCCATCGACAACATTCTCGTAGAAAAAGCGAAGCGCCTAATGCACCTGCGCAACGGCGAGACATTTGTCAAGACGTACAGAATTTCTTTGGGCAAGAATGTTGGGTTTTAAGGCGGAGCCGTAGCGAGGGGGAGGCTTCCCCCTACCCTTTCTCGCAAAATTTTATATATTATGCTTATACCGGTGAGGTTTATATGAATGCCATAAGACCCGTTTCAGACTTGCAAGATTGTCTCGAAGACATTTCCAAGACCGTCCACGAATCTGGACAGCCTGTGTTCTTGACTAAAGACGGCTATGGCGACATGGTTCTTATGAGCATGGAAGCGTTTGCCCATTTTCAAATTGAAAATGAAATCTATGCCAAGTTACATGAAGCCGAACTGCAGGCGCAAGAATCCACCAAAAGATATACTTCAGAAGAAATCCTAAAAGAAATCGGACAACTTACCGCTGTATGAACTACAGAGTAGAATATCTACCCTTAGCCCTGTCTGATTTGAAGAGTGCGGCCGCGCACATTTCTAATGAACTCGGGATGCCCAAAGCCGCAACGGAGCTTATCAAGCGCATCGTTGACGACATTGACTCATTAGCCGATTTTCCATATTCACAGCCAGCCTACACCCCCATAAAGCCACTAAAACACGACTTCAGAAAGTTGGTCGTACAGAACTATTCCATATTCTATTGGGTTGACGAAAACTCAAAAACAATAACAGTTGCTCGGATTCTGTACAACCGAAGAAACATCATTTCATTAATTCGATAACGACATCTACAAAACAAAAGGTCGGTCGGAATTACTCCAAGTTTTTGGGCGGATAGGATTCAGAAACCCATGCTCTTCACACCCATTGACAACATTCTCGTAGAAAAGGCAAAGCGCCAAATGCACTTGCGAAACGGCGAGACCGTTGTCAAGACTTACAGGATTTCACTTGGCAAGAATCCCATGGGCGCTAAGGTTAAGTCCGGCGACAACAAGACGCCCGAAGGCGACTACACCATCGTGCTTCACAACCCCAAAAGCAAGTTCCATTTATCGCTCCGAATTTCGTACCCGAGCGCGGAACAAATCAATGCTGCAAAAGTTGACAACTACGAACCCGGCGGCGACATCATGATTCACGGCTACCCGAACAAGGTTCCCGCATTCCTCTTTAAATTCTGGCACAAGTGGAAAGACTGGACCGCCGGCTGCATCGCGGTCACCAACGACGAAATCGAAGAAATTTACGAAGCCGTCAAGGACGGAACCCCGATAACCATCAAGCCCTAGAAAATCGAGTTCAACCATTTTATATATTGTTGCTATGACCGAAAAAGAAAAAATGCTTGCAGGCGAGCTATACGACCCCAGTGACAAGGAGCTTGCATCCAGAAGAAGCGCATGCCACGCCCTATGCCAACAATACAACAGCCTACTGGAAACGGACAAGTACCGCGAAAACACCCTTGCTCAGATTCTAGGGGAATCCCCCGCCAAGGGCGTTTACCTGCAGGGGCCCATCTTTTTTGATTACGGGTGCAACACCCGCATTGGCGAAAAGAGTTACGTAAACTTCAATTTTACCGTTCTGGATTGTGCCCCGGTAAGCATCGGAAACAACGTATTTATCGGTCCGAACGTTTCAATACTCACGCCCATGCACCCGCTTCGCTGGCAAGAACGCAACATGTTCGAAAAACCCGACGGAAGCCTCACCGACCTGGAATACGCAAAACCCATTACCATCGAAGATAACTGCTGGATTGCAGGAAACGTGACCATTTGTGGCGGAGTGACAATCGGTGCAGGAAGTGTTATCGGGGCGGGGAGCGTGGTCACACGGGACATCCCGCAGGGTGTCGTTGCCGTAGGCAACCCCTGCCGCGTTCTCAAGAAGGTTGGACAAGAAAAAACGCGGGGATGACATACAGCAGAAGCCAGGGGAAGGCTTTCCCCCACCCCATATACTTCGACTTATACCCAGCATCTACCCCAGTCGTTTGTTCACCACTTCCCAGTTGACGATGCTCCAGAGCGCCTTGAGGTAATCCGGACGGCGATTACGGTAGTCGATGTAGTAGGCATGTTCCCACACGTCGAACGTGAGGAGCGGCTTGAGACTCTTGGTGAGGGGGTTCTGGGCGTTGCCTTCCTGCGTAATCACGAGCTTGCCGCTCGCATCGGCGGAGAGCCAGACCCAGCCGGAACCGAAGAGGCCGGCACCCTTCGCCTGGAATTCTTCCTGGAACTTCTCGAAGGAGCCGAAGTCGCGAGCGATGGCTTCCGCGATCTTGCCCGAGGGGGCGTTGCCGGCCTTCGGGGCGGCAAACTGCAGGAAATACATGGAGTGGTTCAGGAATTGGCCCGCGTTGTTGAAAACGCCGCCTTCGGAGGTTTTCACGATGTCTTCGAGGGACTTGCCTTCGAAGGCGCTGCCCGGAAGCGCCGCGTTCAGGTTGTTCAGGTAGGTCTGCAGGTGCTTGCCGTAGTGGAACTCGATGGTTTCGGCGCTGAGGGCCGGGGCCAGGTCCGCCGCTGCATACGGGAGGGCGGGCATTTCAAATTTTCCGTTTTTCTGTTCAGTCATTGTGTCTCCTTTTCGCGGCTACGCCGCGGTGTGAGGTGTGAAATGTGAGATGTGTAGTGAGTAATTTTAATTTCACATTACACACTCCACATTACACATCAATTAAATGCTTGTCTCTATATAGTCTCGTCTAAATGTGCCGTTGCCGAGCAAAATGTCAATGGGCAGCTTCTTGAATTCGTATTCGTAGGGCGGCTGTTTCCAGGCAAAATCCTTCGGGTACTCGTTGAAGATGTACTGCAACAGTTTTACCGCCATGTCAAAACTACGGAACTTGTCGCGGTCGAGCACGTGAATCTGCGCGCCGCCGCAAATCTGGCCCGCGCCCTTGTGGAACGTGGGCTGGAAGTAGTTCTCGCGGAAATACACGCCGGGCAATTTCAATCCGTTCATGTACTTGCAGAGCTTGACGGCATCAATAAACGGGGCGCCGAAAATTTCGAACGGGCGGGTGGTGCCGCGGCCTTCACTCACGTTGGTGGCCTCGAACAGGCACATGCCGGGGTAAACAATCGCGGTATCGAGGGTGGGCATGTTGGGGCTCGGCAAAATCCACGGGAGTCCGGTCTGGTCGTACCACATCTTTTTGTCGTAACCTTCCATGCCCAGCACGTAGAGTTCGCACTTGGGGAAGCGTTCCTCCTTGAACTGCACCGCCAATTCGCCAATCGTCTTTGCGTGGCGGGTGCGGATACTGTGCAGGCCCACAAAACTCGTGTAATTCAAGTCAAGCACCGGGCCTTCTTCGTCGATACAGTTGATGGGGTTCGGACGGTCCACCACGATAACGGGGATGCCCGCCTTCTCGCAGGCTTTCATACAAAGGAACAGCGTCCAGATGAACGTGTAGTAGCGGGCGCCAACATCCTGCAGGTCCACGAGCATCATGTCCACGTGGCTGAGCATTTCGGGCGTGGGTTCGCGGTGTTCGCCATAGAGGCTATAGACGGGAATACCCAGTTCGGGGTCGGTATAGCCTTCCCACTCAATCATGTTGTCCTGGGTGTGACCTTTGATGCCGTGCTGCGGGCCAAAGAGCGCCGAAAGCATGAACAGCTTGCCGTTGTATTCCTTGAGAAGGTCGAGAGTGTAGTGCAGGTCCGGGAGAACTGATGCCGGGTGGAGGACAGCGCCGAGGCGCTTGCCCTTGAGGTTTGCGGGAAAAGCCTTTTCAAAACGGGAGAGTGCGAGAGAGACCATATGATAGGGATTAGGATTTAGGATCTAGGGGTTAGGAATGTGGAAATGAAGGTTTACGAGATGTGTTAAAAATTAAGAATTAAGAGTTAGGGAATGGGCGGACATTTCAAGAAAGGGCTTTCTAAAGCCAGGTTTAAGAAATTTTTACCCTAGAGGGGAATATTTCCCTAAAAAATGACAAAAATGACAAGCGTATTTTTTTATTTTTCCCCCGTGAACAAAAAAAGCAAAGGATAAATTATGGCTTATTTGAACAAAGTGATGCTCATTGGCAATATTGGTAAGGACCCTGAATTCCGCATGAGCCAGACCGGTGGACGCAAGCGCGTCTCCTTCTCCCTCGCCACCAGCCGTCGTTACCGCGACAACAACGGCGAGCAGAAAGAACAGACCGACTGGCACAACATTGTGGGTTGGGGTAAAAC
>JAEDLI010000113.1 GCA_016295375.1 Fibrobacter sp. | reverse complement strand
TTGATTGAATTGTCAATAAATATTGACATATTAGCCGAATTTGCAGAATGGAGGGGGATGAAATTTGAGCTTTGAACGAGGTTCTGCCTCGTCTCGTAAAGAGCCCCTATAAGGCTCGATTTCTGAATATACCTTATTTATGCGGAATTAAACACCCGCGCGTCTTATTTTGAAAAAATGCCGCTGAAAAATGCGACATTTTTTGCTTTTTTACGGCAAAAAATGCCTTTTTTGCACGGTTTTGTGCGTTTTTTGCCGAGTGTGGCCCTTGGCATGGGTTTTGCATCTGGAAAGCGGTAAAAATAAAAAAGAGGCAACTATGTCTGATTTTAACAACGATGCAGAAAAGGTGTTGGCGAAGGCCCAGAGCCTGCGCGACCGTTGCTCACATTCCTACCTGGGTGCGGCGCATTTGGCGGTAGGCCTTGTCGAAGGCCCGGATGCCACCTTGAAGAAACTCTACAAGTCGAAGGGCGCGAAGACGAATGAGCTCCGCGGCAAGTTGGAGCCGTTCGTGCAGAAGATCCCGCGCATGGAAGGCGTGAACCCCGACGTGGAACCCGATAACGACTTGAACCGCATTTTGCGCGCCTCGGTGCAGGCGGCGCGTCAGGTGAACCGTATGGTGACCCCGGGCGATATGCTCGTGGCCTTGATGAAGTTCTCGGGCGACCGTGGCCTTGCGAAGGTGTTCGAAGATGCGCTGGGAAGCGTCGAGGTCGTGGAGACCTGGCTTTCGGACCCGTTTGCAGGGGCCGCCAATGCCGAGGAACAGTCTCCGCTGAAACTCTACGGTCGTGAGCTCGTGGAAATGGCTGCCGACGGAAAACTCTCGCCGGTGATTGGCCGTGAAGAAGAGATCCGCCGTGTCATCTTGATTCTGAGCCGAAAGACGAAAAACAACCCCTGCCTGGTGGGCGAACCGGGCGTGGGTAAGACCGCCATTGTGGAAGGCCTTGCCGAGCGTATCTATCGCGGCGATGTGCCTGACGCTCTGAAGGGCAAGAAGTTGTTTGCGCTGGATTTGTCTGCCTTGATGGCGGGTGCAAAATACCGTGGCGATTTCGAGGAACGTTTGAAAGCCGTGCTGGACGCCCTTGAAGAAGACGGCAATACTTTGCTGTTCATCGACGAAATCCACACCATCGTGGGTGCAGGCAAGACGGAAGGCTCCATGGACTTGGGCAATATGCTCAAGCCGAAGCTGGCCCGTGGTGAACTGCACTGCATCGGTGCCACCACCACGCAGGAATACCGCAAGTACATCGAGAAGGATTCCGCCTTGGAACGCCGTTTCCAGCCCGTACAGGTTGACGAACCCAGCGAAGAAGAATCGATTTCTATTCTCCGTGGCATCAAGGATGGTTTTGATGCGCACCACGGCGTGCGTCTGCACGACAACGCGCTTGTGGCCGCGGTGAAGCTTTCGAACCGCTACATCAGTGACCGTTTCTTGCCGGACAAGGCTATTGACTTGATTGACGAGGCGGCAAGCCTTGTGAAGACGCAGATGGATACCGTGCCCGAAGCCTTGGATACCTTGCAGCGTAAGGAACTCCAGATGAAAATCGAGGAGCAGGCCCTGGCGAAGGAAACCGACGACACCAGCGTAAAGCGCCTGAAAGAGTTGCGTGAAGAACTCGCGACGACCGATGCCGCAGTCAAGCTGATGCAGGACCGTTGGCAGGAGAGGCGCGCGAAAAACGCCGAGTTGCAGGGCCTTAAAAAGTCCTTGCAGCAGGCGAAGGACGAGATGGAGCAGGCCGAAGCCCGCTACGACTTGAATCGCGCTGCCGAACTCAAGTACAACAAGATTGTGAACCTCGAAAAGGAAATTGCCGCGAAGACGGAAGAAATCAAGAAGTCCGCAAGCGACGGCGACCTGAGCGAAGAGGTGACCGAAGAGACGATTGCCCTTGTGGTGAGCCGCTGGACCGGAATTCCGGTGACCAAGCTTTGTGAAGGCGAAAAGGCCAAGTTGTTGCACCTGGATGAACGCCTGCATGCCCGCGTGATTGGCCAGGACGAGGCCGTGGAAGCGGTTTCGGAAGCGATACTGCGTAACCGTAGCGGTCTTAGCCGCGAGAATGCGCCGATTGGTAGCTTCTTGTTCCTGGGCCCGACGGGTGTGGGCAAGACGGAACTTGCGAAGGCGCTTGCCGTGGAACTGTTCGACGACGAGAATGCGCTGGTGCGTATTGACATGAGCGAATACATGGAAAAGCACAGCGTGAGCCGCTTGATCGGTGCGCCTCCGGGATACGTGGGCTACGAAGAAGGCGGCCAGCTGACCGAAGCCGTGCGTACGCATCCGTACTGCGTGATTCTGCTGGACGAAATCGAGAAGGCTCATCCCGACGTGTTCAACACGCTGTTGCAGGTGCTTGACGACGGTCGACTGACCGATGGCAAGGGCCGTACGGTGAACTTCAAGAACACCTTGATTCTCATGACGTCGAACCTGGGCGCCGCACACTTCCAGAACCGCGCTGCAGCCTCGGCTAATGCGCAGGGTGTAAACGGCGTCGCGAACCCGGTGACCCTGAAGGAAATCGAGCCAGAACTCCGTAGCTTCTTCAGGCCGGAATTCCTGAACCGTCTGGACGAAGTGCTGGTATTCCAGAGCCTCACCAAGCCGCAGATTCGTGACATCGTGAAGCTCAAATTCAAGGGACTCGCCGAACGCGCCGCCCGTCAGGATTTGCAGCTCACCCTGACCGACAAGGCGCTCGATGCCATCGCCGATGGCGCTTACCAGCCGGAATTCGGTGCGCGGCCGATCCAGCGTTACCTGGAACGGAACGTGGAACGCCCGCTGAGCCATGCCATTCTCGCTGGCAACGTGAGTGCGGCAAAGCCCGTGGTCATCGACTACGACGGTGAGAAATTTGTGGTTGAGTAGGGATTAGAGAATAAAGGCTAGGATCTAGTGAATAAGAATCACGCACTTCGTGCGTCTAATATTTATCTACCCCCTAGCCCCTAGCCCCTAGATCCTAGATCCTAGATCCTAAAAATCCTACAGCGCCGTCATCACATAAAGAGCAATGGTCTTCTGATCATTGTTCTTTTCTTGCATGACGCCGATGTCAAAGTCCAGGCGGACGCGGGCTGCACCCAGGGCCACCTCCAACTTGGGAATGATATCAATCATGAAGTCGTCGGAAATATGCCCCACGCTTTCGGAGGTGTTGATTTCAATCATCACCCGGACCGTGTGTCCGAAATTCAAGGTGGGAGTCATGCCAAAGGCGAATTTTACGTAGCCATCTTCACCGGTGACACCATCTAGGAAACCGGCCCGGGCTTCGTAAAAGTTGGAGAAGTTCTTCGCGATAAAGTGTTCCGTTCCGTAGGTGAGAATCACCGCGCTCCCGTTATTCCTGTTCAGCCCGAAATAACCGTCCAGCTCAATGAACCTTCCTGGTTGCAGGTGGTATTTACCGCCGATGTCCAGAGATAGCTGGGTGTTGTCCATCTTGTTGTAGGTATCGATGTCAATCTTTGCGCCGATTTCAAAATCCTTGGAGATGGTCCCCATAATGTTGGCGGGGAACAGCACGCGGGAATCAAAGTCGGAACGGAGCCCGACGCCTGCGCCGAACTTGGGAGCCCTATGGCTTTCGGGGCCGAAGGTGTAGTGCATATCCCAGATGGGGTCCAGCGCAAAAGCGCTTGTGGCGAACAGGGCCGATATGAATGTGGCGAGTACGGCGAGGCGTTTCATGGTGCCAAATTTAAAATAATCCGGTGGAATTACTAGATTTGCTCTTGCGAAAAAGAGGTGATTATGATTGAACCCCGTCCAGAATTGTCCAAGCTTTCGGATTATGTTCCCGGAAAATCCATCGAGGAAATCCGCGAACGTTACGGCCTTACCAAGGTGGTGAAACTGGCCTCCAACGAAAACCCGCTGGGGGCATCGCCCAAGGCGGTGGAGGCCTTCCACAAGATTGCCGACAGTCTGCACCTTTACCCCCGCGGAGACGCACCTTCCATGATTCGCTCTCTGGCCGAAAAGTTCGGCGTCAAGCGTGAACAGATTGTGGTGGGCAACGGCTCCGACGAAATCATCGACATGGTTGGGAAGGCGTTCATCCGTCAGGGCGACAACTGTGTGGCCATTACGCCCACCTTTTCCGTTTACAAGTTTACCACCCTTTCCAACGGGGCGGATTTTGTTGGCGTAGGCGAAGGGGAGGCCAAGACCTGTCTCGACGACCTTGCCAAGGCCATAAATGCCAAGACCCGCGTGGCCTTTATCTGCAACCCCAACAACCCCACGGGCCTTTACTACAGCGAAACCGAAATTCGCGATTTCTTGAAAAAAGTCCCACAGAACGTGTTGGTGTTTTTGGACGAGGCCTACTCCGAATTCGCCACTGCTCCCGACTACCCCAAGCTGGTAGGCGCCCTGGACGAATTCCCGAACCTCTTTATCAACCGCACCTTCAGCAAGATTTACGGCCTTGCGGGGCTCCGCGTTGGCTATGCCATGGCCAGCGCCGAGGTGGTGCGTCACCTGTGGAAGGTGAAACCGCCTTTCGACGTGAACCAGGCGGCACAAGTAGCCGCCATCGCCGCCCTTGGGGATACCGACCACATAGAGGCCACCCGCAAAATGAACGGCGAGGGAATCCAGTTCCTCACTCGTGAATTTATGGCTCTCGGCTTCAAGGTGCTTCCCACCCAGGCGAATTTCGTCTGCGTCCACATCGGAGCCAAGGCGAAGGAGTTTGTGGCATTTTTGGAACAGAACGGCATGATTGTCCGCGGACTCACCAGTTTTGGCATGCCCGAGCACGTGCGCATCACGGTGGGCCGGCCCGAAGAAAACGAACTTCTGATGGCCCTGGTCAAGAAGTGGAAAGAGGTGGCATAGATGGCGGCAACGGCTACAAACCTGGATCTTTTGAAAATCGCCCTTAAGGCCTCCGAGATGGCCGAAGAAAATATCCTGAAGTATTTCCAGCGGGACCTTAGCATCGAATGGAAAGCGGACAGGACGCCCGTGACTCTCGCCGACAAGAACACCGAAGAACTGCTCCGTGAATTCTGGCTCAAGGAAACACCCGACTTTGGCGTGCTGGGCGAAGAATTCGGCGACGGCCTCTCCGACAAGGAATACCGCTGGATCGTGGACCCCATCGACGGCACCAAGTCATTCATCCGGGGCGTTCCCCTGTTCGGCACGCTGATTGCACTCTACCGCAAGAATGTGCCCGTGGCAAGCGTCATCCGCATACCGGCCCTGCACAGCGCCGTGTGGGCGGTTCAAGACGGCGGCGCGTTCCTGGACGGACACTCGGTCCGCTGCTCCAGAGTCCATTCCCTGACCGACGCCCTGGTTCTATCGGGGACGGTGAACACCATGGAAACGGTGGGCTTTGGCGAAGGCTTCGCGAAACTCCGCCGGAGCGCGAACCTCTACCGCGGCTGGGGCGACTGCTACGGCTATTACATGGTGGCGTCGGGCCGCGCCGAAGTGATGGTGGACCCCGTTGTCTCCCTGTGGGATATTGCCGCCTATCCGCTCCTGTTCAAGGAAGCGGGCGGAAAGTTCACCACCATCGAAGGGGAGTCGGACCTCTTCGACGATGCGGGTCACCCCATCGCCTCTGTCCACGAAGGCTACAGCTCAATCGCTTCCAACGGCATCCTCCACAACCCCGCCCGAATCCTATTGAACGGCCGGTAGTTTTTTATTGAAAGGGGGACGCCTCCCCCTCGCTTCTGCGACTTGTCATCCCCGCGACCCTTCTCGTCATCCTCGCGTCCTGTGGTGAGCGAAGTCGAACCAAGGCGAGGATCCGCTATCATCTTGGCGGGGATCTCCTAGCCGCATCCGCTACCCCCTCTCCTAGGGGCTCTGCCCCTAAGACCCCGTTCCCGTGTCATGAGCCCTGAAAGGGGCGATATACAAGACTTGGGGCTTTAGCCCCATAGTCGCGTTAGGTTCGAAGGAGCAGGATACAGACCTGTTTTTTTTACAAATCTCTCCCTCGATGTGAATATCTCTCGTTCATCATAATGACTGCTCGGCTCAATCTTGTAGCAGAATCTACGAAATCGCCTCGCTCCCACCTAAAGGTGGCCATGTACACTAAGCGCTAAAGCGCTAAGTGTCCAAAGGTCGCCGACACAACTCGTTGATACGAGTTGCTTTCGGCTCACAGATTCACTTTGTTCGACTGTTCGCTCGGGAAGCCCACATCTCGGTCAAAAAACACAAGAACGGATCTGGTTTGCAAGTGCTTTGCGGACAAGACTTTTTTGGGGCAAAAAACGTTTCTGCAGGAGGAAACTCTTGTGACTGTTAGTCCCTGCGAGTTTCCTCCGAGAGTCCTGATCATTTGCGTATTATCGGTAATTTCCAGGAATTATAACAGTTTTTTTGTTCTGGTTTTATCCCCGCTCATAAAGAGCCCCTATAAGACGAAAGCGATGACGATGACCTTCCGGTTGAAAAGCCTTCGAACAAGGGCGTTGACTTCTTGATGTCTGGCGATTCCGATGACGAAGTCTCTGCAGGCCTTGTGAAGGATCCTTTGGCTACTCTGGATAGTGTCAATGCTGACCTGGAAGCAAGCCAGAATACTCGTACCATGGCTGAAATCTACCTGGAACAGGGAATCTGTGACAAGGCTCTGGAAATCTACCAGGACTTGGCCAAGAAGGAACCCGAGAACAAGGAAATTCAGGAACGCCTGGAACAGGTTCGCAAGATTTACAATGAAAAGTTTGGAGGCTAGTAGATGGCTGATTTAAGGATTGAGCAGTTACTTCGCGAAATGGTAAAGAGCAAGGCCTCTGACTTGCACATTCGCGTCGGGACTCCTCCTATTTTCCGCATCAACGGCTCCCTGGTAAAAATTTTTGGTTTTATCCCCGCTCATAAAGAGCCCCTATAAGACGCGGCTCGTTCCTTTGCGGCGGCAATCGCATTCTGCAAGGCGCCCGGACCGCTGA
>JAEDLI010000112.1 GCA_016295375.1 Fibrobacter sp. | reverse complement strand
AAGGAGGCCAAATAATGAAGACGCTTAAGTTCTTGACCACCGCCTCCCTGGTTGCCTCGTTTGCCTATGCCGCCGATGCCGCAGCCCCCGCCGAAGTGACAAAGGCCGCTGAGCCTGCCGAAGCGCCGGCAGCAGAAAAGGCTGCACCTGCCGACACCTGCAAAAAAGCCGAACCTACCGTCTATGACATCTGCATGGATTCCCTAAACGCCCTTGAAGCGAAAATCCCTGCAAATGCCTGGAATACAAAACTTACCCTCCTCGAAGCCAAGGCAAAGGCGTCTGACATCCAGAACGAACTGAAGAAGTATCCCAAGGCAAATGTGAAGGCCATGGGGGACAACTGCCTTTTGTATGCCGAAATCATCAAGACCGAGATAGAGGTCCAGGAACGCCGTACCCACATTTCGGAAAACTGGGAAAAGCGTAACGCCACCAACCGTTCTATCGAGACCATCCAGGAACAGATTGCCAATGCCCGCAGTGGCAAGGTCTCTAACCTGGCGGCAGATTTGGAAGCCGAAAAGCAAAGGCTTGCCCAAACCAAGGACGCCATGAAGGAACAGGAAGCAAAACTCCAGGCCGAAATGCAGCAGAATCGCGACAAGTTCCTGGCAGAAGCCGCCGAACGCGAAGCTGCCCTGAAGGCCGCCGGTGAACGCGAAGCCGACCTGCAGAAACAGCTGGAAGCAGAACGCCTGGCCCTGGAAGCCGAAAAGAAGGCCCTTGCCGAAGAACGGGCCAAGGCCGAAGCCCGCCAGAAGGAGGCTATGAACAAGCTGAATGAACTCCAGTCCAAGTTGATCCAGGTCTCCCAGGATGCCCGCGGCATTATCCTTTCTATGTCCGACATCTTGTTTGACGTGGACAAGGCTACCCTGAAACAGGACTTGAAGACCAGCCTTGCCAAGGTGGCGGGAATCCTTACCGTTTACCAGCAGTTTAACGTGTCCATCGAAGGAAACACCGACAACACTGGCTCTGCTGAACACAACATGAAGCTTTCCCAGCAGCGCGCCGACAACGTGATGAACTTCCTTGTAGAACAGGGAATCGACGCCAGCCGCCTGACCGCCAAGGGCCTCGGCATGACTATGCCCATTGCGGACAATTCCACCAAGGAAGGCCGCCAGAAGAACCGTCGTGTGGACTTGGTGATCCAGGACAAGGTGCTGCAGGAATCCGCCGAACCCGAAAAAGCTCTGGAACAGAAGTAACATGTCCAAGACCGTATCCGCCATGGAAGCAAGGCAGAACTTCGGTTCGCTCCTGAATCAGGTGGCCTTGCAGAAAGAGGAAGTCGTTATCGAGCGGGCTGGGAAACCCCTGGCTAAGCTCGTGGACGTAGATTCCGGTGTGTCCGGAAAACTGGATTTCAGGGATATCAGTAAACTGCCCAACACCATCTGGGAAAAGTGATTCCATTCAAGTCTCCAGAATTAAATGACAGGGAGGCCGCGGCAAAAGCCGTGGCCGCCTCTGGATATATCGGAAGCGATGCCAGTTTTGCAAACATCTATCTACTCCGCCAAAAATACGGCACGCAAGTTGCTTTGCAAGACGGATTCCTGTTCCGCTATTACAACGGCCAGGGGAGCCGTCGCGGGTACGCATTCCCGCTAGGGGAGGGCGATGTGGGTGCGGCGCTCAAGTGGACAGCAGACGATGCTCGGGCAACGGGCCGCCCGCTGGAATTCTGCCTTGTGGACGAGCCCCGGGCGCAGATTTTGCGGGAATATTTCAATGCGAATTGCGTCGTCGAAACGGATGGATTTTTTGGCAAGGAAAGCGCCGAGCCTGTTCTCCATTTTGAAAATAACCGTGGCGACAGTGACTACGTTTACTCCGCAGAAGCGCTAGCGACTCTCGCAGGTAACCAGTACCGCAAAAAACGCAATCATATATCACGATTCAATCGCACTTATGGGCAGTTTGAACTGCAAGAAATCACCGCTGAAAATGCCGGCGTCGCGCTGGAAATTGAAAAGTCATGGCTTAAGTCTGTCGCAGGAGATTCCGCCTGCGAGCCGACCTGTGACTGCGCCGAAGCCGCCTGGGCCGAACGCTCCGAAAACGAAAAGTCCCGCATGGCGGAATACTGCGCCATCGTGGAAGCGCTGGAAAACTTCGACGCACTCGGCATGAAGGGGGCAGTCCTGTACGTAGAAGGCAAAGCTGTCGGCGTGACCATGGCTTCCGAGATTGCTCCCGGCGCATGGGACATCCATTTCGAGAAGGTCATCGGGGAATACGCAGACAATGGCGGGTATGCCGTCATCAACAAGATGTTTGCCCAACGCCTGGTAGCCGCCGGTGCAAATTTCATCAACCGCGAAGAAGACATCGGGCTTGAAGGCCTCCGCAAGGCAAAACTCTCGTACTACCCGCTGACGATTCTTGACAAAACCCACGTTACGTGTCGTCTCGACCTTCATTGTCATCCCTGCGACTCACAATGTCATCCCCGCGAAGGCGGGGATCTCCTAGACTAATATGCTTTCAAGTCTTTTAACAAAAAAACGATGCGCTGCCTGCAAGTTCTGCTGTTCCTTCCGGCGGCAGAGCCTCTGGGAAACGCCGCTTTTTCCGCTCAAAGTCGTCGAGAAACTGAGCCTGCCCAATGAATACGGCGTGGTGGGGGAGTTCCGCGCGGTTGTTGACCCGCAAAAATCCTGCGCGGGTCGCCTCGTTCTCGAAAACAATTACCGTACCGCCGACCCCGAAGAAGAAGTTTCCTGCACCTTCCTGGACCCGCAAAAAGGCTGCATCCTAAAGCCCGAAGACAAGCCCTTCGACTGCTCCATCTGGCCGCTCCGCATCATGAATAAAGACGGCGAACTCGTCATCGCGCTTACGCCCACATGCCCGAGCATCGGTGCGGTTCCGAGCCAAGCTCTCAACGAACTCGTGAAAAATGGACTTGGCGAAAAGATTCTTGCATACGCAAAAGCGCATCCATACATTATCAAGGAATATCGGGCCGATTTCCCGATTATTTATCTTTAGTCCGTGAACGAGAATCCCTTCGAACTTCTGGCAAAATCGCCGCGCAGCAAGGCCCGCCGCGGACGAATCCGCACGGCCCACGGCACAATCGAGACGCCGATTTTTATGCCGGTGGGCACGCTCGCGAGTGTGAAGGGACTTTCGTCGCGAGACCTGCGCGAAATGCAGGCGCAAATCATTCTCGCGAACACGTACCACCTGTACCTGCGACCGGGCACCAAGCTCATTGCCGAAGCGGGCGGCGTGCAGAAGTTCATGGGCTGGAACGGCCCCATGCTCACTGACAGCGGCGGATTCCAGGTCTGGAGCCTCAAGGATTTTCGCCACATTACAGAAGAGGGAGTGGAATTCCATAGCCATCTGGATGGCTCGCACCACATGTTCACTCCCGAATCCGTGATGCAGGCCCAGCGCGAAATCGGCGCCGACATCATCATGGCTTTCGATGAATGTACGCCTTATCCGAGCACCGTCGAGGAGGCCTCGCACTCGCTGGATCTGACGCTCAAATGGACCCGCCGCGCCATGGAATGGCTCGAAAAGAACCCGCCGCTTCACAGTTACCCGCAATTCTTTTTCGGAATCGTGCAGGGCGGCATGCACAAGGAACTCCGCAAAAAGTCCATCGAGGCGCTCAAGGAACTCGCTCCCGACGGCTACGCGATGGGCGGCCTTTCCGTAGGCGAACCCGTAGAGACCATGTACCAGATTGCGGATTTTTGCACCGACTACTTGCCCGAAGACCGCGCCCGCTACGTGATGGGGGTGGGCACGCCCTGGAACCTGCTTTCGCTTATCAAGCGCGGGGTCGATATGTTCGACTGTATTTTGCCCGCGAAAAACGCTCAGGACGGCCTTGTGTACACCAGCAGGGGAGTGCTCCGCTACAAGAACGCCAAATTTGCGCACCAGCACGATGCGCCGCTGGACCCGGAATGCGACTGCTACTGTTGCCGCAACTACAGTCGCTCCTACCTGCGGCACCTATTCAAGACCGAGGAACCTCTCGGCTGGACGCTTTCCACCATCCACAACCTGCATTTCTATTTGCACCTGATGCAGCAGGCCCGCGACCACATCGAGGCGGGCGATTTCGAGGAATGGTCTTCGCAAATGATTCCGCAGCTGCAGCAAGAAGCGGAATAAGGCTTTACGCTCTCAAACAGTTCAGCGGAGTAACATATATTCCGTCTACGCGCCGATACGCGGGACCAGTGGCTGTGATTATCGCCATAAAGGCCATGTTCGGGTCATCGACATCATCCTTTAGTTTATTCAGATTTGCAGCACCTTCTTCAATGAGTTTGTCGCCACCAAGCTTGATTTCAATGGCACCCCATTTCCCTTTAGGCGTATGAACAACGGCATCACATTCAAGCCCACGACTATCTCGGTAATGTTTGACAGTTCCGCCAAGCAGACTCGCATAGATGTTCAAATCGCGCACCGCCAAATCCTCAAAGAAAAAACCGAAGGATTTTAAATCGGCCATCAAATCATCAGGAGAAATATTGAGTGCCTGGCATGCGATGGACGTATCGACGAAATGCCTAGTAGGAGTGGTGCGCACCACCGCCTTGCTGCGGAGATTCGGGTTCCATGCGTCGATGTCGCTGATGATGAACAAATCCTTGAGCGCATCCCAGTAATCGTCGAATGTTTTAGTATCCATGGTACGATTGTTCGATTCGATAATGTCCTGAATGATTGTCTTGTAGGCGGCTTCGGTGGAAATGTTTCTGGCATAACTGCGCAGAATCATCCGAAGAACTTCGGGTTTCTTATTGCGAAATTTTTCATTTTCGCTTGTATCGAAATTGAAAAATCCATTGTAGTAGTTCGCAGTGACATCTAGCGCAACATCACGGTCGTCAAGAATCGAAAGAGGCCATCCTCCGCGGCAGGTATAGAAGGCCATGTCCTTTAGGGAATGCCTTTCATTTGTATCATAAACATTGGGAGATTCACTAAAAAAAAGTTCCGCAAGTGAAACGGTCCCGGTAGAATCGCCGGATTCGAAAAGAGACATGGGACGCATGGGGAGTGTTACGATGCGCCCGGCGCCGGAATGGTGAATCTGGCTTTTGTCGGCAGGGGTGGAACTTCCCGTCAAAATAAACTGCCCAAAACCAGGTTTCTCGTCAGCCCACGCCCGGATCTCATCCCAAAGTTCGGGAACAGTCTGACACTCATCGATAAGCCTTGGCTGCTCGCCCAAGAGTGTGTTGTGGGGTTCCATTCGTGCGAGTTCAATGTTTCGGCGTGTAGCAAGTCGAATATTGCTTTTTGCCATGCGCAGGCAAGTTGTGGTCTTGCCGCAAAATTTGGGCCCAGCGACTAGAACAGCGCTGCTAGACTTGAGTAGTCGCTCAATTTGGCTTTCGATGTATCGCGTGCGATAATTGTCCATTTTGACCCCTTTTTTGAGTCAAATATATAAAATTCCTAAGATTGCTGAACACAAATTCCAATGATTATTAGTTTTTTATTCCCACAATTGTTAAAAATTGACGTTTTTGTCCTTAAAAATATGGATTCAACCCATAAAAATACGGGTAATTCCACATGTTGGATTAAAAAGAACCTCGATATTGTAAAAAATGTCAAAATTTCAAAAACACTTGACATTGTTTTTTTTTATTTACATTTGATCGAAAATGTCGAATGGAGATTATGAAAAAGTGACACCTTCAAATGAAACGGCTGAGAAATTTTTCAAAGAAGAAATCAAGCCTATTTTTGATAGTTTTCATCTAGAATGATGGTTGAATATGAACAAACTTACATTTTTAGCCCTACTCCTATTCGCAACGGCTTTTTCATTCGCCGAAGAGACTTTTGCGGAAGTAACTTATGCAGAAACAACCTATGCTGAGGAAACTTTCGCAGAAATAACCTACGCAGAAATGACTTTCGCTGAAGAAGTCATTTCTTCTAGCGGCCTGGATTTGCGTGACAAGCATATCGAAAAAATGTCTGTCCAAGAATTGAGAGACCGTTACGAAGGAAAATATGACATCGATTGGGTTAAAGTCGCCGCCAAATTTGCTGCAGGCACCGCAATCATTGTCATCACGGGAACAGTAAGCGTTGTTGCCGGTGCCACGGGAGCAGAACCAGTCGCCGCTATCGCCTTTGCATCTTGTAAAGGTGCTGCAATTGGCGCAATTTCAGGAACTGTTGTCGGCGGTGGGCTTGGCGGCTTAATAGAGGCTTTAAAGAGCGGAAATCTTTCCGCCGCACAAAAAGGCGCAATTGAAAGCGCTGCCGACGGTTTTATGTGGGGTGCTGCAATAGGTGCCGTAACGGGTGGCTGGGGTGCATTTAAAGCCAAATCGTGGGATGTTGTCGAGCAGGGGGTCCGAAATCCAGAAGCCATTCCGAAAGGGAATTTCAAAGTGAGTGCTTATGTAGATAACGGCGCCACCTATGTAGGGGACGATTTGCATCGTGTCAAATATTTTTCTGTAAAGAACCTGAAACTGACAAATGGCAATCCACGCAATTCCATAGAACCAAAAATCGGGAAAGAATTGAAATGCGGCGTTGGCGGGCATCTTTTAGCCAATAGGTTTGGCGGAACAGGAGGATACGAAAATTTAGTTTCTATGAGCAAGTCTGCCAATAAAGCCTTTACGGAATTAGAAAACATGTGGGCCCAAGCCCTAAAAGAAGGGAAAAAAGTTTCTGTTTCAGGTGATATTCGATATATTGGCAGCTCACGAATTCCGACAGAATTCATTATAAGGTATATCATTAACGGGAAAACTTACACCCCCGCACCTATCCCAAATCTATGTCCGTAAAACGACCTATCATTATTTCAAATTCAACACTGAGGAACACCATGAAAAAATTACTCGTTTCAATCGCAATGTTAGCCTGCATCGCCTTCGCAGATAACATAATCAATGCAGACGGCTCTATCAACAAGGAGTCTGCCGAATACAAAAAAGCGAATGAAGAATGCTTCAATGGATGCGATTATGATGATTGGAAAGTGTCGCAAACGTTGGAGTATTCGTTAGACGGCGCTGGAGATAGTTGGAGAAAATCTTTCGATGGAAATCAACTTTCTGAAGGCAAGCCACTATACATAAGATTTGTCTCTACAATTACAACTGATCATTGGAATCCGAAGACTCAACCATCCATTCCCATTGCTATAAAAGTGAATGCCGAAAACGGATTTAAGTATTATATGGTGTCGCAGGGAAATGGAGATTTTTCATGGATCAAGAATGAACGCGAAGGCGTCTATAAATTTCACGCCATCGGAGACAAAAACGGGAAGGGAAATATTTCTGTTTTAAAACTCTCCTCTATAAAATCCGGTACCGTAAGCATACAGGTCATTTA
>JAEDLI010000111.1 GCA_016295375.1 Fibrobacter sp. | reverse complement strand
GTCATCGGCGAGAAGGTCTATGTGACCGAACTCGAAGAGAACTACGAATGCGACGGCGAGAAGTGGTTCAAGTCCTACGATCAGACAAAGCCGAGTTCTACAAAGTCGTCGGGCAGCAAGGACACCGACGGCTCCAGCGATTCCAAGAATTCTGATAAGGACGGCTCGTCGAGCGACGCTACGACATCAAGCAGTTCCGCCAAGTCCAGCAGCTCGCGCCCGACGGAAATCCTAGAACCCGAAATCACCGTGAACGAGACCTGCACCGAAGTGGGCGCCTGCGACGCCATGGTCAAGACCGACATCAGCACATGGCACTTTGTGCGCAAGGATGGCTTTGACAGGGACATGGAATACATCTATTTCGTGGAAGGCACGCAGCTTATGGTCAAGACGATCGATTACAAGGGGGTCGAAGACATCGACACGCTGAAAGTCTATAGCGACATGACCAATGAAATCAGTCAGGAATACGCCTTCAACGCCGCAAAGTCCACCTGCAAGAACGGCGGCGGGAACGACAACAAAATAAAGAGTTGCGAGAAGGACACGGTAAAGGCGTTGCCAGAATGCAATGCGAGTAGGGAAGGATTTATCGGAAAGAAGGATTCTTCGTCTTATGTTGTCTGTAAAAATGGTTCGTGGGAAAAGGCCAAGGAAATTGACATGGATACTTATGGCAAAACGTGCACCAACGCAGAAGTGGGGACGAGAACAAATGGCGTTGTGACCGAAACTAACAAGTATTATTGCACGGCAAATGGTTGGGTCTCTCTAATGAGTTGGAACTGGGATGTGCCAAAGGAAGCCTACTTTAATCCGAATATTACTTACGGCTCCATGACCGATGAACGCGACGGCAAGGTTTACAGGACGGTGCAGATAGGTGACCAGATATGGATGGCGGAGAACCTGAACTACGCTGACAGCGTCAAGACACCGAGTCTGTTGGAACGCAGTTGGTGTTACGACAATAAAACCGAGAACTGCGACGTGGCGGGTCGCCTTTACACCTGGGCGGCGGCAATAGATTCCGTTGCACTCTATGATAATGGCAATGGTGTGAATTGTGGTGATGGCGTTAACTGCACTATGCCTAAAAAAGTGCGGGGCATTTGTCCTTCAGGCTGGCATTTGCCTAGATTTGATGGTGGTTATGATGATGAATTCCTTATCTTGTATAATGCAGCGGGCGAAGAAACGTCAGGCAAGGCTCTCAAGTCGCAGATAGGATGGGAATATTGTGGTAATGAATATTTCGGCACCGACACCCTCGGTTTTTCAGGGATTCCTGCTGGTTACAGGATCAGCTCCGGCTTATTCTCCGCTGCCGGACTTCTCGCTTATTTCCATACTACCCTAACCAGTGCTGATTTCTCTCATTACACTACCCATGCTGAGTATTTGTCTTATGGATCCAAACTCATGGGCAAGCAAAGGCTTTACAAGAGTGACGCCTACTCCGTCCGCTGCATCAAGGACTCCGATTAACCCGCCGATAAACAATCATCCCACACTTCACATTTCACACTAGAATCGCGTTAGGGGGCGTCGCACCTTTGTGGCGAGACGCGCAAGCGGCTCGATGAGCCGAGCGTGCTCGGCGAGCAGCACCCGACTCGGCCCTTGGCCGGGGAACGCCCAATAAATGGCTAAATTTCGAAAATTATTTAGTAGGAAAATTATTTTTCTGCTGAATAATTTTATTGATTGAATTGTCACTTTGGAATAATTTATTTTGCCCAAATCTACCATAAAATTGCCTACATTTGGCAAGTTATAACTCTATATGTCTCAGATTGAGTCATATAGAAAATTTTTGACGGAAAATTTCGAAAAAAATTTTTTATTGCACGAAAATCTCTTTTTTAGAACAAATTTTTCCTATATTGTCTCGTCAGGAAAACAATATCGTTTTTCTGGAAATTTTCCATCAGGAGGATAATAACATGAAAAAATTTGCTGCACTTCTTCTCTGTGCAGTCTCACTTTCTCTCATCGGTTGCGGGGGCAAGGCCGGTCTCAAGAACATCGACCCTAGTTGGACTGAGCCGGCAACGGCAGTGACCGTCTTCTACACCGAACCTGTCGTCAAGAACCAGGACGATGTTGCCGACGACCTTCCGGACTTCTCCAGCAACTTCTCCGGTTGGTTCACCCAGCAGATGGGCAGCGAACTGAAGAGCCAGGCCGACATCGCCGCCAACTTCTCCGCTAAGGAAGCGGCAGACCTCACCATGACCTCGACCAAGTTCGGCAAGAAGGACTATCTCGTTCCCTCCCCGAAGTTTGACGCTCTCGACGGCGTTTCTGGTCTCATCATCTCTATGAGCAACCTCGAAGTTTCCCGCCTCTCCGAAACCAAGATGAACCCGCTCACCATGAGCGCCGAAACCAAGAGCTACCTCCAGTTTACCGGCGAATACTCCATTGCCAACGCCGACAGCAAGACCGTTGTGGCGAGCGGCACGCTCAAGGCTCGTGTCCACCTCGGCTTTGCCATGGGCAAGGGCGACTGGGAAGAAAACATGAAGAACCTGGTCGAAGAAATCCTGAAGGATACCCCGCTCCAGAAGAAGTAATCTAAAAGAATTATTCCTTAAGAACGACGAAAGCCCCGTGCAATTCTGCACGGGGTTTTCTAGTGCCATCTACCCGAAAGTCTCGTACATGGCGTCCCGTTCGACGGGGTGCTGTCAGATATCCAGTGCCGATTCGATCAGGACCATGTTTTCTTCGCAGTATTCCAGCTGGCGTGAAAGAATCTTGATGGCTCCTATTTTGGTAAGTTCGGAATCTTGGGAGCCTTCGTCCGCATTTTTTCTGGTGATGCCTGCTAGTTCGCGACTGAAAAATCGAACCGTATTCCAGAAGAATAGGGCGAAGTTTCGCTTGCCCTGGTCCAAGCCTTCGTAAAGGCTCTTGGCGAAGTGGCGATAAATGAGGTAGGCCAGCAGGCGCATGCTTTCGGTTTCGGAAAAGTAGCCCTGGTCCTGGATGTTCCCATCTGTCTCCTCTATGCTGGTTTTGATGCGCGCAAGTGCGCCATCCCAGGCGGGTCCGAAACTGGCCGTCTTGGCGAGGAGATTGTACAAGGCCCGGGCGTTTTCTAGGGGTGCAAACGGATGTTCGGCTGTGCAGCCGAAAGCGGTGTAGAGTCGTTCACCCAAAGGCTTGTCAAAATCACCAAGTGCCTTGAACATTTGCTCTCTTTCGTACAAGACCTGGTCACGAATTTCAATGTCGTCTTCGTCCAGGTTGTCTTCGGGCTCGTCGCATTTTTCTGTGGTGAAGGTGAGGGGGCCTTGGCCTTCGAGTAATAGCCGCGTTGCCTCTTCGCAACAGAGTCCGAGGCCTTTTTCCATGATGTCTCCGTAGACTTCCACGAACCTCGGGTGCTCCCTGCAGATATCACAGAGGGCGCTTTCACCCAGGTTCTTGTATATTTCGCAAAGGTTTTCTTTGTCTAAGAAAGGACAACGGTCATGGGGAAGCAGCCTGAAATGGCCGTCTTCAATGTTTGCGCGGAGTTTGTCGCCAAATATTCCCTGCACCTCGCTATAGATTTTTTGCGAAGCTTGGTCAATGTCTATTTCCCATCCGACGCAACAGGTATCGCTGCATCGGGAAGCAGTGCACTTGAATTTGTCGTAAAAGTCTGGTTTATGCAGAATCATAGGCTTTTTTTATGATAGCTCAGAAAAAATAGACTTTTCTTGTTTGGATTGTGCCTAAAACCCCTTGATGTGAATCGATTATTTTCCGGTGCTACCGGTGGAGCAGAAACAGACGGCGGTGATGAGGATGACCAAGGCGCAAAAAGACATAACGAACCTCTCTTTTCTTTACTCCTTAAATCTACATTAAATTTAGTGACAGAAAATGACTTTTTTGAGGTGGGGCGGAAAGAGACGCGACGCACGAGGGGGTAGGCGAAGACTACAGGCTTCGCCGAGGGGGAGGCTTCCCCCCCTTGTATTTGGAATAGAGACAGCCACGCTCCTGCGGACCTCGCAATGACAATTCCGAATCCCGCATTAGTTTTCTTGCCTCTATCAGCCCGAGTCTAGAACATCGAGCGGATCCTCGCCTGCGCGAGGATGACATTCCTCGAACATCACATTCCACACCACACATTCCACATTTCCCTATCCCCTAGATCCTATCCCCTAACCCCTATTTTCTATATTGTCCCCGTCATGCGGATTTTGCCCTTTATCGTCTGTGCCCTCGCGGTCTCGGTTTTTGCCGAGGGCGTGTCCGGCGCACCTGCCGCTAATGCTGCAGCCGCTGATTCCACGGCGCCTTTCCGGGTCGATAAAATCCGCTACCACATCGGCGACGCCTTCGACGATTCCAAGTACCACACCAAGTACGACAAGTGGGCCTACGACCTGCTGAACGTCATCCATATCGAGACCCGGGAGGCCACGGTCCGCAAGTTACTGCTGTTCAACGAGGGCGATGTGGTGGACCTGAACCTGATGCTGGAATCGGAACGGTTCTTGCGGGACCAGAACTTTCTTTCGGACGCCAGTATCCAGGTGAGTGGCCAGGGTGACTCCACCTTCGTGGATGTTTACACCAGCGACAACTGGACCTTGACGCTGCCTTTCAGCATCGGTTTTTCGGGCAGCGAATGGAGTTACGATAACCTGAACTACGGAATCGGCATCCAGGAGAGCAACTTCCTCGGTCTGGGGCAGAAGGTGGGCTTTTACTACGGCCATGACGAATTCCGCGACATGTGGCAGGCGGAGTATTCCGACCCCCATTTCCTTTTCCGCTACAACCACCTGGACGTGCTCTACAGTTACAATACCGACGGCTACTTGGCCAGCTGGCAGATGTACGTGCCGTTCCTGAGTCGGGGCGTGAACCAGTGGGCCTATACCTTGGCGGGTCTCAAAAACAAGCGGTTTGCCTATTATTATGGAAGCGGGGACTTGCCTCGGGGCCCTGTGGCAAGAAACTATCGGCTGCTTACCACGCCTCACATACATGTGTATGGGCTTGGCGTGGAAGATGCCGACTTTGTCCAGTCTAGCGCAGACGCGACCGTTGCGAAAAACGGCACGGATGTGGCACTGAACGAGAAAATGTACCAGGAGGGAATTCTTACGAAGGATACCCTGGAATACAACGGCGAAGAGACGGTGCGGCTCTTGAAGGTGGAAGACTTTATCGAGGATTCCCTGAGTTTTAGATTCAGCCGTTCCTTTGGGGGGAGTCTCCGCAAGTTCTACCTGGGGGCAACTTACGATTACCATCGGGAGACAGCAGAAGAGGGGCGCCTGTACCGCTACCTGTTCACCCATAATGACCAGACCTATGTCATCGATTCCGGTGCGGCGTGGGACTTGTGGCTGCCAAGGCGCAAGGATTCCCGCCTGGGCGCCTACGTGATGTATTCCAACCTGCGTTACGAGAAGGTGAAGAACCTGCACAACGCCAAGTGGACTGAAGATGTGGACAAGGGCTATTCCCTGAAGGCGCAAATCTCCAAGAACTACGAGCAGCTGGGTTCCGACAACAACGATATCCGTCTGGATTTTTGGACCAACTTGTACCTGGGCAGCGGCTGGAACCACCTGAACCTGAAAACCCAGATGTATTTTTACCTGGACCACGGGGAACGCAGGGACTTTTACGGACGTGTTGACGGCGAATACATTTTCCACCCCAGCAATTCCTTCTCTACGGCCTTGCGGGGCCTGGTGGATGTGTACGAAGACGCCCGCCTGGGTTACCAGCTTTCGCTGGGTGGCTCCGACGGATTTGTTGGGTTCCCTACGGGTTACTATACGGGTCAGGCCAGGGTTTACGGCAGCATCGAGCCCAGGTATTTCTTCGACTTTGAAATCGCGACCCTGGTGCCGGTGGTGGTGGCCTTTGCGTCTGTGGGGGAGACCGCCTGGGAACTGGAAGATATCAACCGCAAGGACTTGATTTACGTGCTGGGAGCGGGCATCCGTTTTATCCAGACCAAGTCCATCAGCAGGCTGGTGAACAAGCTGGACGTAAGCTTCCCCATGAACGGGGAGCGGAAGGGAATGCCCCATTTTTCGGTGACTACCAGTTACAGCCTGTGACGGATGGATTTTTGAGAGGTTGTTTTGGCTGACGAGACGAAAGAGATTGTAGTGAACAAGGTGCGCAAGATCAAGAACATGATTTTACGGGTGGAAATTGTCATCGGCGTCATCGCCATGATTTTTGGCATAGGCCTTACGGTCCTGGTATGGGGCGAAGGATTTTTCCCGGGAGCGCTGATGCTCATTGTGACCGGGCTTATCAATATTTTCTTGGCGGTGAAGGAACTGCTGGACCCCACTGACGGCATATTCCATTGGCAACCGCTATTCTTTATGATTGTGCGGCGGGCCATGTTCTTCTTGAACGTAGTGCTTACGGCCCTTGTTTTCGGGACCATGACTCAATTGTTGGGGTAGGCTAGCCGCAGGTGCGCGGTCAGTGCACGCCGTCTTCGTTGACTACGGGCTTTTCGGCGTACCAGGCCTGGATTTTTTCCTTGGCGTTGTCGTCGAAGGCCGATTCTTCTTTGAGAATATTGGCGGCGGTTTCTAGGGTCTGTGAAATCAGTTCCTGGTCCTCTATCCAGTCGAACCAGCGGAACACCCAGGCACCGCTCTGTTCGTTGCCTTCTAGGTTGCCCGCCCCGCGGGTTTGCAAGTCCAACTCCGCAATCTCGAAACCGTCTTCGGTGGCGGCGAAGTTGGAAAGTCGCTCCATGCTGGTGTCTGCCGTTTCGCCTTCGGGCTGCATCAAGAAGCACCAGGCTTCTTGATTGCCGCGACCCACGCGGCCCCGCAGCTGGTGCAGCTGCGACAGCCCGAAGCGGTCCGGCTGGTCGATGACCATCAGGTTTGCCGCAGGCACGTTCACGCCCACCTCGATGACGGTAGTGGCCACCAGAATGTGGATCTGTCCTGCCGCAAAGCGGGCGATGATGGCGTCCCTTTCGGATTCGTCCATCTGGCCGTGGACGCCCTCTACCACCAGGGGCGCGCCGTTTATACCTGCATTTGCTGTTGCACCGTTTATACCTGCCGCAAAATTCCGGAGTTCCGCGACAATCTCGTCGACGCTGCGGATACTCCTTTCTCCGGTTGGTGAGCTTGCCGAACCATCGCCGGATTCCACGCGGCTCGCAATCCAGTAGCAGAGGTTTCCTTTCAAGGCTTCGCCGCAGATGAAACGCTTCATGTCGTCGCGCTTGCTTGCCGTAACAAGTCTTGTCTTGATGGGCTTGCGTCCTGCGGGTTTTTCCTTGATGGAAATGACCTTCAGGTCGCCGTACAGCGTCATGGCCAAACTTCTCGGGATGGGCGTGGCGCTCATGACCAGCATGTCGGGGTAGTCGCCTTTGGAAAGCAAAGCTTCTCGCTGGCCCACGCCAAAGCGGTGCTGTTCGTCGATGATGACAAAGCCCAGCTTGGAAAATGTCACGTCCTTGCTGTAGAG
>JAEDLI010000110.1 GCA_016295375.1 Fibrobacter sp. | reverse complement strand
CGCGAGGCTGACGAATTTATCCAGCAGGGCCTGGTGAAGGTGAACGGCAACGTCCACGCCAAGGGCGCCCTCACCTTTACGAGCATTCCAAAGGAATCCTTGGGGAAATAGAAATCCGTAGTCAGTGGTTAGTGGTTAGTGGCTAGGAACTCAAGGAAAAACCCGCTGGTAGAATGCTTCATGCATCTCGTTGTCATCGTGGTGATATACACGGTGCGGGTCTTTATGTTCGCCTGGTTCCGCCCGAAGGTCATCTTTGCAGGTGAATCGGTCAAGTCAGTTCATCTCGGAACTCCGTCGGTAATTATCGCCAACCACACCAGCATGCTTGACCCCATCATGATGCTTGCGGTTTTCTTTTCCCACAAGAGTATCGTGGTGGCCAAGGACCAGATTGAAGATCCCCATTTTCGTTGGGCGCTGACCCACGCAAAATGCGTGATTCCCTGTGACCGGTTCAACATGGACACCGAATGGGCGCTACTTGCCAAACGCGAACTGGAAAAAGGGAACAATGTCATCATTTTTCCCGAAGGCAAGTGCCGTTACGACGGGCTGCTGAACGAGTTCAAGACTGGCTTTGCCTTCCTTGCACGCAGTACCGGAGCGCCGGTTCTTTCTGTCGGTCTTGACGGCATCTACAAATTTGGACACCGCACACATATAGTGGTGGGAGACGCCGAAAAAATTGAACGGGTGAAGGGAATCCCCTCTTCAAGACATCTAACAGAACAGAGCGAACACTTTAGACAGAAGGTCTGGCAACTCAAGCAGAAGGCCCTTGGCATAGCCGAGCCGAAGGCTTTGCCCGTTGCCGCAGAAACTCCCGAAGAGGTGCTGGCATGAAAACGGGCCTTGTACTAGAAGGAGGCTCTCGCCAGACCATGTTCAGCGCAGGCGTGCTGGACACCTTTATGGACGAGAACATCCCCTTCGACTACATTGCGGGCGTTTCTGCGGGGGCCCACGCGGCCATCAATTACATTACCCGCCAGCAGGGGCGTCTCCGCTTTATCGTCTTGCCCACCCGGCTCCAAAAGGGCAAGAAATGGGCCAGCAAGTATATCGGCATCCAAAAAGAATTCCATGCCCTGAATTATCTTTCGGCCGATGGAGAGATGCCGCTGGATTTTGAAACCTACGCAAACTCCAAAGTCGAATGCGAAATCGGCCTCACCTGTTGCGAAACGGGCCGGGCCGAATTCAAGAGCGAAAAGCAAGACAAGAAACGGCTCCTGGACCTGATCAGCGCCAGTTGCGCCCTGCCCATGCTTTTCCCCATGGCAAAGCTAGACGACAAGCACTACGCCGACGGCTGCATTACCGAACCCATCCCCTACGAACGGGCCTTCGAAAAAGGGTGCGACAAGGTAGTGGCCATTTCTACCCACTACCCAGGAGAAGCGGTGACGGATTTCCGCAAGTACAGAGCGATACTCAACCCCATGTACAAGCAAAAATACCCCAATCTCTTTAGAGCATTGATGGTGCGACTCAAGCGGTACGAAAAGAAGTTTAGCCAGATGGAAGCCCTGGAAAAAGAGGGGCGTCTGCTCCTGATTCGGCCCCTCATCGACCTATGTGACCAGTTCGACACCGACATGGACAGGATGAACGAATCCTACAACCACGGCGTCGAAATGGCAAAGCAGCGTATGGAAGAACTAAAGGCATTCCTAGAAATCTAACTTAGTGGAATTAGGACCGTTGAATGGCAGAAACAAAGAAAATCCTCGTAATGGTAGCGAGCCCCAAAAACGAACGGAGCGGCACTCTGATTCCTACCAAGGCCTTTGTTCAGGGCCTTGAAGAAAACGGAAATTTTGAAACTGAATATATCTTCATCGACAAGATGAACATCAAGCCCTGCCGGGGCTGCCTTAGCTGCTGGGGCCGGCCCGACGGAAGCTGTTTCATCAAGGACGACGACGTTCCCGCCATCCGTGAAAAACTCATCAATTCAGACATCGTCATCTGGAGTTTCCCGCTGTTCCTATTCGGCGTCCCCGGACAGATGAAGGTGCTGATGGACCGTATCGTGGGAATGGTTCACCCCTACATGGGTCAAAAACTGGGAGAGGGCGTTAACGCGGCCAATTCTAACCTCCACGGGCTCCAGTTCCAGAAAGAAGGGCAGAAAATCATCTTGCTGTCCAGTTGTGCCTGGTGTGACCTGGACGTGGTCTACGAACCCATCATAAAGCAGTTCGACATCATCTTGGGTCATGAGGGCTACCAGCTCATAGCATGCCCACAGATGCGGGCCCTGCACCACCGGGGAGGGGAACGGAGGCTCAATATCTTGCGCAAGCGGTACTGGCAAGGCGGGGCAGAACTTGCAAAGACAAACAAGTTGTCAAAAGAGACCGTAGACCTTATGCAAAAAACCATCTTTAGCGATGAAGCCTACGAGAAACTTGTCGTCGAATTCGTGACCCACATGTTTGACCGGGATGACAATTTCTAGGATTTTGCATGCAGACCAAGACCATCATACTTCCGGAAAGCCTCACCGCTGAAAACAGCAGGGTCCTGCTGCAGAACTGCAGAAAAGCCCTGCAGCGCGGGTCCCTCCTCCTGGATGGGAAGAGCCTGAAGTACATGGACTATAGCGGAGACGCCTTTTTCGCCCTCCTGGCAGACACCAGCGAAAAAAGCGGTTACAAGCTTACCCTCACCCACTTTAACGACGACATCAAGTTTCATCTGCAACACCTCAAAAAGCCAAAGATTCCCCCAAAGAACAAGGTCAACCAGAACTTTCTCGAAAGGCTCGGCGAAAACACGATTCTTGTCGCAAGGAGTGTCGCCAAGATTTTTGTCCTCCTGAACACCTGCATCTATTGGAGCCTGTACGGACACTTCGACAAGGGAAAAAGCAAGTTCGGCGGGACGGCTAAGCAAATCAACAGGCTCGGTGCCGAAGCCATGGGCATCTGTTTTTTAATGGTGGCCCTGATATGCTTTACCATGGCCCTGCAGAGTTCCTTCATGCTCAAGGCCGTAGGCGGAGGATCCTACCTGGCCTCGGGCCTGGGTTACCTGATTTTTGCCGAAATCAGTCCGCTCCTGACCACCATCATCCTGGCGGGCCGCTCCGGCTCATCCATTGCCGCCGAAATTGCCAACATGAGCGTCTGCGAAGAGGTCAAGGCCATCAAGGCCATGGCCATTTCTCCTGTCCAGTACCTGGTGGTTCCCCGCTTTATCGCCATGACCATCTGCACGCCCATCCTTTCGTTCTGCGCTGGCATTGCTGGCTGCCTTGCCGGATTCCTCATCGCCTTCTTCTTCTTTGACATTTCCTTTGCCAATTACTTCCAGGAAATCCGCGACGGAATTCCACCAATCCTTTTCTTGAAAAGTACCGTAAAGGCCGTGGTATTTGGCTGGCTCATCACCATGATTTCTTGCCACAAGGGATTGACCGCCGTCGGTGGTGCCGACGCCGTCGGACACGCCACCACCTCCAGCGTGGTCATTTCCATTTCCAGCATCATCGTCGCCGACTGCGCTTTCAGTTTCGCATTCTACTAGGAGTTACCATGGACGACGATATTACTCTCAAAGTAGAACACCTGAGAACAGGGTACAAGGGCAAAGAAGTCCTCCACGACATTTCCTTTGACGTGCGGAGAGGCGAAATCCGCATGGTTCTTGGAAGTTCGGGCTGCGGGAAGTCAACCCTCCTGAACAACATCCTAAAGCTAATTAAAGCGACCAGCGGAAACATCACCTATTTCGGAAAAACCTACTCGGCAAAAAGCGGGCTGGACTATGTCACCCGAATGCGGATGGGCGTGCTTTTCCAGAACGGGGCACTCCTTTCGGACCTGACCGTCGCCGAAAATGCCATGATGCCCCTTATCCGGAGTATGCCCTACATGCCCAGGAGCCAGATGGAGGCCATCGTGGCCGACAGGCTCGAAAAGGTGCACCTGCTGCACGCGTTCCACAAGTATCCGGCGGAACTTTCGGGAGGCATGCAGAGGCGCGCCGCCCTTGCACGTGCCATAGCCCTGAAGCCGGAACTGCTGTTCTGCGACGAACCGTCAACAGGCCTAGACCCGGTGACGGCCCGCTCCCTGGACGAACTCCTGCTGGAACTCAGGGATACCCTGGGCGTATCTATGGTTATCGTGAGTCACGAACTGGAAAGTATCAAGATTATCTGCGACCGATTCATTTATTTACAGGACGGATACGTGCTTATGGACGGAACTCTGCAGCAGGGTATGGAAAGCGAGCTTCCCGTTTTAAAATCCTTCTTTAACAGGGAAAGTCCCAAAGAGATTGACAACAAGGACTATTACCATTTTAACTTTGTGGACTGATTTGGAGTTACCATGGAAACCACACGAAAAGAGCGGATTCGAATTGGCGCATTCATGCTTCTATGCGGAATCCTTATCCTGGTATTTCTGGGATATGTGCTTTCGACATATCTGAACAGGGAATACGACAACTACTACACCATCTTCAACAAGTCCGTCACAGGTCTATACGGCGAGGCCCACGTGAAGCTGAACGGTATCGACGTGGGTAACGTAACCGGAATCCACATCGACTCGGCCAACCTGAACCAGGTCATCGTTTCTTTCCGCGTAGACAAGGGGACACCCATCAAAAAAGGGACGCGGGCAGACATGACCCACGGCATCTCCCTTACCGGCGAAAAACAAATAATCCTTTCGGGCGGTAACTTTGACGAACCCGACGTGCCCGAAGGCGGTTTTGTGCCAGCAGAGGAATCCGCCTTTGACGAAATAGCCTCCCAGGCAGGAAACATCGTCGGCCGGGTCGACACGCTGTTGCATAACCTGAACAACATATTTTCTTCTGAAAATGCTGAAAACATCAGCAAGGCTATCAAGAACCTGGAAGTGGCCACCAAGAACCTGAGCAGCCTCTCCCAGAATCTGGACAAGCCCATAAGCAACATCTCGGAAGCCGCCGGTTCCATGAAAAATATCATGACCGAAATCGAGGAGGCTAAAATTGCCGCCAAGGCAGGAGAGGACCTGGATGTCCTCAAAGAAAAACTGGAAGCCATTGATACAAAAAACATCAACGACAACCTGAACCAGGCCATGGCATCGGTCAACAAGTTGACCAAACGGCTAGACCAGATGATTTACAAGAACGAAGACCAGGTTGGAAACGCCGTCACGGAACTGAACGCCGTGCTTTCGAACCTGGAGGAATTCTCGCAGAAAATCAAGAACAACCCGTCAATGCTCATCCATTCAGAAAACAAGGAGAGGCGCAAATGATTAATTGCTCGTTATTCCGTACCGCGGCCCGGAATCTTGCAGCCTTGTTGTTGCTAACGTTTGCCCTGGTAGGATGTTTCGGTGGAGGAACCACAGAACCCACTCGGTACTACACCCTCGCTGTAGAAAACATTTCTAAGCCCAAGGCAAGCGCAAAGTTTGCACAAAAAACTGTAGCCATAAAAAAATTCACCATCGACCCCGCCTACCAGCGCACGGGAATCGTCTACCGGGAATCCCCCTACGATTTCATGTTCTACGAACTGGACCTGTGGGCAAGCCGGCCAGAGCACATGATTACCCAAGTTGTCGCCGAATATGCCGAAAAGAGCGAGCTGTTCAAGTCTGTCATTGCGGCGGGCGGCACCATGCCGGATTACGAACTCTCTGGAAACATCGGCGCCCTTGAAGAAGTCGATAACGGTGGGGGCCAGTCGGCACATTTGCTCCTCGGCATTTCATTCACGGATGTATTCCAAGGAACCACCCTCTGGGAAGGCAAGTGCGACAAGAGCAAGTCCACCGACAGTCGCGAACCGAGAGTCACGGCGGAAGCCCTGTCCAAACTACTGGGCGAATGCTTGGAAGAAAGCCTGAAGGGGATTTCTTCTATAGAATAATTTGCTAGATTGTCTTGCACCTTTTTTATGGCGACAGCAAGCATGAGCGAAGAACCGAAACTTCTAAAAAATCCGCCGGACCTGAACAAGATTGCAAGGCCCAATTGGATTGAAATCAACCTGGATGCCCTCTGCAACAACATCAAGTTCATCCGCAGCCAGATTCCCGCAAACACCAAGATTCTCTTACCCGTAAAGGCCGACTCCTACGGTCACGGGAGCCTCGCCTGCTCCTTTGCCGCCAAGTTCGGCGGTGCAGACTACCTGGGAGTGGCCCACATCAGCGAAGGCATGCTGCTCCGCCAGTACGGCATGGACCTGCCCATCCTGGTACTTGGCCCATGCACTCCTTCTGACTTCGCCTACTTCGTGGAATTCCAGCTGACCGCCGCCATCACGGACATCCGTACCGCCATGGCCTTCGACCAGTTCCTGAAAGAGACGGGCACCACCTGCAAGGCCCACCTGGCCGTTGATACGGGCATGAACCGTTACGGATTTGACGCCGAGGACTTCAACAACATCCGCGCGGCGCTCTCCCTCAAGAACCTGCATTTCGAAGGGATGTTCACCCACCTGGCTACCGCCGACATGCCGGGGAACCCCAAGACCGACATCCAGATCCAGCGTTTTACACGGCTGGTGGACGTGCTGGAAGCGGAAGGTCTCCGGCCAGCCATCTGCCACTGCAGCAGTTCCGCAGGCACCCTCACCCGCCCCGAAAGCCACTTTGACATGGTGCGCCCGGGCCTTGCCCTCTACGGCTACAACTGCATGGGAGCAGCCCCTTCGCCGTGGCCGATCAAGCCCGTAATGCGTATCAAGTCCACCATCCGCCACATTCACGACGTGAAGCCCGGCGAGACGGTCAGTTACGGCGGCTACTGGATGGCACAGCAGCCCACTCGAATCGCCACCGTGGCCATCGGTTACGGCGACGGTTACCTCCGCGGTGGCTACAACAAGGGATTCCTGTTTATCCGTGGGCAGCTCTGCCCCATCCTTGGGCGCGTTTGCATGGACGCCACCATGGTAGATGTAAGCCACATTCCCGACGTGCAGGTTGGCGAAACGGTGGATGTGGTGAACGGCGAACTGGACCACCGCATTTCTATGGAAAGCGTGGCCGACGACCACCACACCATTCCCTATGAATTCACCAGCCGCGTAGCCCGCCGCCTGTACCGCAAGTACTACTGGAAAAACCGTCTGGTGCGCTGGGATTACCTGCGTCAGGAATTCGGCGTCAAGGAATACAAGGAATACCCGCTGCGATAAAAAGGGCGTAATTTCTATATTTACCCGGGAAAATTTAAGAAGGCACGGATTTTGCGGCTATCTGACGGTGCGAAAACCGTGCCAAAGAGGAAAAGATGAAAGTTTCTTTGAATTGGCTCAGACGTCACGTTGATCTTCCGGAATCTGCGGAAGAAGTTGCAAAGGCCCTCACCTCCATCGGCCTCGAAGTCGAAGGCATGGAAGAACCGGGCAAGGTCTACGAGAAGCTCGTGGTGGCGAAGGTCCTCACCTGCGAACCCCACCCGGACAGCGACCACCTGCACATCACCACCGTGAACGACGGCAAGGAAACGCTCCAGGTCGTGTGCGGCGCC
>JAEDLI010000020.1 GCA_016295375.1 Fibrobacter sp. | reverse complement strand
AGCAAGGCCAACACGGTTATACTCAACGTGGACATCTTCGGTAGTCTAGATGTTGGCTCTTACTATATCTTGTGGGACATGGTGGACCTTTCCGAAGACATCAAGAAGATGATGACCACCAGGGATTTCGCCCGTGACGAATTCTTTATGCAGAACATCGACCGCGAGCAGTTTGAGCAGGAGCGCATATTGCAGCTGTTCGAAGACCGCAAGCGGGAGTTCTTCGCCATCTTCCCCGAAGAAGCCCTGAAGGAGCTGCAGGAGCAGCAAGAGGACGAGTAATTCGGAATTCGGATTTCGGAATTAACACCTAACATGTATACCCCTGAACGCAAATTCACGGATTGGCAACTCACAGGTTTTGGCAATGCGCCCGCCCTGTTTTTTGAAGCGCTAGAAAGCACCCATTCCCTAATGAAGGCAAAGGCCGCCACAGGGGAAATCGCCTCCGGCACTCTAATTGTAGCCGACACACAGACCGCAGGCCGGGGCAGGCACGAGCGTACCTGGGACTCCCCCGCTGGCAAGAACCTCTATTTCAACATCCTGATTACGCTAGAAGGAATTTCTCTTTCTTCTGCACCGCAAATCACGCAGGTGGCGGCCCTTACCTTTGCCGAAGTTTTCAAGAGCTTGCAGGACGATTCCAACAGCCAGGGGCTTGGCAACGGCGACATCGGCAAAGTATCCGTCAAGTGGCCAAACGACATCCTCTGCGGTAAGCACAAGTTCTGCGGAATTCTGGCAGAAGTAGTTTACGCAAAATGTGCCGATGGAACACCGAGGCCCGCTGTCAGCATGGGAGTCGGCATCAACGTGAACAGCGATCCGGCTGATTACGCCCATCTGGGTCGAGCCGTTACGACCCTCAAGAATATATGCGGACAAAACATCAACCGCGAAAAACTCTTGCAGAGGCTCGTGGCAAATCTGGAACGGGCCATCGGTCAGTTTCGGGCCTTCGGGATATCCCCCTGGGTCGTCGCCTGGCGTAAGATGGACCAGTTCATCGGAACTCGGGGCACAATCATCGTAAACAATCGCTGTACCGACCAGAATCGTGAAAGCGGTGCGGGCGCGCAAAGAAAAAAAGGCCGCATCGTCGACATGAACGATGACGGCAGCCTGCAGTTTCAATGCGACGACGGAACCGTCAAAACGGTGTACAGTGCAGATTTGGAAATATAATGAATAGGGAGGGCAAGGCCCTCCCTAACACCCTCCCGACACTTAATAATCCGCTCCAATCCGGTCACAATTCTTTGGACTGCGCGGATTATTTGCGTGGGCGGCGCTTCGGCGCTACAACTTCCGCTTAAAGTACAGGCTTCCACCAAGAGAAACGGCCAGCACCACAATCATAGCGGTAAGCCCCATTTCGGCCAGGGGCTTCTGTTCGCCGGCAACACCCGTTTCAATCAGGACAATTAAAATCAAAGCTATAACGGCACTTACAGAGCCCATCTGCTGAAACATCTTGATTTTGTCTTCGGTGCTAAACTTTCCGTCGGGACGTTTAATAAAGGGCATCGACGTTACCTCCCATACAAATCCACACAATAAGTCCGACCATCACCAACACACTTATGGCCACGTTGGCCAAAAAGAAGTCTCTGTTCATGGCATCCAGGTCATCGGACTTTCGGAACAAATGGATATAGAGGATTGCCGCGGTCATTAGCCCCGTCACCACCCACCAAGGGGCTCCCATACTCCAAAACACGCCAAAGAAAACGCATAGGGCAAGCATGGCCACATGACTCCAGAAAGCTATCTGCAGGGCACGCTTGCGGCCGAACCGGGCCGGCACCGAATGGAGGCCCATCTCCCGGTCAATATCTTCGTCCTGGGTAGCATAGATAATGTCGAAACCGCCCATCCAGAGCATCAGAATCACCAGGAGAAAAATCGGGAATACTGCAAACTCGCCCCGAATGGCAATCCAAGCGCCAAGCGGGCTCATACCGATAGCAAAACCCAGGAACCAATGGCAAAGCCAGCTAAAGCGTTTCCAATAAGAATACGAAAGCAAGAGCAACCAAACGGGCAAGGCCAGCAGGCCGGCGAGGGGTTGCAATAGCGCCGCAAACAGCACAAACAGCACGCCGTTTACGGCCAGAAAGGCGATGACCGACGCCTTGCTCAGGCGCCCGGCAGGCAGGTGGCGCCCTGCGGTACGGGGGTTCTTGGCATCAATATCGGCGTCGGCTATGCGGTTAAAGCTCATGGCGCTATTGCGGGCGGTCACCATACAGCCCACAATCAGCACTACAATCTTGACCGTCTCTGCGGCATCCATGCCGCGGAAACCCCGAGCCGCGACCCACATGGAACCTATGGCAAAGGGCATCGCAAAAAGCGAATGACTAAAACGCACCAGGTGACCGAACTCTAAAATTTTTTTCAACATATATCATTCATCGCATATTCAAGACTTGGGACTGGATCCTTCGCCCCTACGGGGCTCAGGATGACAAGTGGGTGTGCGGAGATTCCCATGGTTTCACAATTCCGGCACAGTCCGCAGCCGAACCCGCCCCTAGATGCTTCAGGACTTTTGCCACCACTGTATCAACAAGGTCCTCGATAGAGGACGGCCTGCTGTAAAACTGCGGCGAAGCCGGAATTACAAGGGCTCCTGCACGGGTCACCCGTTCCATATTCTCCAGGTGAATCAGGTTGTAGGGCATTTCCCGAGGAACAATCACCAGCGCCCGGCGCTCCTTGAGACAGACATCAGCACTGCGCACCAGCAGGTTGTCGGAAGTTCCTGCCGCAATACGGCCCAAAGTTCCCATAGAACAGGGCACTACCGCCATGCCGGCGTAATCGGTAGAACCGCTGGCACATTCCGCAAAAAAATCGTCCACGTTGAATACCCGGTCGGCATAATCGAAAAGACCCTTCTGTCCTTCGTATTCCACCACGTCGCGTCCAGGTTTTGTCACAATAAGTGATACTTCGTGACCAAACTTTTTCAAATACATGGCCGTGCGGGCCGCATAAATTGCCCCGCTGGCCCCAGTTACCCCAAGGATAAATCTAGCCACGGAAAGCCTCCAGAGGCTTTCTCAAGAAAACCCCGTAAGAGATTCCTCCGTTGAAACTCTTCACCTTCGCCACCTGGAATCCGCATTCTTCAGCCATACGGCAAAAATCCCTTACCGGCAAGAATCGCTTGATGGAATTTACCAGGTACTCGTACGCCTCTTTCTTGCCACTAAAGAAGGCTCCAAACAATGGAATAAAAATCGGAGCAAGGATTCCGTAAAAGAAACGATTGAACAGATTCCGTGGCGCAAAGAATTCCAGCACGCACAGGTTCCCCCCAGGTGCAAGAACACGAAAACTCTCCTGCAAAGCGCCCTTAGCATCGGGGACATTCCGCATTCCAAAGCCGTTCAAAACCACATCAAAGGATTCTTCCGCAAAAGGAATCCGCATGGCGTCCAGTTGCACTGGAATGGCCACTGTCTTTTTTCCAGAAGCCCCTTTCAGCATGCCAAAAGAAAAATCCCCCAGAACGGCTACATCTGGTTTTGTACACAATTTTTCGTAGCACACCGCAAAGTCGCCCGTACCACCGCAAAGGTCCAGCAACCGACAACCGGCATTATACTTTTTCAGCCGACGACAGCAATAGCGACGCCATAATATATCCTGACCACAACTGAGAAAGTGGTTCAAGAAATCATAACGGCTTGCAATGCCGTCGAACATTTTGCGGACGGGACTAATCACACCGAAAATTTAGAAAACCAATGTTCCCCCATTTGTAACATTCCCAAATCATATCTTGAAAAAGAAACTTTTGGGATCTAAGGAAACACATTTTTTATTTTTCATATGGTTGAAAAGCAAGCGGACGAAAAGATTATCGTAGGTAGACCATGAGGCGCAAGGATAGAGAAGTTTTGGGCGACGAAAACATCGCGAAGATTATCGAACAGTGTACGACCTGCCACATTGCGATGATAGACGATGCAAATGTGGGTATGCCCTACGTGATTCCGATATCATTCGGGTATAGTTTGATGGATGGTGTCCTGGAATTGTATTTCCACTGTGCGCATGTCGGCAAGAAGCTCGACTGCATCCTCAAGAATCCGAATGTGGCATTCAGCATGTGCGTCGAGAACCGCATCGAGATTCACGAAGATGTTTATTGCAGGAGCGGACGCTTCTATGCAAGCGTCGTCGGGCAGGGCAAGGCGGAAATCGTCGAAGATAACGCCGAGAAATGCCGCGGGCTCACGCTCCTGATGGAACGACAAGCCGCTGGCGAACCGCAATCCGCTCATGCTCTGCAACCTTCTGGTTCCGCGCCGTCTATGCACGCAACCCCGCACAAGTTTGAATTCACGCCCGCACAGGCCGCCGCCGTGACCGTGTTCAAGATAACAAGCACGAATTTCACTGGGAAGTCAAAGCCAGGCGTTACGGGCGCGGCGTCTGAACACCCGTAGAGGGGGTAGCGGAAGACACGGTGAAAGCCTGGCCGCTAAGCGGACAGTAAAGGCCGAAGGCCGTAATTTGTCCGCGTGCGGAGCAGGCTGAGGCGTGGCTAAAGCGACCTTTGGACACTTGGCCTTTAGGCCTTAGTGTACATGGCCACCTTTAGGTGGTGGGGAGGCTTCCCCTTTTTTTAGACGAAAGAACGGACCTTCGGTCCTACAGACGAAAGGTAAAAGAGAAAAATGGCGCTACGCGCAAAAACCATAAAAATTTCTCTCGTCTCTCGTCTCTCGTCTCTCGTCTATTTTCTATCTTTACCCACACTATGAGTGAAGCTATTAACAATGTGAAGCAGGCGTTTGACGCAGAACTTGCGCAGACCGACCTTACGAACCAAGAAGCCGTCAACAACCTCCGCGTGAAGTACCTGGGCAAGAAGGGTGCCGTGACCGACCTCATGAAGCAGATGGGGAGCTTGAGCGCCGAGGAACGTCCGGCTTACGGCAAGCTCGTGAACGAACTTAAGGTCGCCGTCTCCGAGGCAATCGACAAGGCTATCGAGACCGCGAACCAGGCTGCCCTCCAGAAGAAGCTGGAAAGCGGCTTTGTAGATACCACGCTCCCGGGTGCAGGCATTCCGGCGGGCAGCACACATCCGCTTTACGACGTGCGCGAAGAGATTATCGACTTCTTCAGCCAGATGGGTTTCGAGGTGGACTTCGGTCGCGACATCGAAACGGACTGGTACAACTTCGAGGCGCTCAATACTCCGCCCGACCACCCAAGCCGCGATATGCAGGACACGTTCTACGTGGACGACAAGGTGATGCTGCGTACGCACACTTCCGGCACGCAGATCCACTACATGGAAACCCACAAGCCGCCGTTCCGCATGATTGCTCCGGGCCACGTGTTCCGTGTGGACAACGATGCGACCCACGCCCCCATGTTCCAACAGTGCGAAGGCCTGGTGGTGGACGAAAACATCAGCTTTGCAGACCTCAAGGGCGTGCTCCAGGTGTTCATGAACAAGCTGTTCGGCGAAGGCGTCAAGACGCGTTTCCGCCCGAGCTTCTTCCCGTTCACGGAGCCCAGCGCCGAAATGGACGTGAGCTGCGTGTTCTGTGGCGGCAAGGGCTGCCGTCGCTGCAAGGGAACCGGCTGGATGGAAATCGGCGGTTGCGGTTCCGTGGACCCCAACGTGTTCAAGAACTGCGGCATCGATTCCGAGAAGTACACGGGCTTTGCTTTCGGCTTCGGTCTCGACCGTATCGCGATGCTCCGCCACGCCATTCCGGAAATCGGCCTCCTGACCAGCAACGACCAGAGATTCCTGAGCCAGTTCTAGGGGCTAGGATTAGACTCTAGTGGCTAGAAAAAGTAATGGCGCCGATGGCGCAAAAAGGAAACGGACCTTGCGGCCCGTTTTTTTTATACTTTTTGCCAGGCTGGATTAATAAGTCAATCCAAATCCGTAGGGGAACAGGCCTTCTTTGCCATCACCCTCGTTGATGGGAATCTGGTCCAAGGACTTCGGCCATGTGTGGGGCAACTTGCCCGAGGGTTTTACGTCGCCAAACAACACATCTGCTACGCCAGCACCCTCGCTACCAGGCAGCCAGGCCACCACAAAGGCATCTGCCGCCTCGATAATTTCGGTAACCGGAAGCGGGCGACCCGTAACGAGAACCACGACCACCTTCTTACCAGATTCTTTCCATGTTTTAACCTGGTTGGCATGGTAACTTATATTGTTACCACCTAGTGTTATTCCACTGTAATAAAGGTTCTTGAAGTCTCCGTTCCATTCTGCATAGGGCGTTTCACCTATAACATAGACGACTGTTTCTGCACTACCGACAGTAGTAACCCTAGCGCCATTTGCCACCTGATCAAATCCACCTTGAATAGATGTCGCTCCAAAAATAGAATAGGAGGACCCTTGCCACCCTTGGGTCCATCCGCCACATTGAATTCCGGTACTTGCGGATGCATTTCCTGTCAGATAAATCTTTGACGTTTTGGACAAGGGCAAAGCACTCTCGTTCTTCAGGATTACCAGGCTCTTCTGCACCGCCTCACGGGCTATGGCCCTATGTTCTGCACTACCAATGTTAGCCGTTTTACCCACATAGTCAGATGGACCATTGGGGTTGGCGATACGACCGCCACGGATTTTCACACGTAAAATACGGCGCACCGCATCCTTGACTCTATCCAATGAAATATCACCGGACGAAACTAGGGATTTCATGTTACTCATAAATCCGTCCGAAGAATTCGGAACCATGGCCATATCGATGCCCGCATTGATGGCTTTCCTGACAGCATCTTTAGAGGAACCTATAGCACCACCCGAATAACTCATAGCGTCTGTTTGACCGGGAGTCCTCGAATTTTCAATACCTTCCCAGTCCGCAATCACAAACCCGTCAAAACCAAGTTCCATCTTGAGAATTCCCGTAAGTCGCAAGGAATCCACATGCTGGTGCACTCCATTAATCTGGTTGAAACTGGCCATAACACTCTGTACGCCCTGCTCTACGGCCGCAATATAGGGCGGCAGCAGAATAGTCCGAATTTCATCGTCTGTCAAAGTAGCGTTACCGCGGTCCACACCGCCATTTGTAGCACCGTCGCCAATAAAATGTTGGGCTGGTGCCGGGATACGCCATTCCGCATCAAAGTGGTCTCCCTGCAAACCGCGAATATAGGCGGCTCCCAAACTTGCTACTAACTCCGGATTCTCGCCAAATCCTTCGTAGGTTCTACCCCACCGTTCATCCCTAGGAACCGTCACCGCCGGGGCGAAATTATAGTCAATACGGGCAGCCCACATCTCTATAGCAACCGCTTTGCCTATCTTACGGACCAATGCGGAATCCCGAGTGGCACCTAAACCAATATTGTGAGGGAAAATCGTAGCACCGGTAACATCACCCATACCATGAACATTGTCCTTACCATATAGCACGGGAATTTTCTTTTGCCACGCACTGGAGTAAAAGCTGGAGGAATACTCACCGCCCCCCTGAAGAGCCGAGCCACAAGTATAACCGCCACAATTTGTGGTTGGAACCAATGGCTGGGTCATCTGGGCAATCATTTCATCCGTTGTCATAGATTCTATAATCGCGTCAATCTGCTCCTCGACAGGATCCCTCTTCAAGGTGATGGAGCCGTAATCCTTGTCACCGCTCACCTGCAATGTCTCCGGCAAGAACCCCGCCTTGCGGATAACCAGAATCTGGCTTGCCGCAGAAGCCTTGGACAAAGAGGAAATATTTACTTGAGTGTATCGGGAATCACCAGTCTCTGCATTAACTTTACCAAGCAAGCTTCTCTTGCCATCGTTATTGGCCAATACCAGGTACATCCCGCGGGGCAACCCCGAAAGGAGCGCCTTTATTTCCTGACTCGAGTTGACGGCGTTTTCTACAGCCCCTCTTTTCAGAATCCGACCGTTCAAATCGGAAATTTCAACTTTGACAGACCTCCCTGTCAAAGATTGTGCAATTGGGCGTACGTTCGAAGGCCCTTCCGAACCATATTTCCCAGAGAACAGGAACTTTCCATCTGTGCCAGACAAAGTCCTCTCCAGAGGCAAGACAGCCGACGTATTCTTGATGCTAACAACGGCATTGTGAATGGGCATTTTGGATTCATCCACCACCTTGCCCGTAATGTCCGCATGAACATAGGACAATCCAGCAGCCACAAAGCCCAACACAAGAAAAGCAAAGCGCCTGTTTTTCATATTTACCTCCAGAGAATTACACTTAAATTAACTTTTTTTACGAGTTTATGGGAAACATCAAACAAAAAACCACCTGTTTTACAGGTGGCCTAAGCTTAAGAGATGGAATTTCCCTACTTCTTGAACCAGTAAGAAACATCGAACTGGAAGCGGAAAGGCTTGATATCGGGAGTGGGGTCTGTATCAATGGGATCAAGCAAACCGTAGCTGAAGCGGCCGCTGAATTCCAGACCGAACCACAGGGTATAACCCGCACCGGCCGTGAGCCCCAGCTGGAAGGTATTCCACTTGTCTATGTCATTCCATTCATCTGAAATTTCGTCATAAGCAGAGGCCATCATGTTGATGGACATATCTAAACCCGCTTCAGCAAAAAATCCAGGAGTAAAGTTGATCCTCGCCAATACAGGAACCTGCAAGTTCAAGAACAGGTAACTATAATCGACAGAACTTACGGTCCAGGAATAAGCATTGAGCTGGAAAAGTGCCCCCGAATGTAGCCCAACCATCGGGCTAAAATGGTACAACACGTCGATACCGCCACCAAAACCGCTAGAAACGGTTTCGTCTGCAAAGAACTCAGCATCGTCGCCCATCATGGCTTCGGACTGGTAAGAAATACGGGCGCCGAGGCCAAGGCCCTGAGCGAAAGCGCTGGAGGCAAGCAAGGCGACAGCTGCAAGCAGAGTAAATTTTTTCATCTTTATCCCCTTTTTGTGTGAAAATCTAGCTACAGCGATGGAAGTCATCTTCCATACGGATGATATCGTCTTCGCCGGTGTATTCGCCCACCTGGACTTCCACGATGACCAGCGGGAGCTTGCCCTCGTTCTGCAGACGGTGCACTGTTCCTGCCGGAATATAGGTGGATTCGTTCGGGCGCACCAAGAACACTTTGTCGCCTACGGTACAGGTGGCGGTTCCGCTCACCACAACCCAGTGTTCCGAACGATGTAAATGCTTTTGCAGAGAAAGGCGCTTGCCGGGCTTTACCACAATACGCTTCATCTTGTAGCTTTCAGAAGATTCCAGCACGGAGTAGGTTCCCCAAGGGCGGTTTACCGTCTGGGGGACGCTTACCAAATCGCTGCCTTTTTCTTTCAGCTTTTCTACGACCTGCTTTACCTTTTGGCTACTAGCGCGAGGCGCCACCAGCAAGGCATCGGGAGTATCGACGATAAGCATGTCGTTCAGGTCGATGGTGGCAATAGTCCGCTGGCTTCCCATCACCAGGGAATCCTTTGTTCCAACGGCAATGTGACGGGGGTTCACGTTGTTGCCGTTCTCGTCGTGAGGATATTCGCCATAAAGGCTGTCGAAACTGCCCAGATCGCTCCAACCGATGTCGCTGGGAACCACCTTCACCTTGGAGGACTTTTCCATCACAGCGTAGTCGATGGAGTTGCTGGGAATGGCCTTCATGTCTTCCAATGCGATGCGGATAGGTTCGCCATCTTCTTTTTTGGCGCGGGTCAGCGCAATCTTTGCCGCATTCAAAATGTCGGGAGAATACTTTTTCAATTCGTCCAGGAAAGTCTTGACCTTGAAGCAGAAGATACCGCTGTTCCAATAGAAGTTGCCGGCCAGCAGGTATTTTTCGGCAGTGGCCAGGTCTGGTTTTTCCACAAAGCGCTTTACGTCTTCGCCATCGGCTTCGATATAGCCGTAGCCGGTCTCGGGGCTGGTAGGCGTAATGCCGAAAGTCACTAGGTTGCCGGCCTGAGCCAGTTCTTCGGCCCGGAGTAGCACCTTCTTGTATTCGTCTTTCTTACGAATGACGTGATCCGACGGAGAAACCAGGACGATTTCATTGGCGTCGAGGGTTAGGCACGCTAGAGCAATAGCAGGTGCCGTATTGCGGCCAACCGGTTCCAACAGGAACATGCAGCCCTTTTTGCCTTCGGCTTCCAGCTGGTCCTTGGCTAAGAAGAACTGATCTGCATTGCTCACAATAAACTGAGAACTGCAGACGGCAGAGTTGGTCTTGACCGTCTTACGGAACAGAGATTGTCCATCAAAAAGCGGAGCAAACTGTTTGGGCATCAGCGAGCGGCTTACAGGCCAAAGCCTAGTTCCGCTTCCACCGCAAAGAATCAAGTTAATCATATCAAGTCAACCCTATTTGGTAATGTCGTTCTTGACAACGTAGGCGTTATGTGTAGCCAACAGACCGTAGTAGACTGTCTGAACAGAAGGCAGAATCAAGCTGATGAAGCGATTCCATGTGGCAAGACCGGATGCGTCTACATACACGATATCGTGGGCGTCCAGGTCAAACCGTTCCGCCATCGCAAGGGCCATGGCATTCTTGGCGTTCAGGTTGAAAACATCGATGCGCTTGTCTGAGGTGTTGCGGATGACGTAAATGGAACGAGAAGAAGCATTCAATGCCTGGAGACCGCCTGCCGCAGACAAAGCCTCCACAAGGTTCACCTTTCCATTCACCAAATCAACGAGGCCCACCTTCTGTACTTCGCCCATGACGTAGGCGCGGTTTTCGCGTTGGGTCTGGCTCAGAGCAGGAACATAAAGCTGGTCATCCGGTTTCAGCAGCATCTTGTCCAGGGGGAGTTTTTTCTTAAACGCTTCCAAATAGTTGATTTTGTAGACTTTGTCGCCGCGACGGAGCTGCATACCGGCAGGGTCGGCGTACTGGTTGAAGCCTCCGACCTCAGCTATGGCCATGGGGATAGTCATGGGTGCTTCGGAGAAAAAGGCGTACCCCGGATTTTTCACTTCTCCAGACACAACTGCCTTAAGACTATTGTATTCTGAAACGCGAACATCCACCTGAGGGTCGTTCAGAATCTTGTCGGACAGGCGTTTGGTGATTTCCTGACGGAGCTCCTGTGCCGTAAGGCCTGCTGCTTGAAGTTCGCCAGCATAGGGGTAGAACAGTTTACCATCGGTGGTCACCTTTTGACCAGCGGGCTGGTATTGACCCATCGGGGACGTGAGTTCCGGGTGTTCCCACACCACCACCTGGACCATGTCCAGAGGACCGATGCGGTATTCCAACTTGGGCAGGGAGTCCACAATCAGGTCGGCCAAATCGCCATAGTTTGCTGAGGGGTCCCCGTTAGGGGCGGCCTTGACGTCGGTACCGAAATCCCCTTCGTCTATGGAGTGAAAATACACGGAAATACCGTTGTATTCCGAAGAATCACTGGGTTCGGACATTCTCATCTGCGGTGCAAAGAAGCAACCGTTCAGCATAAGAGCTACAGAAACCAACAACAAATACTTCATTTTCTTCATATTCTTTCCAGGCTTACGCCTGCCCTTCACTTTCCTTGATTTTCTTGACCCAGTAGGGGGTCAACTTTGAAATAAAATTCCAAGCCAGCACAAAGGCACTTTCGGGCCTACGGTAGGGGTCAGGAATATCCACTTGAACGCTTTCACCATAGCGGAAGACCTTACCCTCGGTCCAGGGGTATTTACGGATAATCTCTTGCTTGTGGCCGTTTTCCATGACCAAAACCAAGTCCGCCCACTTGAGGATATCCATGTTGATTTGCCTTGCGTGGTGGGCACTCATATCCACACCGTGCTCAAGGGCAATCTTTTGGCTGAGTTCGTGGGCCGGATGGTCCACCAGGGCACCGAGCCCGGCACTCATCACGTTAAAACCTTCGCCCAGCTCCTTTTTCAGGAGATACTCCCCCGTAGGGCTGCGGCAGATGTTGCCTGTACAAACGACTAGAATATTTTTCATCGTATGTAATGATAGAAAAAAAGAGTTGACTCAAATTTCGGATTAAAACTCAAAAGCAAAGCCCAAGTCCTTCAAGGCCGGGTTCTTTGTATCCTTTTCACTAAGAAGCGGTTCGAAACCGTTGCCCACCGGCCACTTGATGCCGATTTCGGGGTCATTCCACATGAGTCCACCCTCGTCTTTTGGGTCGTAAAGGCGGGTGCACTTGTAAACAAATGTCGCCGTCTCGCTGAGCACCACAAAGCCGTGAGCAAAGCCTTCGGGAATGTAGAACTGCTTCTTGTTCTCGGCAGAAAGGGTAACGCCTTCCCACTTGCCAAACGTCGAGCTACCCTTGCGCAGGTCCACGGCCACGTCGAATACTTCACCTTCGATGACGCGGACAAGCTTGCCCTGCGGATTCTTCTTCTGAAAGTGCAGCCCGCGGAGCACACCCTTCTTGCTGCGGGATTCATTGTCCTGCACAAAGACCATGTCGAGGCCTGCGGCATCGAATTCGCCCTTGTTGTAGGTTTCCATAAAATAGCCGCGCTGGTCACCAAAGACAGTCGGCTCGATAATCGTCACGCCCTCGATAGTGGTTTTGATGAAATTGAATTTGGACATATTTAGTTGGTAGTTGGCAGAACTTAGACCGCTTCGCTCTTAGACGAACAAATAAATCTAAGTTCTAAATTCTAAGTTCTACTTTCCCTTGTACATACTTTCGTAATACTTCTCGTAGTCGCCGCTGGTGATGTTGTCCAGCCATTCCTGGTTGTCCAAGTACCAGCGCACGGTTTTCTCGATGCCTTCTTCAAATTGAAGCGAAGGTTCCCAGCCCAGTTCCTTCTGGAGCTTGGTGGAGTCGATGGCGTAGCGGGCGTCGTGGCCCAGGCGGTCCGTTACATAAGTGATCAGGTTCATGTCCTCGCCTTCGGCGCGGCCGAGGAGCCTGTCAACGGTCTTGATGACGACCTTGATGATGTCGATGTTCTTCCATTCGTTGAAGCCGCCGATGTTGTAGGTTTCGGCAATCTTCCCGTTATGGAAAATCACGTCGATGGCGCGGGCGTGGTCTTCTACGAAGAGCCAGTCGCGAACGTTTTCGCCCTTGCCGTAAACCGGCAGCGGCTTCTTGTGGCGGATGTTGTTGATGAACAGCGGAATCAGCTTTTCGGGGAACTGGTACGGACCGTAGTTGTTACTGCAGTTCGTGACAATTGTCGGCATGCCGTAGGTGTCGTGGAATGCGCGCACAAAATGGTCGGAGCCCGCCTTCGATGCAGAATACGGAGAATGCGGCGTGTACTTTGTGGTCTCGTAGAAGAAGTCGTCGCCGTAGGCCAGGTGATGTTCGGAGCTGGAGGCCGTCGTGGTGAACGGGGGCGTAATGCCTTCCGGATGGTTCATCTTGAGGGCGCCATAAACTTCGTCGGTCGAAATATGATAGAAGCGCTTGCCTTCGTACTTTTCCGGCAGGGATTCCCAGTAGAGCTTGGCAGCCTGGAGAAGCGCGAGAGTCCCCATCACGTTTGTCTTGGCAAAGGTGAACGGATCCTTGATGGAGCGGTCCACGTGGCTTTCTGCAGCCAAATGAATGATGCCGTCGACATGCTCGTCTTGCATGAGCTTGTAGAAAGCGTCAAAGTCGCAAATGTCCATCTTCACGAACTTGTAGTTCGGCTTGTCCTCGATGTCCTTGAGGTTTGCGAGGTTGCCCGCGTAGGTCAACTTGTCCAAGTTGATGATTTTGTATTCCGGGTACTTGTTCACAAATAGGCGAACCACGTGGCTCCCGATAAAACCTGCACCGCCGGTAATGACGATATTCTTCATATGAAAGTTCCTTACCATCGCGCCGTAGGCGCCAAACTTTTACTCAGAGTGCGAAGCACGACCTCATAGCTCATGCCTCATACCTAATATTTAATCTTTCCTTCCGCAACCTTGCGCAGATGTTGTCCGTAAGGCGACTTGCCGTACTTGGCGGCTGATTCCAGGAGCTTTTCCTTGGTAATCCAACCGTTCCTATAGGCGATTTCTTCTACGGCGCTAATCTGGATGCCTTGGCGGTTTTCCACCATTTTCACGAACTCGCCCGCTTCAATAAGGCTGTCCATGGTCCCGGTGTCCAGCCAGGCAAACCCGCGGCCCAGCAGCTTCACGTCCAGTTCGCCCTTGTCCAGGTAGGTCTTGTTCAGGTCCGTAATTTCCAGTTCGCCACGGGCACTGGGCTTTTGGGCCTTTGCAAATCCCGAAACACGGTTATCATAGAAGTAGAGACCCGTGATGGCATAGTTGCTCTTGGGTTCCTTCGGCTTTTCTTCGACAGAAATCACCTTGCCCTCGTCGTCGAATTCCACCACGCCAAAACGCTCCGGATCTTCCACATAGTAGCCGAACACGCTGGCACGGCCATTTTGTTCGGCATTTTTCACCGCCGCTCTCAAAAGAGGGCTAAATCCGTTCCCGTAGAAAATGTTGTCGCCCAGCACCATGGCACAGCAATCATTGCCGATGAATTCTTCTCCGAGAATGAACGCTTGAGCGAGACCATCGGGGCTGGGCTGCACCTTGTAAGAAAGCTTGAGTCCCATTGCCGATCCATCGCCAAGGAGGCACTCAAAATTCGGCAAGTCCGTGGGAGTAGAAATGATGAGAATTTCCCGAATGCCCGCCAACATCAAGGTGGAAAGCGGGTAATAAATCATGGGCTTGTCGTAAACAGGCAACAACTGCTTACTCGTGACCATGGTCAGCGGGTAGAGTCTTGTGCCGGAGCCTCCGGCAAGTACGATTCCTTTCATAAGGACTAAAATAGTTATCTTTTGGCTCCATGACCGAGCAGAATAGGGTTACACTCAAGGATTTCATTGCAAAACTCGCCGAAAAAAACGGCGGGGACCGTTCAAGGGTTGTTTCCGAAGACATTTTGGAAGCTTTTATGGAGTGGTCGCAGTCCCGCGGAACCACGCTGTACCCCGCCCAAGAAGAGGCCATCCTCGAACTTTTAGACGGCAAGAACGTTATCCTGAATACGCCCACGGGTTCCGGAAAATCCATGGTGGCCCTGGCGCTCCATTTTGACAGCATCGTTCACGGGCGCAAAAGCGTCTATACCTGCCCCATCAAGGCCCTGGTCAATGAAAAATGGATGGCCCTCTGCAAGGAATTCGGACCCGAGAACGTGGGGCTCTCTACAGGAGATGCCACCGTCAATCACGACGCCCCTATACTCTGTTGCACGGCAGAAATTTTAAGCAACATGGCCCTCAGCGAGGGCGAAAAACTTACCATTACCGATGTGGTGATGGACGAATTCCATTACTATTCCGACAGGGAACGCGGCGTGGCCTGGCAGATTCCGCTCTTGACGCTACCGCAAAGCAGGTTCCTCCTGATGAGCGCCACCGTCGGTGCGACGGAATTTTTTGAGCGGGAAATGACGAAACACACCGGCAGGGAGTCCGTGACGGTTCGTTCCTCGCAAAGACCTGTCCCGCTTGACTTCAGCTACAGCACCACGGAACTTTCCACCGAAGTGCAAAAGCTGGTGAACGAGGGCAAGGCTCCCGTCTACGTGGTGCATTTCACCCAGGCCGCTGCCGCAAGCAACGCCCAGAATTTCATGAGTCTTGACCTCTGCACCAAAGAAGAGAAAGTCAAGATAAACGAGGCCATCAAGGAAGTGCGGTTTTCTAGCCCCTACGGCCCCGATGTCAAGCGCTGGCTCAAGCAGGGGATTGGCCTGCATCATGCGGGGCTTTTGCCCAAGTATCGCATTCTTTGCGAAAAGCTCGCCCAGCAGGGTTTACTGAAAGTCATCTGCGGCACCGATACTCTGGGCGTAGGCGTGAACGTTCCCATTCGCACCGTTCTTTTTACTCAGCTTTGCAAATACAGCGGCGACAAGACGGCGATTCTCACTGCACGTGATTTTCACCAGATTGCAGGCCGGGCCGGTCGAAAGGGTTTTGACAACATCGGATACGTGGTGGCCCAGGCCCCCGAGCATGTCATCGAGAACCTGAAACTGGAGGCAAAAAGTCGCCAGACCGGCAAGAAGTTCCAGAAGAGAAAACCGCCCGAGCACGGCTACGTCCCCTTCGACGAAAACACCTACAAGCGCCTGATCGATGCCCAGCCCGAACCGCTGACCTCCAGTTTCCATGTGGATCACGGCATGCTCCTGAACATCTTGAGCCGGGAAACCGATGGTTGCAAGGCCATGCGAAACCTGATCAAGGACTGCCACGAAAGTGCCGCCAGCAAGAAGCAACTGCAGCACAGGTCTTTCCAACTGTTCCGAAGCCTTGTAGAAAAGAAAATCGTAGAGTTTGTAAAGCCCGTGGCCGAGGGCTACAGCCACTTGCGGGTCAATTTGGACCTGCAAGACGACTTTGCCATGAATCAGCCCCTTTCCCTTTACCTGGTGGATACCTTGCCGAAACTGGACAGGGAAAGTCCCGAATACGCACTGGATGTAATCACCCTTTGCGAATCCATCGTAGAAAATCCCGACGCCATACTCCGCATTCAGCAGAACAAGGCCCGGAACGCAAGACTTGATGAACTCAAGGCCCAGGGCATGGAATTCAACCAGCGCATGGAAGAAATCGAGAAGGTGGAATACCCCAAGCCCCTGCGGGACTTTATCTACGACACCTACAACGCCTTTGCCGAAGTCCACCCGTGGGTAGATGTAAACGTGGAGCCCAAGAGCATTGTCCGCGAGATGTTCGAAAGCTTCAGCACCTTTAGCGGCTACGTGAAGCAGTATGGCCTGCAACGCATGGAAGCCATTCTGCTGCGCCACCTGAACTACGTCTATAAGGTTTTGAGCCAGACGGTTCCCGACGGCTACAAGAACGACGAACTCCGAGAGATGGAAGACTACCTGGGCGACATGATTCGCCGCACCGACTCGAGCCTTTTGGAAGAGTGGGAAAAGATGGCACACCCCGAAGACTACCAGAAACGCCTGGAAGAGGGAGCCGCCGAAGACGAAGCGGAAAAAGCCTTCGGCGCCGACAAGGCCGCCGCCGACATCACCTACGACAAGAAACGTTTCTTGGGTATGGTGCGTCAGCGCATTTTCCAGATTATGGGCAACCTCGCGAAGCAGGACTTTGCAGCAGTTCTCGACAGCCTGGCCGACGACCTAGAAGAGGGCCAGATGCTCGTGGACGGCGAAGGCAAGCCCTGGACAGAGAATACGCTTACCGAAATCATGGCCGCCTACACGGCAGAACACCATAAGTTCCGCTTAGATGTGGAAGGCCGCGCTCTCGCCCACACCATAGTGACCTACGAGGGTGACGTGATGCATATCCAGCAGATGCTCCAGGACGAAGAGGAATTCAACGACTGGAGTATCGACTTCGAGATAAACCTCGCCGAAAGCCGCGAAGCGGGCATGCCTCTCCTGAAGATGACACGAATTGGGGAAGCGTAGTCAATTCGGAATTCGGAGTTCGGAATTCGGATTTTGTATTTTTGAATTGCATTTTTTGCTTTTAAGAATGTTAAAAATTTAGGAGAGAATAAATGCGCTTGTTTGCCTTTTTGATTGCCTTTGCCGTCGTTATGCCTTTTGCCTACGATGGCGACATGGACACCTACCACGAAGCCAAAGAAGAATTGGCCCTAGTCAGGGACGGCTACTTGAGCGCCCTGAACGTGGCCATGGACGATGCCAACGAAGGGGATCCTGAAGGCTGGTTCAAGGCACGCGACAACGGGGAATGCGAAGATTGGGACGATCTGGAATATGTGGGTCCTGAGCTGGAACATTTCAAGCTGACCGAAATCCCTTACGGATTCCAGTTCAAGGGACGCCACGGGGCCTATGTCGTAGACGTGAAAATCAAGGTGGTTACCCGCGACACTGACATCTTTTACGATATCCAGTACCAGAAGGGCACAAACGCACCCGGCAAAGAACTTGTCGAAGAAGTTTTCAAGAACGACCGCAAGGTCTTTTACGACCCCAAGTCGCCCTGCACCCGGGAAGCCGTCACCTGCATAGGCGAATATAGCAAGGGCACTCTCGGGACCCTGAAAAAGAAAAAGTCCAAGTAGGCCTTTATGAAACGAACGCCTGCCAGGGGAATTTCGGTAGAAAGCCGGATTCAAGACGCCCTGTTCAACGCTCAGGACCTGAAGTTCAAGGCCTTTCACAGCAGGCTCATTCCTACGATTCCTGCGGACACCGTTATCGGCGTGCGGACTCCGGACTTGAAACTCATTGCCAAGAATTTTTCGACAGACCCGAACATTGACAAATTTCTGAATAGGCTCCCGCACAAGTATTACGACGAGAACCAGGTCCATTCCTTTATCCTGTCGGGCATCAAGAACTTTGATGTATGCATTGCGCAGGTAGAAAAATTCCTGCCCTATGTAGACAACTGGGCCACCTGTGATCAGCTGAGACCCAAGGTTTTTGGGAACACTACGGAACACCATGAGAAGCTTCTGAAATCCGTAAAGCTCTGGATTCGCGGGCGGCTGGCTTCGGGCGAACAGGTAGAAGACGACACCTATGTTGTGCGTTTTGGAATTGAGATGCTGATGACCTGGTTCTTGGATGAGGATTTTGAGCCTATGTTCTTGCGGTGGGTTGCGGCAGTCCGCCGCGAAGATTACTACGTAAAGATGATGGTGGCCTGGTATTTTGCCACTGCCCTGGCCAAGCAATATGATGCTACGATACCTTATATCCAGGAGCATAAACTGGAACCCTGGACCCACAACAAGGCTATCCAGAAGGCCATCGAAAGTTACAGGATTACCCCCGAACAAAAGGCGTATCTGAAAACGCTGAAAGTGTAGCTTCATACGTCATTCCCGCGAAGGCGGGAATCTCCTTTTCATACGTCATTCCGGCCTCCGAGCCGGAATCTATCGTTCTTTTTTATTTATATTTCCCATTGACATAGCTTTGGACCGATTGGTTCGGAGCGTCCGGAATTTTTGAGATTCGTCTCTTATTCTTAGTACGGAAAATTCACCACTTTCTCAGGCTACGCAGGAATAAGGAAGACGCTCACGTCCGATTTGGGGCGTGGGTCGTTTGTGCTTATTGTGTAGCAGGGTTGTGGTGGCCCTTCCGTACTGATAAGAGCTAACGATTCCACGCCTTTTTTCCGTAAAATAAAAAGGCTTGGACTTCTCGTAGGAAAGACGACCTACGGGATTTTATTCACGTTATCGTCATTGGTGGAGGTCCACCATGCCAATAAAATTAAAAAGAGATAAACGGCTTGATGTTTTCCAAGCATACCTTGTCGAAGGCGCCGACTTTTGTGGCGAGTTTGACATTCCATTAGTTGGGAATACTGACGTAATACCTGAATTGATGGTGCCGTTTTCTGTTGCAATGTCAAAAGAATTCAAGCCAAAGCATCCTGAAAGGCTTTTCGTACATTTTTTTGAAAACGACTATAAGTTTATAGCTTTCGCACGAAATCCAAAGCGATATCTTAAACGGCTGAAGAAATATGCCGGAATCGTTGCGCCTGATTTAAGTATCTATTTTGACTTGCCAAGAGCCTTAAAGCCTTCGCAAACATTCTATTCTAGGGCCTTGACTTATTTTTGCCAACAGAATAGATTGACTGTTGTCCCACTAGTACGATTTGATAAAGATGAATTTAGTTATCGGTTTTTATTCGATGGAATTGTTAATCCTAGTAGTCTGTTTGTCAGCCCATACAGCTGTCAAGATGATGAGCAATCAAGGCAGATATTCTATGAGGGCCTAGTAAGAATGATAGATGAACTGCGTCCGAAAACGATTTTGTTTTTCGGGAAAATGCCAGAAGAAATGAAAGCGTATTGTCAAGTGAAGAACATTATTGTTGTTGAATATAAAGTAAATACTCGCGGCAACAAAATATCATCCCGAATAACCATTAATAATGATGTTAGCGATTTGCCTTTATTTGCAAAATAGGTATTAATGCTTGAGCATTGGACAACAGAACCAAAAGAAGAAATGTCGTTCAATGAACGCTATTCCTTGATGTTGTCCGATCGGCAAAATTGCCCGATATCCACATCCGATACCGCCGTAGGATGTATTCAAAAATACATTAAACATAGAGGATTTGAAAAGGATATAAAAAGCCTAAGCTTTACCACAGGTGTACCAATATCAACTTTTTCAAAAATGAAAAATGAAAAATATAAGCCGGATTTGCGCACGTTAATTGCATTAGAAATAGGACTAAATATTGATTATGAACGTTCGATACTAATCTTACAAAAAGGAGGTTTTTCTCTAAATGACACAAAGGAACACGTTCTATTTAAATTCTTACTAGAAAACCATGGTAAAATGACGAAACAGGAAGTTGAAGCATTGTTAAAAGCAGAAGGTTTCGGACTTCTTGCGGGCGCAACAAGAGACAAATCTAATAAAAGCAAGAAAAAAATTTCTCATTGAGAAACTGTAGTCGGCTTTTAAATGGAATATTCAAAAATTGACTTCAACGGCATGTCCAAATTAACTCAAAATCACCATTTTTCATTTTCTCGTCAAGAAATGCCGTATTTCAGAACCATTCTTAATTTTCCATCGTATTTAGATACGAGGAATTCAGATGGGTTCAGATGCAAGTGGATTATTCAGTGGTACGAGAGGTTCTGCCAACAGTCCCTACCACCGCAGTGCGGAGAAAATGCAGGCAAATGCAAAAACGTGGGCTGCGCGAGAAAAAGAGCGTTTGGGGAAAATCTCCGAACGTAAGAAAGATATGTTCAATACAGCGAGCATTGTTTATGACAATGAAACGGGACGATATTTTTATGGGAAAAATGGAGGAATCTTTCAGGAAAAGGACGTGAAAAATCCGCAGATTTTCGGGAAAGACGGTGTTCTTCCGTCGAAATCACTTAATGGTTATGATCTTGGCAATTGTGCCGAAGTTCAGGCAATAAACAAGGCATTAAATTCAGGAGCTAAAATGGAAAATCTTTATATATTTACTATGCATACAACGCCCAAAAGTTTTGGTTCTCCAAAACCGGCGTGCAAAAATTGCACCTACGCATTTAGGGATAGAATCAAGAAGAATCATACTGGTTGGACAGAATTATGAGGTTTACGATGAAGTCGGAAAAATTAAAACAGGTATCTCTTCTCGGGCGTATCGCATACGCTATAATGTGTGCGGAAAAAGTTGCAGTAGAAAAATATCCCAATAAGGATTGGAAAATCGTTTTTGAAGCCTTCTGGAAAGCCTGTAACTGTGAGGCTCTTGATGTTTGGTCATGGGAAGTTATGGAATATATTCCCAAATACCTATTTGAATTCAATGATTACGAGTCAGCGGATTTTGAATACATCGACAAGGACAAGTATCTGAAACTTGTCGAGATCTATAAAGGCGTAGACGATTCATTAAACCAGATTCTGCTTGCAATCCGTAACATTGAAGAAGAATACGCCTATTCAAGCATTCCTGAATACGGAAAGATTAGCCTGGAATATATCGACGAAATCCTTGCTATTCTTGAAAAGAATAATATTCAACCGCCTGACCCGCAACTGATTGTCTTCTCCAAATTCAGAGAAAGGGATGGCTGGGGCAATCCCTTCGACGGAACGAAACTGTCGATTGTACTGAAGGGGTAATTTTTAAGGGGAAAGCCTTCCCCTCGCTTCAGTCACGGCACAATATTGTCATTGCGAGGCCCCTGTAAGGGGCCGCGGCAATCTCTAATCGTATTTGCCGTGTCTTCCGCTACCCCTTCTAGCGGGCGTTCTGTCGCCACGCCCGCAACGCCCTAGGCTTATTGAAAGAAACAGCAACTAGTTGTGCTGAAGATGTGAAAAACGGGGCTGTTTAGCAGCCCCAGCAAAAAAGAACCAATTGATAATCAACAAGAAATCTTCAAGGTTTGATTAAATTCCGTTTCAAAACGTTCCTTCATTTCTTTATCTGTATCGTTAAAGAACGGAAGTCCGATTAGAATATATTCCTTAGACTTTTCAACAACGACATTGCTCAATCCGTAGCGTTTTGAAATTTCCAGCAGAAACTTTTCTTTCCAACCATCATTTTCTTCGCCTGCAAGATGTTTGCCCTTGGGTTCAACAAACACTTGATAATACGCATTGTTATTGCCGTTCTTTCCCTGTAACAACAAAAGGAAATCAGGTTGAAAACCTTGTCCAGTTTCAAAATCAAAGATCTTATAGACTTCTTCGTTTCGTAAAAGTTGGAACGACTTGTATTTGTCTTCTAAATTTGATTTGCGAGACTTAATGAATTCAATCAGCTTTCGCTCCTCTTCTGTGCCCCAGAAGGAATCAAGCATATACCAGTCTTCATTTTTCAGCTCCTTTTCAAGCCGTTTATTTTCTTTCGCATCCTCATTTTCGTCATCAACAAAAATCATCTTCTCTTTTTTGAAACTGATTTTCCCTTTTACATCGTCAAAAGAGAACTTTTCGGAAAATTTTACCAATTTAAAATCTGTGCCAATATAAGGCTTGTCATAAGATTCTAATTCACGTTGCAAATTCAGCATAAATCTTTCACACATCTTCAACAGTTCTGCATTCGGTATGTTTTCAAATTTCATCGGTGACGAAATACAAATTTTCACATCTTTTACGAATTTCAAAAAATCATCCATACTGTCAACATTGAATCTTTTGCAAACATTCTCATAGTTGAAATAGGATGATGAATTTGCATTCAATCGGTGTATGGCTTTGTACTTGATGTGTCGCGGAATTTCTGCAAAAGAGATAGTCTTTGTTTTTGTTGGCGCAGAGTCGCTAATGTACAAAGTATCTTCTTTTTGAGATAGATTTACTGCTTGCACCTCAGAATATAACCCCTTCATACTCCATTCAAATGCAGGGAGATTTTCGAAGTCCTTTGGCAAAGTTTTTAAGCGTCTATTGGGATTTTCCTTTTTCTCGTTGACAAAGAAATACATTCCATTCAAAAGGCTCTTATATTTTTCTTTGACATTGAAGGTCTTTTGCGTTCGCTTATCTTGCATAAGACCGCGATTTTTCAATTCATTAGAAAGGTCGGAAATGTATTTTTCCTCGTCTTCGGAATGAAAGTAAAATTCTTCCAAAATTCTCAATTCATTTTGTAGGTCGTCATCAAATTTCCGACGACCTTTTTCTTTTTCCTTGTACGCGAATGGATAATAACGAACGCCACGGCCAATCAACTGAACCTCGCTAGTTGTGTGTGACCCGACCTTCTTATTTTTGTAATCGGTATCGCGACCAGTGTATAAACGAACTATGTCGTATAGGTTTAGAACATCCCATCCTTCAGTTAATCGTTGAACAGTAAATATTGCGCGAATGTGATTTGAACTATCTTCTAGGCTATTCAGCAAATAATCGATTTCACCATCTGTTTTTTCTTTTTGCGTTTTATTTGATTTTGAGTTCGTTATAACTATATTTCGCTCTTGGAAACTCTCACGAATATAAGCAACCACGTTTTCAAAAGAGATTCTTCGCTCTTCCATATAGAGACGTATTCTCTCAAAAATTCGGCCATCAAATGAATAAGTCTTATCGGCTTGATTTTCGCTAACATTTTTTATTTTTGAAAGTTTTTTTACGAACTCAAAATCAGACGCATTTACATTTTTGCACAGGTCGAGAAACCACTGATAATCCGCCTTTGAGTTCTCAATTTCCTTGCTCCGGAAAAGTATGACAGGCTTGAAATTCGGAATGCCATAATCTATGCCGATTCGATATCTGTACCAATTCAAAAGAAGGGCTTGAAGAACACGTTCTTTTTGTTCAAGATTTGAGCGAACTAGTCGAATATGCTTTGTGCATTTGGCTTCCACAAAATCTTTCAGCTCGAACTTTGTAATTATCTTGTCTTCATATTTTTCTTGAATTAGATCATTTCTTGGTATCGTTGCGGTAAATTCTAGAAGAGCGTTCCTATTCTGCTCGGCAGCGTAAGAAACTCCATCTTTGCCTTTCTTTCCCAATATATAGTTGCAGATGGTTGTTTCCCATGATTTTTCGATATCATCATCTTTGGCACTGTCTTTTAGTTCACCTATAAAGGATGGCGTCTCAATTTCTGTTTGTTCCTTCTTTTTCTTTGCGGTGCTGGCGTTAAGATGATGAGCTTCATCCCCTATAAGGATTAAGTCTCTTTTTTGAAGGTCCGAAAGAAGTAAAGCATTTTCGCTTTCTTTGTAAATATCGTTGTGTAATTTTTGAATGGTGGTAAATTTAATCTGAATGTCGTCGCTTGAATTTGAGAATATGTCAACTTCGCGAATGCAGATTCTTTTGCCATCAATTACAATGTTTTCCTTAAACAAGTATTTATTGTGGCTACTGTTGATGAAATTTGCCTGGGTTTTTCCGAGAATTGCGTTTTGGTTCACGAAAAAAATGAAATTACGAAATCCCTGTTTGTAATAATACAGGATTAAAGCGGCCATAACAAGCGTCTTGCCACTGCCGGTTGCCATATTGAACATCAGGTGATTCGGATTCTGTTTTTCGCCCTTGTTCTTTTTCTTTTCGCGAGTAATTTCGTTTACTAGGAAATTCTCAAGAGCCTTTCGTTGCCATTCATAGAGTGGATAACGAAGATTTTCTGTTATATACGAAGGTATACTGTATTGGTCCTCGTCAAGAATTTCTTTTTTACTTTCAATGTCTTCAAGCAGCATTATTTACCGCCTTTTTTCAGTTGGTAAAAATCTTCTGTAACAGCAATATCGTTCTCGGAAAGACCGTTGCTTTTGTCTTTGCGATCATCAACATTCACATAGAGTTGGTTTAAATCTAACATCCGCGCAAACATCTCTTTCTGCTTCTTGAGCGATTGCTTTTTAAAATGAATACTTTCGATTTCTTTACAGAATTCTTTTACGCGAACATTGTAATGCAAGAAATATTTGGTGCAGAGTGTTTTAAATAGTTTTACCAATTCTTCATAAGATTTGCAAGCAGAAATTTGTTCCATTGCCATTTCATTTTTCTTGGCAAGTTCCAGATAGACGAAAGAGCCTCCACCTTGCCAATTGACTGATTTTGAAATACCAGACGGATCTCCTTCAATAACATTTTTCAATCTGACAACGCTGTCATTTTCACCATAATCCAATTGTTCAACGCCAATGTATTGGCGATTCATTTTATGTGCTACTGCAGCCGTAGTTCCCGAACCAAGATGATAGTCTAGAACAATGTCTGATTTATCAGAACACATTTCTATTACACGGTTTAACAAGGCTTCCGGTTTTTTCCCGTTTTTAAGCTTGACACCTCCTTCAGGAGCAATTCCTGTTGTTTTTATGTCTGACCAAAGAGACCCTAATTCTTTTACGATTGTTCGATTTCCTTTTTTATCGAATTTGATGTTTTTTTCGTAAAAACGAACCATTCGACCTCTATATGTATAAATCGGTTCCATCTCATTTCTTTCGTAAATATCCCAGCCATCTGTTTTTTTTGATCGCTCCATTGCATTTTTCAATCCTTCCCCAGGGCCTTTGGGACCAATCCCTTGGAAGATTCTATCAGCGTTATCAATTACAAACTGTCTTACATCTTCTTCCTCGATTTTCTTCTCCTTAATAATTTCATTTACACTTTTTACTTTCCATTTTCTAAAGTTCTTTTCTTCCTTGTTAATCACAAATTTGTTATAAGCTGTATCGTAATCACGTTCTACCCAAATAGGTTTGTATTTCCTTGCATTGTAATTTTTCGCATAAAGCAATCCATATTCACAATTCTTTGGCATAAAGGGATTTTGAAACTCGTTCGCAGCACCTTCGTTCATTTTTATTTCAACAATCTGAATAAAATCAAAAATTTCATTCATCAAAATCTGCAAGTACGCCATTTCATTATCATCACACTGTACGAAAATTGACCCGTTCTCAGAAAGCAATTCCTTCGCGGTTTCTAAGCGGTTTTTCATAAATGTCAACCATGAAGAATGATTAAAGTTGTCGTTATATTTGAAATCATCGCTACCCGTATTATAAGGCGGGTCAATATAAACCAACTTTACTTTTCCGGCAAACTCTTCTTTGAGTGATTGTAGGGCGAGCAAGTTGTTGCCCTTAACAATCAAATTATCTGTAATCGTATCCTCGGCGAGACCGCGGTTCTTGTTTACTTCTGCATCACGGTTAAACGAATTAAATTCTGATTCTTTTACCTTTTTATTTTTCCCTAGTTCAAAACGCTTTGCATTACAAAATGCTTTGGGTGAAAAAAGATTATCAATTTCGTCGCGTGCAAGAACTTCGTTGAAAAAAACTTCACGACGTTTGCCCTGTCTCTCAATGTATTTATCATTTTTTTCATCAAACTCGTAATAAGTATCGTCTCCATCTTCTTTGCGCTGTCCGCCTTCTAACACACAATCTTTAAACGGAAAATTGAGCACCACTTTGTCCCGATCAATAAGGGATATATCCCCAGAGTACAAACCAATTTGACCGAGATACTTTGAGTAAGAATTACATCCTGAGTTGTATTCCAAAAATTCCTTAAATTGAGCGGTATTAAAGACAAAACTATCCAAGATGGGTGTGAAGAAAGTTTTTTTAGTCTGTTTGTTTTTGAGGAGCAGCTCAATAAGCTTCACATCGCCGCGTTCGGCATAATCCTTTATCACATTGACTTTGAGGTGTTTTTCACTGTCAACGAATTCAGGAACAGAAGAGAGGAGTTCTTCTACCTTAGACTTGAGGGCATTAGTTTCTAGTTCCACCATATTTTGTTCCTTATCAAGAGTTGTTTGAATCCGCTCTTGTTCAAGTGCTCAAAGGGAACTCTGGCCAAAATCGTTGGAAAAACAAAAAAGGCGTGGAGTCGTTCTTGCGTGCTTACCGCAACTGAGGGCTACCACACCCTACCAATCAATAAGCACAAACGACCCACGCCCCAGATGGGACGTGAGTGTTCGTCTTACTCTCGATTGGTTTGAAAGTGGTAGTTTCAGTTGCGAGAATAAGAGACGAATCTCAAAATTCCGGTCGCTCCGAACCATTCGGTACGGGGCTATGTCAATAGGAAATATAAATAAAATGCGGACTATAGATTGCCACGGGTTCTATGAACTCTCGCAATGACGTGTAAAAAAAAGGAGATGCCCCGTCAACGGGGCATGACAAAAAGGGGTGTTGCGAGGGAACACCGTGACCGAGCAACCTCCTGCGTCGCGAAACTCATTGTCGAGGCGAGAGGGCATACCTTAATGAGGCGTCAGAAAAACGAACTGCATGGATTCTATCGCTTCGCTTCAGAATGACGTCCGGAGGGTAGCGGCGAACAAAATGAAGTTGCGACCGACGGTCTTTTTTGCAGGTGACTGTGCCCTCGAGACTCGGATTATTTAGGGGGCGTTGCGGCCTTTGACCACTTAGCGCTTCAGCGCTTATGTGGGCATGGCCACCTTTAGGTGGTGCGGGAGGCGTCCCCCTTTGTATTTCAAGTGTTTTTAGTCATTGATCACTGCTTAAAAAGTGATTAATCAGTTTCTCTTTTTTGCATCAATGGCGAAATTTGCTTGAAATCGCCGTTTTCGTTATTGGCACGTTTTTTGCACCATATCGGGCGAAAGAGGATTGCGAAAGGTGTTGACTGTGGCGAGATGTTTATGTATATTTGAAGTGAACGGTTTCACGGGTTCCGTAAAAAATCCGTGTAATGACGGTTCTCAAACTCCCCGTAAAAGAGTGCCTAATGACGGTTTTCCAGGTTCCGTAAAAACCTGCTTAATTTCTTATTCCTAGATGTGATGAATTATTCATCACATCTATTTTTTTTGGAGGGAAAATGCAGTGGTATCTGCTAGACAAGGCGTATCTTGATTATCTCAGAGAGTTTGACCCCTTTGTTCCTTCATTGGACGGTTATGGGGGTAAATTTAAGCCCTTCTTCGGTAAATTGTTTACGGTCAATCAGGTTGATTATTATGCCCCAATATCATCGGGTAAACAAAAACACATTGATTTCCAAGAAACGAACCTATTTTACAAGGTGTATTTACACAATGAAACCGATGAGGAAAAGCGGAAAAAGAAACCGGCTGCAGTCATAGACTTGAAACACATAGTGCCTGTTCCCGTAGCCCAGGCTACGCCGCTAGATGTAACTTCAATTCTAAATAATGATGCCTACGGAAGTGCATCAGAAAAAAGTAAATATCTCGTGTTATTGAGACAGGAACTTGCCTGGGTCAATAGGAACGAAGAAAGAATTGTTGAAAATGCAAGGATTTTAAGAGGCAAGTGCTTTGCTTCGGAGACATACCATATCCATAAGAGATGTCTGAATTTGAAGCTTTTGGAAACTAAAGCCGAAGAGTTTGTCCAGAAAATTTGACTCTACCCGAAGGTCTCGTACATGGCGTCCCGTTCGACGGGGTATTGGGGAGGCTCCCCCCCCCCTTTGTCCCATCATACCACCCTTGGGACTTTGTAAACTTTTTTCTATATTCGCGTCCCTACGGAACGCATTTAGTACGGCTCGGCAATGCCAACACAAGTGTTGGCGCTGCACTCGCCTTTTACTAAATTTGGTCCCGAAAATTGAAGTTCCGCGGGGCTTATCCGGCGGAAAGGAGTCAAGATGAGTAAGGATTTGAAGGAACAGGCGCTGGAATACCATTCCATGGGCAAGCCCGGCAAGATCGAGATTGTGCCCACCAAGCCCCATAGCACCCAGACGGACCTGGGCCTCGCCTACACTCCGGGCGTGGCTGTGCCCTGCCTCGAAATCGAGAAGGACAACAACCTGGCCTACGAATACACCGGCAAGGGCAACCTGGTGGCGGTAATTTCTAACGGTACCGCGGTTCTTGGCCTTGGCGATATTGGCGCCCTCGCGGGCAAGCCGGTGATGGAAGGAAAGGCCCTGCTTTTCAAGATTTACGCGGGCATCGACGTCTTTGACATCGAAATCAACGAGAAGGACCCGAAGAAGTTTATCGAAATCGTGAAGGGGATTGCCCCGACATTCGGCGGTATCAACCTGGAAGACATCAAGGCTCCGGAATGCTTCGAAATCGAAGACACCCTGAAGGCCGAACTTGACATTCCCGTGATGCACGATGACCAGCACGGTACGGCTATCATTTCTTCTGCAGGCCTCTTGAACGCTATCGAAGTGGCGGGCAAGAGCATCCGCGACGTGAAGATGGTGGTGAACGGTGCGGGTGCAGCCGCTTGCGCCTGCACGCGACTCTACCTGTCGCTCGGTCTCAAGAAGGAAAACCTCGTGATGTGCGACAGCAAGGGAGTCATCCGCAAGGACCGCAAGGGCCTCACCGAAGCG
>JAEDLI010000109.1 GCA_016295375.1 Fibrobacter sp. | reverse complement strand
GTATTACGAGATTTCCCATTCTGCGCTTTTATAAAAAGTATTCGGAAATGCTGACTAAAAACCTTGCTTTTCTGTCAAGAGATTGTCCCGAAATTTTTGAAAAATTCTGTTGATAGATGTAATTCGTTATTCTTTAAAGAGTTAAACTTTGGCTCTGCTAGGCCAATCTGTACGCCCGACCTCGGCTAGCAAACTTTCCCGATTTCGTAAGCCCCTTGCAGGCTGTTTATTCACTGCGTAACCGTAGTTTTTAGGTTATTTCGGCAGGTTTCGATTTCGCAGCGTTTCCGCAGTTTTGACCCAAAAGTACGGTCTGGCCCGACAGAGCCGTCGTTCAAACTGCCGCGCTGTTCGTTCTTTTTATGGTGTCCTAGAACAAGTTTACCATGTAGCCCATCCTCCAGGTGAGGCTGGGTTCGTCGTGCTTGCGGAAATGATGGAGGGGGTAGCCCACCTGGCTGTAAAAACCGTAAAGGTGTGCCCGGATTTCTACACCGATGTCAAGGGATTCCTTGTAGTTGTACGGGAAAACCACCGTAAGGTCATTCGCCTTGTTCAGAGCCTGGTGCACCCTGTTGGGTGACCGAGCATATTCGTAGCCGCCGCTTGCTCCCAGGTCCAAACTGAAAGGCTTGCCCCAAAATAGGGTCCAGGCGATAGCGCTCCGCAGGCCACACCAGAAGTCATTGTCGTTTTTGTGGACTCCCATGCCTTCCACGTATAGGATGGCATTTCGGTAGCCAAGGCCGAAGGTCGCCATAACGGGAGTCAGCCTGCCGACGGAGGCCCCTGCTGCAACGCGTATAGGACTGCTTGAAGGCGAGGGTTCCCCAAAAGAAAGGCTCGCAAGCAGGGCAAGCAAAAGCGCAATCTGCTTAATTGAACTTCCGTTAAACATGTCACAATAATAGAAAAGCCGTTGCATTTCGGCACAAATATTCTATCTTTGGTGCTATAGAGAGGAAAGCTATGAAACTGAAATCATTGATTCTGTTTGGCCTTGCTGCCTTGACATCTGCAACAGCCGCTCATGCCGAAGGTGGCATGTTCGAAGGAGCTTTGCCCGAAAACTGGACCGCTGACGTGGTGGCTGCTGTCAGGTACAATTTCTATAACTACGACAATTGGCAGCAGGACGGGACATCCAATTACAACTGGCTCATTACCTACGATGCCGACGTGCAGGGAAAGTGGAAGGTGGCCAATTGGCGCAACTTGATAGATATTGATTTGGGACAAACCTGGACCAAAGGTCTAGGCAAGCGCAAGTCGGCAGACAGACTGTTCTGGGAGTCCATGCTGGACTTCAACATGATCGAGGTTTTGAAGCCCTACATCGGAAACCGGTTCGAAACACAGATGATGGCAGGCTATGCCTACAGTGAAGACGAGAACGGTGATGAGGTAAAGAAGGCCGTGTCCAGCTTCATGGACCCCGCTTACGAAACTCAGGTGGCAGGCCTTGCCTACATTCCTAATGACAACTTCTCCCAGCGCCTGGGCTTTGCAAACCGCATGACAATCTCCAAGGGTTACGGCTATGCCGATGTCCATTACGCCGAAAAGGTTGCTGCCGGGCGTAAGGACCAAATCAAGGAATTTAGGGACGAACCCGGTCTCGAATCCATTACTGAGTTCAAGTACAACCTCTCCGACATCGTAACCTTCAAGACCCGTCTCTGGGCATTCTGCAACTTTGAAGGGGTCGAGCAGATTGATGGACTATGGGAAAACTTGCTCTCCATTATGATCGCTCCCCTTATCGAAGTCCAGGTGGGTTACGACATGGCCTACGACTACGACAGGGACGAGGATGCCCAGTACAAGACCATGGTGCTCTTTGGCTTGACCTGGCGCTGGTTCTAGTTTAGCGGCTAATCGACGCGAAAAAAAGACGGCTTTGGCCGTCTTTTTTTGCTTGGATGCGTCTGTTTTTTTATATTGGACGCTAGACAGTTTTGTGTAATCCAGAAAACCCAAGGCCTGAAAATGATTAAACGTCCCCGTCGCTTGCGCAAGAACGAAACCATCCGGAACATGGTTGCGGAAACCGCCGTGAATCCCTCGTCTCTGGTGTACCCCCTGTTTGTAAAGGAAGGTTCGGGAATCAAGGAAGAAATTCCGTCTATGCCGAGACAGTTCCGTTTTTCTATCGATGAACTTCTGAAAGAGGTGGACGGTTATGCTGCCCTTGGGCTCAAGTCTATCTTGCTGTTTGGCATTCCCGACATGAAAGACGAAATGGCGAGCTCCGCCTACGACGATGACGGTATTATCCAGCGCGCGGTCCGTGCCCTGAAGGCCAGGTTCCCGGAACTCTACATCATTACCGACGTATGCCTCTGCGAATACATGAGCCACGGTCATTGCGGCATCTTGAAGGGTGGCGAAGTGGATAACGACGCTACCCTGGAACTCTTGGCGAAAACAGCACTTTCCCATGCGGTGGCAGGAGCCGACATGGTGGCTCCCAGCGACATGATGGACGGCCGCGTGGCGGCTATCCGCGAAAAATTGGACGAGAACGGTTTCAAGAACACTCCGATCATGTCTTACAGCGCGAAATTTGCCAGCGCCTACTACGGACCGTTCCGTGAGGCGGCCGGTTCTGCTCCCCAGTGCGGCAACCGCAAGGGCTACCAGATGGATGTGCGTAACGGTCGTGAGGCCTTGCGCGAAGTGGAATTGGATCTGGAAGAAGGTGCAGACATCGTGATGGTGAAGCCGGGTCTAGCCTTCTTGGATGTGCTCCGCCAGACCGCCGAAATCAGCGATGTGCCGGTGGCCGTTTACAACGTGAGCGGGGAATACGCCATGGTGAAGGCCGCCGCAAACCTTGGCCTTATCGACGAAGATGCCATTATTCGCGAAAATCTGTTGGCCTTCAAGCGGGCGGGCGCCGACATTATCATCACCTACCATGCCAAGGAAGCTCTGGAGAAAGGATTGTTGTAATTTTTTTTTTACGTTTTTTTGCGTGTTGATTTGTTATTAGTGCAAAAAAAATATAGATTGATTACAACATTTTAACAAGGCAAATTTATTTGCGTTCAATGGAGAAAAAAATGAAAAAACTCATGCTTCTTGCCGCTCTCGGCGCAGCCGCCATCTTCACCGCTTGTAGCGATGATTCCTCTTCTTCTGGAACCGCATCGAACACGCTGGACGGCAAGTCCGTTGTCTCTTGTGATCGCGTGCAGACTATTGCTGGTATCGAGAACCATACCTGTACTGCCATTGCTTCGGACGATCCGGCTGCTGAAAGCCTTAAGACTTCTTGTGCTGCCGTGACCGAATTTGACAAGACCGTCTATACTGTTGGTGAAGGCTGCGCCAAGGCGGAACTTGAATGCGAAGTTGGTAACACCGTCCAGTACTTCTACGGAGAAGGAATGGATGGATTCAGCTGTGATCAGATGGCTGAACCTGCCGAGTAATCATTACTTGAATCTTTCAGAATCCGGCCCTCTGGGTCGGATTTTCTATTTTGGGGTCTATGAACCACTCCATTAGCGAAAATCTTTTTACCGAAGCCAAGACCCTGATGCCCGGCGGCGTGAACAGCCCCGTCCGTGCATACAGCAACGTGGGGGCCACACCTCCTTTTATCGCCCGCGCCAAGGGAAGCCACATCTATGACGTGGACGGAAACGACTACATTGACTACGTGGGCAGCTGGGGCCCCATGCTGTTGGGCCACGCCCACGACAGCGTCATCAATGCGGTGGCAGAAACGGCCCAGAATGGCCTCAGTTTCGGGGCGCCCTGCGGCCTGGAATCGGAACTGGCCAAACTGGTGATGAGCCTTGTGCCCAGCGTGGAAATGATGCGCATGGTGAACAGCGGTACCGAGGCCACCATGAGTGCCATCCGTGCTGCTCGTGGTTTCACGGGCCGCGACAAGATTGCAAAATTCGAGGGCTGTTACCACGGCCATAGCGATAGTTTACTCATCAAGGCGGGCTCGGGAATGCTCACTACAGGTAAGCCCAGTAGCAAGGGGGTACCCGCCGACCTCGCGAAATACACGCTTACGCTACAGTACAACGATGTGGCGGGAGTGAAGGAGCTGTTCGACAAGATTGGCGACGAAATCGCCGGCGTGATCGTGGAGCCTGTGGCCGGGAATATGGGGGTAGTGCCTGCCAAGCCGGAATTCCTGCAAGCTCTTTCCGAAGAGACCAAGAAACACGGAGCCCTTTTGATTGTGGACGAGGTGATGACGGGATTCCGTGTAGGAATCCACTGCGCCCAGGGGCTGTACGGCATCAAGCCGGACCTGACCACCTTCGGAAAGATTATCGGCGGAGGCATGCCGGTAGGTGCCTACGGTGGCCGTCTGGACGTGATGCAACAGATTGCCCCCTTGGGTGGAATCTACCAGGCGGGAACCCTTTCAGGGAATCCGGTGGCCATGGCGGCAGGACTTTCCACTATGCGCGAACTGCATAGTCACCCGGAATATTACGTTCATGCCGAAGCCATGACCAAGCGCTTGCTAGAAGGCCTCAAGGACGCTGCCGCCTCTGCAGGGGTAGCCATTTCTACAAACCAGGTGGGTTCCATGGGCTGTATCTTCTTTACCGAAGGCCCGGTCACGTGTTTTGCCGATGTGCAAAAGTCCGACCTGGAACTGTTCCGCAGGTATTTCTTGGGCATGCTGGACCAGGGAATCTATCTGGCGCCAAGCCAGTTCGAAGCCATCTTCGTGAGTGCCGCCCATACAGAAAACGACATCGACCGAACTGTCGATGCCGCCAGGAAAGTATTTAAAACTCTTTAAACTCCCTTAATCTCCTGGTGGGAATCCTTCTTCACGAAGATTTCCATCATGGTGAACCCGAATAGGTAAAGTCCGCCCAGCACCAGGAACAGGTTGTTCCCTGTAAAGATGTTTCCGAGGGTAGGGCCGATGATGCCCGCGATTCCCCAGCCCGAAAGGGTCATGGCGTGTACCGTGGAAACGCAGGAGGTTCCGAAGCGCTTGGCCAAAAGGCTAGGCAGCACGGAGAAGTTTCCACCGTAGGCGAATTCCACCATCATGATACCGCAAATGGCAAGCCAGGCCTGCTCGGTATAGCAGAGGAACGCCGCCAAGATACTGAGGGAGCAAACGTAGTGGTAGGCGCCCTTTCGGCCGATATAGTCGGAGAGGGTGCTCATGCCGAAACGGCCCAGCACGTTGAACACGGCGGTTAGGGCCATGATGAGTGCGATTTCTTTGAAGCCCAGGTATTTCAGCAGGCTCTTTTCCTGGGCAATCAGGGCAAGTCCGCAGGAAATGTTGATGCAGAACATGACCCAGATGGACACGTATTCCATGGTGAGGAACTTGGTGTGAACCAAGTCCTTGAATGAGATGGCCGTCTTCTTGGTCATGATAAAGGCGGGATTGGGCCTGAACAGCCAGGAACATACGGACATGACCGTCAGGAAGGCGCATCCGAGAATCAGGAACAGGTAGGGGAGTTCAAAGTTTGCCAGCAGGTACTCGATGGCGGGGGCGGCCACGAACTTGCCTGCCCCAAAGCCCGTGATGGCAAGGCCCGAGGCCAGGCCCTTGTGGTCGCTGAAATTGGAAAGCAACTGCTTGATGGGGCACACGTAGCCGATGCCCGTGCCCGCCCCCATGAAGGAGCAGCCGATGTAGTACAGCGGGAGTATGCCGAACTTGGTGGCGGCAAAGAGGGTGGACATGCCGATGGCAAACAAGGTGGTGGAAACCACCGACATCCGTTTCGGGTTCAGTTCCACCATGCGTCCGAAGGTGGCGGCGCACATCCCCAGGAAGAAGATGATCAGGGTGAACCCGATGTCCGCCTGGAACTTTGAAATGCCGAAGCACTCCATGATGTTGACGGAGTACTGGGAGTAGTTATAGACGGTACCCAGGGAAAGGGGGAGGCCGATTCCCGGAACGAGGATGTTGAGGACGCGGTTGCTCATGGCATACCTCCGGGAATGCCGTTAGCTTTCCGATTTTTCGGACGAAGTTTCGGTGCTTTCGCCAGCCTGTGCTCCGGCTTTTTCAGCGGCCTGTGCCGAAGCATCCTTGTCGCGGATGGTGGCGCGGCGGATCTTTCCGCTGATGGTCTTGGGCAGTTCCGTTACGAAGTCGATAATGCGGGGGCTCTTGTAGCTGGCGGCAATCTTCTTCGCGAAAAGCTGGATTTCCTTGGACAGTTCCTTGGAAGCTTCGTAGCCCTTCTGGAGCACGATGGTGGCTTTCACGGCCTGGCCACGGTCCTTGTCCTCGATGCCCGTGACGGCCACTTCCAGCACGGCGGGGTGCTTGTGGAGCACTTCTTCCACTTCGAAGGGGCTGATACGGTATCCGGAACTCTTGATCAGGTCGTCAGTGCGGCCCACGAACCAGAAATAGCCGTCCTTGTCCCGGGTGGCGGTGTCGCCGGTGTGGTAAACTCCGCCTGCGAACACTTTCTCCGTGCGTTCTTCGTCGCGGTAGTAGCCGCCGAACATACCGAAGGGCTTGCCCTGGTCAATCTGGATAATCAGTTCGCCCACTTCATGTACGCCGCAGGACTCACCTTCGGCGTTGACGATTTCCATGCGGTAGCCCGGCGAAGGCTTGCCGATGGAGCCCGGCTTCGGGATATCCCAGCCGAAATTTCCGGTGGTAAGAGTCAGTTCTGTTTGGCCGTAACCTTCTTGCAGTCGGATGCCTGTCTGCTCGAAGAACTGGTTGTAGATGTCCAGGTTCAACGATTCGCCTGCAGTGGTGCAGTACTTGAGGCTGGACAGGTCGTACTTGGAAAGGCCGTGGTGCAGGATGTAGCGGTACACGGTAGGCGGAGCGCAGAAGGTAGTGACCTTGTATTTGGCCATCTTTTCCAGCAGCTTTCCCGGAATGAATACCTTCATGTCGTAGGTGAACACGGCAGAGCCTGCAATCCACTGGCCGTAGATTTTTCCCCAGAGGGCCTTGGCCCAGCCGGTTTCGGCAACCGTCAGGTGGCGGCCTCCCTCAATCACGTGCTGCCAGTACTTGGCGGTGACGATGTGTCCCAGAGGGTAGGTGTAGGTGTGGGCCACCATCTTGGGGTTGGAACTTGTGCCGCTGGTAAAGTACACCACCATGATGTCGTCGTTATGGGTGGCGGCGTCTCCCGTGGGCCGTGGGAAACTGGCCGGGAAGATTTCGTAGTCGTCGTAGAAACTGATCCAGTTCTGGCGGGCGGTCTGGCCTACGGTTACCAGCTTTTCTACGGAGGGACACTTGGATTTTGCCTTGTCCACCTCTTTTTGGAGGGTGGGCTCGTCGTAGGTCACCACCATCTTTACGTCGGCAGCCTTGAAACGGTATTCCAGGTCTTCGGCGGCCAGCATGTTAGTGGCCGGGATGGCGATGGCGCCAATGCGGTGCAATGCCAAGAGGAAAAACCAGAATTCGTAACGGCGTCGGAGGATGAGCATCACCCGGTCGCCCTTGACGATTCCCTGTTCTACTAAGAAGTTGGCCGTGCGCTGGGAGGCTAGCGACAAATCCTTGAAAGTGAAGATGTGATTTTCGTCTTCGTCGTCACACCAGACCAGGGCTTCGCGCTTGGGTTCTTCCTTGGCGTATTCATCTACCACATCGTAGGCAAAATTGA
>JAEDLI010000019.1 GCA_016295375.1 Fibrobacter sp. | reverse complement strand
CTGCTACTTACTATATAGCACCATACTATCCATACTACAATATAGCGACTAGACGGCAGAAACTCAAGATTGGGCTATGCTACGCTATTGTTTAGAAAATTTTACGAGTATGCGTTGGTGGAACATTGTATATAATTCCCATTTTTTGTAACAGTCACCACTATGCTAAACACCGATATTGCTATATTTGCGCTCGTAAAATCAAGAGGACATTATGGCCCAATTCAACGCCCATTTCAGAAACATCAACGGGGACGACACCTACCCGCTGACCGACGTCATTTACAGGAGCAAGGTGGACGGAAGCCTGCTCGAAGTCGAGCACGACCGTGCAGCCCTTGCCGAGAAGAGCCCCGACGAATGGAAGAAACTCTTCGCCGAACGCCGCATGAGCTTTGAACCGGCAGACCAGAGCGGTATCTGGAGCAAGCGCGAAATGGTGCTCCCCGACATGCCCCTCGAAGACATCGTGACCATGCGCGAAGGCTGGAGCCCGCTTTTTGACGCGGCCCCGCTGGCCAAGGAAATGGGCATCAAGAGCCTCAAGGTGAAGCTTTGCGGCAACTCCCACACGGGCAGCTTCAAGGACCTCGGCATGACGGTTCTCGTAAGCCAGGTGAACCACATCATCAAGAAGGGTATTCACGAAATCGACGCCGTGGCCTGCGCCTCTACCGGCGACACCTCCGCAGCTTTGAGCGCCTACTGCGCGAAGGCCGGCATCCCGAGCATCGTATTCTTGCCCGCCGGGAAGACCAGCGTCGCCCAGCTGATTCAGCCGATTTCTAACGGCAGCATCGTGCTCGCCCTCGACACCGACTTTGACGGTTGCATGAAGATTGTGCAGCAGGTGACCGCCGACAACCGCATTTACCTCGCGAACTCCATGAACAGCCTCCGCGTGGAAGGCCAGAAGACGATTTCTCCGGAAATCTGTCAGGAAATGGGCTGGAAGGTGCCCGACACCGTGATTATCCCGGGCGGAAACCTCGGCAACGTGAGTGCCCTTGCGAAGGGTTTCGAAGACTGCAAGGCCATGGGTCTCATCGACCGCATCCCGCGCATTATCGTGGCCCAGGCCGAGAACGCGAACCCGTTCTACCAGGCTTACGAACGCGGCTTCGACAAGCTGGTCCCCATGCAGGCGAAGAAGACGCTCGCCTCTGCCATCCAGATCGGCAACCCGGTCAGCTACCCGAAGGCCGTGCGCGCCATCCAGAAGACAAACGGCATGGTCGTGAGCGTTACCGAAGAAGAACTGGCGAACGCCGCCCACCGCGGCGACCGCATCGGTCTCTACTGCTGCCCGCACACGGGTGTCGCCCTCGGCGCCCTCGAAAAGCTCGTCGCCGCAGGTAAGATTGACAAGGAAGAGAACGTGGTTGTGATCAGCACGGCACACGGCCTCAAGTTCACCGAATTCAAGGTCGGCTACCACGAAAAGAAGCTCGAAAACATCTGCTCCAAGTTCGCGAACCCCGTGTTCAAGGCCCCGGCAGACCTGGGCGCCGTCATGGACATCTTGAAGAAAGAGATGGCTGAAAGACGTCGCTAATTCTATTTCCGACCATTAGCAATCTGAAAAATCCGTGCATTAGCGCGGATTTTTTTAAATAAGAAAGGCCCCCCTCGCGAGGGACCTTTCCTAAGAAGGAGAAAATATTGAGAAATTAAAAGAACTTAGAACTCATCAGGAGGGGAGCAATGATATAAATTGTCCTAAGATTTACCCATTAATATCCCAACGCTCATAATATACCAATTCTTTGGGGCTTTGGAACTTTTGTTTTTCTTATTTAAATTTCTATTTCTTTCTTACAAAGAGTTCTACTCTTCTCTAAATATAATCTTGCACTTAGGCACAAACCTGAACCCGCCACGACGGTGACGTTCAATTTCAAAGTACTTCTTGACGCCTTCCGTGACATTGCCATCCTTGTCGTCGGTGCCGTTAATATGGGCAATAACACGGTTCAGGCGGCTTTCGAAGTTCGGGCGGAGCGGATCCATACAGATAGCAGGATCCCTCTTGAATTCGCGGTTTTCGTATTCTTCACGACCTGTTGCGGTGTATTCGCGGAGCAAATTCCTAAGGATTCGGGCAGGCACGTTGCGCATCAAGTGCTTGCTGTTCACCGAAATGGAATCATCGCTCTTATAGTAAATGACCGTCACGGAGTCGTTTAAGCCTTCCAAAAGCTGCTCCTGAGCCTTCTTGATGGGCTTCCAGGAATCAAATTCCTGCTTGACCACGGCACTCATCAGCTTATTGAAGGGCTCCAGAGCCACCACATCGGCCTTGTAATCAAAAAATACGATTGCGGCAGGGGCACCATAGTAACAGCCCTTATGGATAAGGACTGCGCCAACCTTCTCATCCACCACGTCTTCGAGGGCTTTAACGCAGGTCATTTTCTTTTCGGCGTCAAATTCCCATTCTAGGCCATTTTCTTCGAGGCAGTCCCCGAAGGTCATATTCTTACCCACGGCACGGCCGTTCACATAAACAAAGCCGTCATCCCGCATTTCTGCGGTAGCCCTGTTTTCCAAGGCTTCAATGAAAGAGGTCTGGGCAGCCTTAAATTCCATGTGTTCGTAGGGCGGAGTATCCAAAAGGATAGGGCCAATTTGTACTAAACCGTTGAACCACCGCATGGGGTTCGTCACCAACATGCCCGGAGAATCGAAACGGAACGAGAAATATTCCTTTCGGTTTCCATCAACAACTTCACGACGGAGGAACTTGGGATCGGTAAGCAGGGGGTAACGCTTGGGGATAATATCCAGGCAGAGCTGACGCACATCCTTGGTGGCATAGAACTGAGACACATAAGGAAGGTAAGAGCGCAACACACTACGGGCAGGAACCCCTTCAAAAGCGGCGCAGCGGTCAATAATACGCTGCACAAAGGCATCGGGATTTTCGCCCCGCTCATAAAGCCAGTTCACCACCGTATTCATAATCAGACGGTGAACGCTCTCATCAACGAAGGAATCTTCAAAGTAAATGTCATTTAGAGTCTTTACCGTAAAGCGAGGATCTTTTTTTACCAAAGTCAAGAGGTCCTTGACAGGGTAAGAAATCAGCAGCTCAATATGTGTAAACTGTAAAAACAGATTCGATAACACGATAACCTCACTCCGACAAGCCGCCTAGGATTGGCGTTAGTCTCTTGTAGCAATATAGTAAAAAAAACATAAAAAACAAAAAATGGCTATATTTTGGCCGTGGAATCCGCCAAAATACACATTTTGCCCGATGAAATCATCAATAAAATCGCCGCAGGCGAGGTAATTGAGCGACCTGCATCGGCAGTCAAGGAGCTTTTGGAGAACGCCATAGACGCTGGCGCAACCCGTATCCAGGTGCAAATCGAGCAGGGCGGCAAGCAAAAAATCGTAGTGTCCGACAACGGCAAGGGCATGGGACAGGCAGACCTGGACCTGTGCTACCTGCGGCACACCACCTCTAAGTTGAGCAGTGCCGACGATCTGTTCCACCTGCACACCAACGGGTTCCGCGGCGAAGCGGTAGCCTCAATCGCCGCCGTGTCTAAAATGACCATTACCAGCGCCACGGACCAGGGCGAAAGCAACCGCATTGTGCTTCATGGCGGAAACGTCATCGAAAGAGAAGGTGTGTCCGCCAGCCGAGGCACAACTTTCCTTATCGAAGACCTTTTTTACAACACCCCTGTCCGGAGGACATTTCTCGGAAGCGAGGTGGCGGAATCCTCCAAGATTCTAGACGTCGTCTTGAAAATTGCGCTGGCCCACCCCGAAATCCGTATCGACTACAAGGTAGGCGAAAAGTCCGTATTTATCGGAGTCCCCGGAGAGCTCCGGACCCGCATCGCCGAAGCCATCGGGTCGGGCATCGCCAAAAAGATGCTCCCGGTGGACTACACCGAAGCTAGCGTCCACGTGACCGGCTTTATTTCGCCTACTACGGAACAAAACGGCAAACGGTATCACCAGTACCTATACCTGCGGAACAGGCCCATCGAGAACAAGGCCATCGCCAAGGCCATCAGCCAGGCTTATGAGCCCTACGGCGTCAACTGCAAGCCTGTGACGGTCCTGTTCCTGGACATGCCAGACATGGAGTTTGACGTAAACGTGCACCCCGCCAAAAGGGAAGTCCGTTTTGCGAACCAGAACCTGGTATTCCTGGTAGTGACCCACGCTATCCGAGAGACCTTCCGAGAAGATTTAGAAAAGAACTCCCCCCTTATTGATTTAAGTTCAGAAATAGCAGACGGGATCGGAACAGAAGTCCCGACCAATGACCAATCCTCCATTGCATCTCCGAAATTTCAGGAATTCAACGCCTCGGCTCCGCGGTTCAAGGACAGCGGAACCAGCCGTTACACTCCCGACAAAGACGAAGTCCAGGACCTGTTTTCACAGCCCGAAGCGGGCAAGCTTATTTCTCTGGAAGATTCCCTGCAGGACCCCCTCTGGAACAAAGAAGCCCCCGAACCCGAAAACACCCCCTGGGCACCCCCAGCCGTTTTCCAGACGGCAAACACTTATATTGTAAGCGAAGATTCCGAAGGGCTTTTGGTCATTGACCAACATGCCGCCCATAGCCGGATCCTATATGAACAGGCTCTGGAGATTCTGAAGAACGGAGGCTCCATCGACAGTCAAGAGCTGTTGTTCCCGGAGCTCACTGAATTTTCCAGAATGGAACGAGAAATTTTTGACTCTGTAAAAGATTCCCTGAAAACCCTGGGATTTTATGTAGAGCCTTTCGGCGGTTCGGAATTTCAGATCAGGTCCATCCCCTGTAACCTGCCCATTTCCAGAGCGGCAAAGTCGGTCCACGAGTTCTTGGAAGACTGTATCGAGAACGGAGGGAAAGCAGACCTCGCCAAAGTTCAGGAGTCCATGGCCAAAGCCTGGGCCAAAACTAACGCCTTCCAGGCGGGCGACAAGCTGAAACCCGAAGAAATGTCCAGGCTAGTAAGCCAGCTGATGGCTACCGAAGACCCGTTAAAATCTCCCTACGGCACTCCAACACTTATGCGAATTTCTCTGGACGAACTGGCCAAGAAATTCAGCCGTTAAATAATTTATCCACAAAACAATCCGGAACAAAGCCTTTGCCGAGGCGCTCCGTCAAGGACACGGCCAACTGCCTTGATTTAGCGATGTCTTGGTTGTGCATGGCCGCTAGAATCTGGGGAACCAACTTTTTCGTGCCTCTGCCTATAAATTCAGGAATCAACATTTTTTTCATTAAAATGTTGGGCATGGCGAAAGTTCTAGTTTTCACAAGCAATTTGCCCAAAGCATAGGTCAAAAGATCGGGCATTGTGGCAACCACCAGAGGGGCTCCCGAAAGGGCGAGTTCAAGAGTCACCGTACCCGGAGTGGCAAGGGCCATAGACGCCGCCCCGAACAGCATGCGACGCTCTTCGGAATCTTCGGGTGCCACCTGAACAGAAAACTGTTGGCGTTCCACCTCCCCTATTTTTGGGAAATAACTTTCCAAGGGCGGTATCAGGGATTCACGAGGGACAATCAACTTGACTTTTTTACTTGTAGCGGCCTGCGGTGAACGCATTTTTAGCCACGCCTCCGCCACTCTCAGAAACAAGTCCATGTTTCGTTTTGCCTGAGAAAGCCTGCTCCCCGGAAAAAGAAGTAAGGTTTCTTCACTGGAATTCAACTGTTCCGAATAGGGCAAAGTATGGTACAGGTTTTCGTGCAGCAGAAACGGATGGAGCAAGACATCGGCATTGACGCCCTTTTGCGCATAGGCCTCTTTTTCAAACTGGAAAAGTACAGCAAGATTCACACCGTCCAGTTTTTGGGCGCGATCCGGTTTCCAGGCCCAAATCTGGGGTGGCGCTACATAAAGTACCGGCTTTCCCATCTTTTTTGCAATGCGGCACAGTTTCATGTTAATGCCGGGATAATCAATAGCGATAAACGCCTTGCATTCCTCGGAACAAAGCAGGTCTTTGAGCACTCGATAAACTTTTTGGAGCTTAGCCGTCCGAGGCAAAACGTCCAGAAATCCAGAAACAGGAAGCTCGTTAAATTCTGCAATAGGAACAAGTCCCGCATTCTGCATGCGGCTGCCACCCGTACCCACCGGGAGCATTCCCCGCTGGACTATGGACTGTACAAAGGCTTCCCCCAGAACATCTCCGGAATCTTCCCCTGCACAGAAAAGGACAAACGGTTCTTGCACAGAAACTACCTGCGGGGTTTCCCGGAGACCCAGACCTTAGAGGCGCCCATGTCTTGCTTGAGCCAATTCAGTACATCTTGAGAATAGGACAGCTTGTATTTGTGAAGTGTCAGCCCATGTTCGTAACTTGATCCCGTCTCTATGTGCAAGACCAACTCGCTTCCTGGCTCCCCTTCGAAGGCCTCAAATTGCTGCATTCCCATTTCCAGCTTCTGCAAGAATTCTTCTGAAAGCATAGAAGAATAGATGTTGGCGTGGATGTATTTGACCATACGCTCACGGACATAGTCCAGCTGGTAGGCTTCTTCTACCACCACCTGCATCTGCTCGGTAATGTTCTTCTCTCTATCCCGCTGGTATTCCAGCGTTCCCTTCACCAAAATGCGGTCGTCTTCGGAAATCTTGTCCCGAAAACTTTCCCAAGTATCTTTTTTGAAGAATAGTCCCACTTCGCCCTGGAAATCCTGCATTTCGCCAAAGCCGATGGTAGCCCCGCGCTTTGTTTCTATAGAACGCATCCGCGTGACGATTCCACCGACGGCCACCACGCAGCCCTCTTTACGGGCCAATTCTTCTTGGCTCAGGCTGCAGGTGGTAAAACCGATCAATTCGGGGCGGAATTCGTCAAGCGGGTGCCCCGAAAGGCAGAGCCCAAGGACTTCACGCTCCTTGTTGAGCATTTCTACGCTGCCCCACTCCTCGGCTTCTTCCAAGACTTCGGCAATGTTAGAAATAGAGGAATCTGCCCCGCCCATATCAAAGAGGGACATCTGCCCCTTGGACTTGTCTTCTTGGTAGCGGGCAGCCACTTCTAGCGCCCTATCCACCGTGGCCATCAGCACGGCCCTGCTCCCTGGCAGACCATCCAAAGCGCCTGCCATAATCAGGCATTCCAAAGTCTTTTTGCTGAGAGGCGGGCGTTTTTCTTTCAAGGACCCCTGGTATTCCGCCACACGCTTACAGAAATCAAAGATAGACTTGAACGGTCCACCTTTTTCACGGGCCGCCACCACGTCTTCTACCACGCCGATTCCCACGTTGCGGATTCCCGCAAGACCAAAGAGAATCTGGTGTTTAGTATTGGCGGTAAAAATCCCTTGAGATGAATTGATATCCGGCGATAGCACGGGGATACCCAGGCGCTTGCATTCCTGAATGATGGTGACGATATCTTCGGTCTTGCCCATCTTCGACGTCATGGAAGCGGCCATATACTCCGGGCCGTAATGGGCTTTCAGGTAAGCGGTCTGGTAAGCCACATAGGCGTAGGCGGCAGCATGGCTCTTGTTGAAGGCGTAACCGCAGAACGGAAGCACTGCGTCCCACACCTTCTGGATCAACGCATGGTCATAACCATTGGCTTCACATTTCGTGAAAAACTCCGGCTTCAGTCTTTCCATCTTCTCAGGCATTTTCTTTGCCATGATACGACGGATATTGTCAGCACCACCCAGGGTGTATCCGCCCAGAATCTGGGCCAGTTTCATTACCTGTTCCTGGTAAACAATCACACCGTAGGTTTCGCCAAGCACCTGTTCCAAGTCAGGGTGGTAACAGTCAATTTCTTCTTTACCCTGCTTACGGGCAATAAAGTGGGGAATCTGTTCCAACGGCCCCGGACGATACAGGGCGTTCATAGCGATAAGGTCAAAAATTCGGGTCGGTTTCAGTTCCCGCAAATACTTTTGCATACCCGGAGATTCGAACTGGAACACCGTCGTGGTCATGCCCTTGCCCAGCAGGTCAAAGGTTTCCTTGTCATCCAGCGGGATATGGCCCATGTCCAGCTCGATGCCACGGTTCTTCTTGACCATGTTCACCGTGTCTTGAATGATGGACAAGTTGATAAGACCCAAGAAGTCCATCTTCAGAAGCCCGATATCTTCGGCGTAATGCTTGTCGTACATCACCACCGGCGTATCTTCGGGAGCGGCTCGGTACAAAGGCGCAAGGTTATAAATCGGAGTCGGCGTAATCACCACACCACAGGCGTGCACGCCTGTCTGGCGAGGCAAATCCTCTAGCTTTTTGGCGATGTCCCACAGGTTCTGGTAGCTGGCACGGCTATTGATCATGGCCTGCAGGGGTTCCGGGCTATAACCGTCTTCCAGGTTGTTTCCCTTCTTGTCTTTACCCGTCCAGGCCTGCTTCAAGCTGAAATTCAAAGTCCGCTGCGGGAACAGCTTGGTAATCGCTTTCGCTTCTTGCGGCGGAATACCCAAAACGCGGGCCACGTCGGTAATCACCGCCTTGGACTTGAGCATGCCATAGGTGATAATCTGGCCCACGCACTCCTTGCCGTATTTTTCGGTTACATAGTCAATCACGCGACCGCGATCCCTATCCGAAAAGTCCGTATCGATATCGGGCATGGACACGCGTTCCGGATTCAGGAATCGTTCAAAAAGCAAGTCAAAGGTCAGCGGGTCAATGTCGGTAATACCGATGATGTAGGTGACAAGAGATCCTGCAGCAGATCCACGGCCAGGACCTACGGGAATCCCGTGTTCCCTGGACCAGTTGATAAAGTCCCACACAATCAAAAGGTAGCCCGCCACGTTCATGTTGCGGATACAATTCAGCTCCTTGTACATGCGGGCCGCCACTTCGGTATCGTGGGCAGGGAACTTAAAATCTTCGTTGGGGAAACGCCATTTAAGACGCTGGTTACAAAGGTGGGTAATGTAAATATCCGCATCACCACCCGGTTTGCACCAGCGACGAATGTTTTTCTCCCAAGCATTGTTGTCGTCGTCGTCAAAAAATTCAGGCTGGGACAGGTGTTCAATTTCTGCCTTGTCTTCGTCGGTCAGGGCGTCTTCAGCAATTCCCTTGTCGGCACAATAAGATGCCGTCACCTTTTTCTTTTTATCCTTGATAACTCCCTTGAGTTCCCTTTCGCGAACAACAGGGTACTCCGCATCGTATTCCGCCTTCATGATGGCCTTGATACTCTGATATTCCTCAGAGGCCAAAAAATCTTCGGGAATCTTGAAACGGGGCCAATATTCGTCGCCAATACCGGTTTTTACCGTAAAATTACAGCGTTCTGCAATCTTTACCGTGTTTTCGATAGCGCCAGGAATGTGGCCGAACAGTGCCTGCATTTCTTGTTCAGTTCTGAAATAGAACTGGTCCGTAGGGAACCGTTTGTCCGTGAAATCGTTCAGGGTTTCTTTAAGGGAAATGCAGCGCAAAACCTTGTGGGCCTGGGCATCTTCTTGCTTAATATAATGGACATCGGCTACGGCCACCACTTCGCGGCCTAGCTCCCCCGCCAACTGCACATTGTAGTCATTCAGCAATTTCTGCTGGGGAATTCCGTTATCGCAAACCGAAAGGTAAAGATGGTCCCGGTCAAAAATTTTGTCCAGGGATTCTATGTATTCCCGAGCAACACTGTTACGGCCGGCAGCCACATTCTGACCGTAGCGGCTAAAGAAATCCCCTGCAATGGCGATAATGCCTTCTTTGTGTTCATTTACCACAGACAGCGGGACCGACGGGATTTCGGCCCAGCGGTCTCCATCTTCGTAGCGGAAACTCACTATACGAAGCAGGTTGTAATACCCCACATCGTTTTCTACCAGGAGGGTTAGTCGTTCATAAGTTGTCGGGTCTTTCTGGTTTGCGCTTGGCGAATCCACATAGACATGACAGCCGTAGATGGTCTTGACTGGCGGGAGTCCCTGTTCCTTGCGCTTCTTGTTCAGGTCTTTTCCGCGGGTCTGGATTTCCAGGATGCCAAACATGGCGCCATGGTCGGTAAGGGCCACCGCAGGAGCATTTTCTGCAGCGGCAGCTTCCAATAGGCCGTCGAGACGGGCCGATGATTTTAAAACGGAAAACTCGGAATGAACTTGCAGGTGAACAAAAGCCATAGCTGCAATTTAAAAAATCCCGGCCCCTGCCGGGATTCTCCAACAAAAAATTTACGAAATTCGATTACTGACGTGCAGTCGAATAGCGCATTGTGTTCGAAATTCGCAATTGGTCGTATGCACCGGAAGTCGTCAGCGCCTGGCTGAGGCCCGGACCTTCCATGCAGCACTTGGACTTGTAGCCAATTACCAACAAATTCGCATATTGCTTGGAACGCGAAGAAGCTTCGTAACCAAGCGAATGTACCGAACTAGCCACCTTTTCTCCGTTCAACCAGAGACTCATTTCACCATCGCCCCACTGGCCGGCAACCAGATTCCAGTCATTTTTCAGATTCACTGGAGCACTGACAAAGAAATGCTTATTCGTGTGATTCTTCTGGAAGTACAGCGTTCCATTATTCACAAAGAAATGAAGCCTGGAATCGTCGTTTCCAAGAAGCGTCCGAGCCGGCACATCAAAGAAATCGTCATTCGGGCGGAACCAAAATTCTACCGTACCTGTGACCATATTATCAATCAGGTTAATCCCCGACGGAGCTACTTCGCCAGACTTCAAAGATAGAGCCTTTCCACAAACGCCCTCTACAAGTTCTCCTTCGCGGAAAATTGTTTCCAGTTCATCAAGGTAAAGTGTAATATCGTCCATCGCAAGAGCCGGGGCGTTACATTTTTGGGCCACCGAAGATGCCACAGGAAGCGTAACATCTACAAAATAGCGAGAAACCCCCTGCGTATTCAGCAGCGACCACAAGGGTTCTTGCACAGAGTCCTTCTCGGTCGTGTCCACCTCTGTAGTATCTGCGACAAGCTTATCGTTTGTAGCAGTATCTACAGGCACAGAGTCATTTACAAGCGTATCTACCGGAATGGTATCAACAACAGAAGCATCGCTTACCGACGAGTCAGGTTCGGTAACGACGTTGTCCGGCATCTTGTAACGCGGGATGTTCGAAATGCGGAATTGGTCAAAAGCACCGGACGTAGTCATGCCTGTATACTGACCAGCGCCTTCCATGCAGCATCCGGATTTATAGCCAATGACAACAAGGTTTTCGAACGGAACTCCTCGCGTTGCCGGAGCATAGCCCTTATCGTGCTCCCAGCAGGCGACCATTTCTCCATTCAGCCACACGCTCATGTAACCGTCACCCCACTGGCCGGCAATCAAGTTCCAGTCGTTTTTCAGATTGGCTTTACCTTTCACAAAAAAGTGCTGGTTGTGGTGGTTCTTCTGGAAATAAAGTTCACCATCCTTATAGAAGAAATGGATTCGGGCACCGTCGTTACCCATCAGGGTTCTTGCGTTCCTGTCGTAGAAATCCACATTCGGGCGGAACCAGAATTCCACCGTACCGATTTTCATGGAATCAATCAAATTCACACCGAGTGGTGCCACCTGACCGTCTTTCAGTTTGAGAGCTTTTCCGCAAACACCCTTCACCTGCTCACCTTCATCGAATAGGGATTCAAGCTCATCCAAATAGCGCGTATTTTCGTCCATCGCAAGAGCCGGAATAGGGCAATGACGATTGACAAGTGAGGCTACATTAATAGCCGGGGCATTTCCCGTTTGGGAAAGAGAATCGAAGTACCCCGCAATTCCGAGGGCATCTATTCGTGACCACATTCTTGCAGCATCGTTTTTCTGATAAACAAATGTGTCCTCGCCGGAAAACGAGTCCGTTCCGGAATCAGAAGTCGAACAGCCAAAGAACAAGCTTCCTGAAAGGACTGCCACTGCAGCCAGGAATTTAACGATTTTCTTGTTCATAACATTTTCTCCTGCTATTTTAGACATATTCGATATATATTCTTTTCATCTCTCATTTACATGTTTCCCTCATAAAAATTGTATTTTTAGGGTATGAAACGCGCACTTATTACCGGTATTACAGGTCAGGACGGTTCGTACCTGGCAGAATTCCTTCTTGAAAAGGGTTACGAAGTTTACGGGCTTGTCCGCCGCAAAAGTAAGCTTGATTTTAACAATGCTGAGCACCTCAAAGGAAAAGTCTCATTCATCTTTGGCGACATGACTGATTCCGCGTCGCTTTTGCGTGCCATGGAAATTGCGAAGCCCGACGAAATTTACAACCTCGCCGCACAATCTTTTGTGACCACCTCTTGGGAAACACCGCTTTCTACGGCAGACATCAACGCCATCGGCGTTACCAAGCTTTTAGAAGCCGTCCGTCTGTGCAAGCCCGATACCCGCGTATACCAGGCTTCCACCAGCGAAATGTTCGGCAAGGTTCAAGCGGTCCCGCAAAACGAAACGACGCCGTTCTACCCGCGCAGCCCCTACGGAGTTTCCAAACTCTACGGGCATTGGATTATCAAGAACTACCGCGAAAGCTACGGCATGTTCGCCTGCTCGGGTATTTTATTTAACCACGAATCCGAACGCCGCGGCGCCGAATTCGTGACCCGCAAAATCACTATCGCTGTTGCAAAAATCAAGGCCGGCAAGCAAGACTTGCTTGAACTCGGCAACATGGATGCCAGCCGTGACTGGGGCCATAGCGCCGACTATGTACGGGCCATGTGGCTCATGCTTCAGCAAAAAGAAGCCGATGACTACGTGGTGGCCACAGGCGTAACTCACAAGGTTCGCGAATTTGTACAGCTCGCCTTCAAGGCCGCCGGCATGGAAATCGAGTTCCACGGTACAGGCGTTGACGAATACGCCACTCTCAAGGGAACCGACAAGGTGGTGGTGAAGGTGAACCCGCAGTTCTTCCGCCCCGCCGAAGTGGACCTGCTCATCGGAGACGCCAGCAAGGCCAAGAAGGTTCTCGGCTGGAAGCCCGAAATCAGCTACGAACAGCTGGTCAAGCGCATGGTGGAAAGCGATATCAAGCTCCTTGCCGAAGGAAAGATTTGATGAAAGTCGTCATCGTCGGGGCATCTGGATTCGTAGGGGGGTATTTAACCCGCGAACTTGAAACCGCAGGGCATTCCGTCGTTCAGGCGGACCTTCCCGAACTGAACCTGCGAAACGCAGGCCAGGTGGATGCGCTCATCGAAGGCACAACACCCGACGCCGTTGTGAATCTTGCCGCCATCAGTTCTGTTGGAGCCTCATGGAAAAGCCCAGCCGACACCATCAGCGTGAACGTAAACGGAACGCTGAATCTGCTAGAAGCTGTCCGCAAGCATGCACCGCAGGCAAAGACACTTTTAATCGGGAGCGCCGAAGAATACGCCGTTCCCGAAGGCGCAACAAAGCTTAAGGAAACAGACCCGCTAGAGGCAAGCAACCCTTACGGCATTTCAAAAATCGCACAGGAAAACTTTGCACAACTGTACCGCAAGAAATACGGCATGAAAATTGTGTGCACCCGCTCTTTCAACCACACAGGCGTCGGACAGACCACCTCTTTTGCGCTTCCGAGCTTTGTAAAGCAGGTCGCCGAAATTGACAAGTCGGGCAGGCCCGGCAAGATTCTTGTAGGAAACCTGAGTGCCCGGCGGGATTTTTCGGACGTAGAAGACGTGGTCCACGTCTACCGCATGCTACTTGAGAACGAAAACGAATTCGACATCTACAATGTAGGTTCCGGTATCGCCCACAAGATTGAAGACCTGCTGAAAGACGTGATTTTGAAGTTAACGCCTGTCGATATTGAAATCGTAGTGGACCCCGAAAAGGTACGCCCTGTCGAAACACCGAACCTCTGCGCCGACAATAGCCGTATTCAAAAATATTGGAACGGCACCGACATTCGAAAAACACTCAAGAAAATGTTTGACCATTACAGGTCTGAGGTCTAGGAGCAACGATGGGTGATTTCCCGAAAATCGCCATAGACGCCCGCATGGTGAACCGCTCCGGAATCGGCACCTGTATCCAGCATTGGTTGCGTGACGTAGGCTACAGCGTAGCCCTCGGTGATCAGAAAGAACTGGAAGCGTACAAAGAAGTTCCGACGCATATACCCTTCAAGTGCGGCATCTACGGCTACAAGGAACAGTTAAGATTCCCCTATAGCAGGCTCCGTAAAGAAAAGCCCGAAGTTTTGCACGTTCCCCACTGCAACATACCGCTTTTTTATCGTGGGAAAATGATGGTGACGGTCCACGACCTCACCCACTTGGTGTATCCCGAATTCTTACCAATGAAGTTGGTGCACCTGTACTTCAAATTCATCTTCTGGTTTATCTGCAAACGTGCCGACCGGATTCTCACAGACTCTGAAAGCACCAAACGAGACCTTCTCCGCTTTTACAAGGCAGACGAATCGAAAATGACGGTAGTTCCCCTCGGCGTCGGAAGCGAGTTCGTTCGAAAGCCCCAAAGCGAAATTGAATACCTGTACGAAAAATTCCAAATTCCCCGCGACAAGAAGATTATACTCTACGTGGGGAACCTACTCCCCCACAAAAACCTGAACGGCCTCCTTGAAGGATTCGCCCAGATGAAAAGCAGAGAAAACTGCAGGCTTGTACTTGTAGGCAAGGCTTTTGACGGACGCACCCGAGAGACCCGGGAAAAGGAACTGGGCTTAGAAGGACTCACTATTCATGCCGGCATGGTAAGCCAAGACGATCTGGTAAATTTCTACAACCTTGCCGACCTGTTTGTGCTTCCGTCCCTCTACGAAGGTTTCGGCCTCCCTGTACTGGAAGCTTTTGCCTGCGGAACCCCTGTTGCCTGCTCCAATGTTTCATCGCTCCCCGAAGTCGGCGGAAATGTCGCAAAATACTTTGACCCGAAAGACCCGGCAAGTATCGCCCGTATACTGGAAAGCTCCATTGAAGACAAGGGTAAGTACGACAAAGGAATTGACGCTTGGATAAAAAGTTTCACTTGGGAAAACAGCGCCAGACAAATCCGAGAGATTGCAACTGAAATTGCAGCAAAATAAGGTACAGCGTGGAACAAGGCAAGATAAAGAAGATTCTTCTAAATGTTCTGAAATTCGTCGTGAGTTTCGGTGGCCTTGCCTACATTTTCTGGAAAGTTCCCTTTGTCGAAGTATGCGGTCACTGGACAGCAACCGCCCTCCCATGGATTGGCCTGATTCTCGCCTGTACTGTGTTCAGCATGGCCATACAGGCCAACCGTTGGCGCGGGCTTCTACTTGACGAAGGAAAGAAAATCAAGTTCCGCACCTTCTACGCCTACATCGCCCTCGGGTATTTCTTTAACAATTTGCTTCCAAGCGGTTTTGGTGGCGATGCGGTAAAGACCATTGCCTTCGGGCGACGTTTTGGAAATATGGCCAATTCTGTCGCTGCCGTGGCCATTTCCCGAGTGATGGGACTCTTGGCCATGTTTCTCTGTTTTTTTGCAACACTTCCCTTCGTAATTTCACGCTACCAGATTCCAGCCCTGTACACGGGAGCGGTCTGTAGTGTTGCCATTCTCTCTGTACTTATTATCGTCAGTGGACTTTTTTCAGATAAAATAAAGCTACCCGGAACAATCACGAGCAGGGTTCCATTCCTGCTCAAGCTACAAGACGCCTTTTCAATTTACCGCGGGTACAAAAAGGCCTTTGCGCTTTCGGGGCTGGATTCCATTTGGCTGCAACTCTCTTCTGTCGCCATACACTACGCCTATTTCCAGGCTGTAGGCGTCCCTGTTGATATAGCTACCATTACCGTATTCATGACCATCACCATCACGGTATCGATGCTCCCGATTTCCATCAACGGCATCGGCATTCGCGAAGGCGTAAACGTGAGTCTCTTTACCGGGCTACTTGGAATACCAGCCGACACAGTGCTTGCCGCAGCATTATTGGGCTACATACCCATGGTGTTCCAGGCTTTACAAGGTGCCGTGGTACTAGTCGGAAGTAAAAAGGACTAGCCCCAGACTTCTTCCTTGAGTTCGCGACCCCACATGTCCTTGATGACATCGTCCACCTTCTTGCCTTCGAAAAGGAGGGCATGGACGGAGTTCACAATAGGCATTTCTACACCCAGCTTGTCGGCAAGGGCCTTGGCGCTCTTGCAGGTGGGCACACCTTCGGCCACCATTTTCATGCCGGCAAGCACCTGCTCGATGGTTTCGCCCTTACCGATGTGTTCCCCAACATAGCGGTTACGGCTGTGCTGGGAAAGGCAAGTCACGATCAAGTCGCCCATACCGGCAAGGCCAGCGAAAGTTTCGGGCTTTGCCCCGAGGGCCTTGCCCAGGCGGCACATTTCTGCCTGACCGCGAGTCAAGAGGGCTGCACGGGTATTGTCGCCTATTTTGTACTTGCCGCTGGCTTCAAGACCGTAAAGCACGCCAGAGGCAATGGCGATAACGTTTTTCACGGAACCGCATAGTTCAATACCCACGATATCCGTAGAGCTGTACACGCGCAGGTAGCTGCAGCTCATAACCTTCTGCACAAACTTTGCGGATTCTTCGTTTACGCAGGCAGCCACAATGGCCGTAAGGATATGGCGGCTCACCTCTTCGGCATGGGAAGGTCCGCTAAAGGCCACCATCTTGTCTTCGGTAAGCCAGGGAACATTTTCCAATAGCACTTCGCTCATGAGCTGGTTCGTGCCTTCGAGAATGCCCTTTGTGGCACAGACTACCACAGGCTCCTTGCCCTTGGCCGGCATCCACTTGCCGAGATTCTTGGCCACGCCACCCATAAACTGAGAAGGCACCACAATAAGCACCATGTCGCAACCATCGAGGGCGGCGTTCATGTCGGTGGTATACTTGAAATCCGCCGGGAAAATCACACCGGGCAACTTGTCCTTGTACTGATGTTCTGTGGAAAGCAAATCAACTTCAGCCTGCGAGTTAGTCCAGAAGGAGACTTCGCACTTATTTTCATAAACCACCTGACCAAGGGTAAGTCCCCAGCCGCCAGTTCCTAATACTGTAACCTTCATACTGTCGTCCCTAATTAAAACTCTAGTTACCAGTTACGCCCTACGGGCTAGTTACTAGTTACTAGAGATGTTGTAGTAAAACTTTCTAGTAACTCGGAACTCAGAACTAATAACTCAACACATCAATAATCTACAATATTTATGCCTTCGGGGTCTTCCGCTTGCTGCCAAATCCGTTCTCCGTGCCGTTCAAAAGCCGCTTGATGTTGGATTTGTGCTTCACAATTACAAAAACCGCCACAATCAGGCAAGTAATCATGAGTCCCAAGTTGATTTTGTCCGGCGGGAACGGTAACTTCAAGTAGCCCATCACGGCAAAAGCCCCGAGAGCAATGCAAGCGCCGATGCTCCCAACTGAAACATACTTGGTAGAAACCGTAAGGACAATCCACACCCCAAAGGCCGCAAGGGCAGTAATTGGGCAAAGGGCCAAAAAGACACCGAGAGCGGCAAGCACGCCCTTGCCGCCACGGAATCCGGCAAAGCAAGTAAAACTATGGCCCAAAATCACCAGAAGGCCCGCAACCAGCGGCACCCAATGAGAGTAGTCCGCACCACCGGCAGCCACCTGAGAGGCACACATCTGCATGGCAATCCAGGGACCAAAGAAGCCCTTAAGTAAATCCAGAAACACTACCGGAAGTGCCGGTTTCCAGCCCAGCACGCGGAACGTGTTGGTGAGACCTGCATTCTTGGAACCATAGTCCCGAATGTCAAAGTCCTTACCTTTCGCGATTTTTGCGATCCAAATCGCGCTGGGGATCGACCCCAACAAGTACGCTATCGGAAGACTCAGCAAACTGTTCAAGTTCTTCGTCCTTTCTGAGGGTTAACTTCTGGTCAAAATTCAAGCGGAGGGGTGCACCCTGTAGCTGGAATTCTTCGTAAAACTTTTTGAGCAGGTAACGCTTGTAAGATTCGTCCACCAATTCCGGTGTGCGGGTCTCAATGGCAATCACGGGAGGCTCCACCAGAATCTGGCAGGCTCGGGTCAAGGCAACCACACGGGCGTTGTGGCTGGGAGGCGCCTTTTCTTGCAAGAAATTCGCAAAACTTTCGGCCACTCGGTCACGGCCCAGCACGCGGCGGCAGTTGGCATATACCGTCTGAATAGACTGGATAACCCGGTTTACGCGAAGGCCTTCCTTGGCGCTGATGGAAAGAATGGGAACGTACTCCAGCATGGGTTCCCGTTCCAGCATTTCCTTGACCATGCGGTCGAAGGACTTTTCCGTCTTGTCGGGCAGAATATCCCACTTGTTCAGCACAAGAACCAGGCCCTTCCCCGCCTTGCGGATTTCGGTAATGATTCTAAAGTCCTGAACCTGGAGCCCTCGGGTGCAGTCCACCAGAAGCACCGACAGGTCAGACCTGCGGATGCTTTCCATGGTGCGCATGTTGCTGAAAATTTCCACCTCGTCGTCTACCTTCGCCTTTTTGCGAAGGCCCGCCGTATCGGTGACCACGAACTTGACGCCGTTTACGGTAAAGGTGCAATCGATGGAGTCGCGGGTGGTGCCAGGAATGTCCGAAACCACGGCACGTTCCTCGCCCATCAGGCGGTTCAGCAAGGTGCTCTTGCCTGCATTGGGGCGACCAAGGATGGCGAAACGGATGGGCCGTTCCTCTTTTCGTTCCCCACGCACAGGGGTCGGAAGCACTGCGACAATTTCATCCATCAAAGAAAGGCAGGCATAACCCGTCAAGGCACTGATAGTGCGGGGTTGTCCAAAGCCCAGTTTCAAAAACTCGTAACTCTCCTGGCGGTCCCCAAGGTTTTCACTCTTGTTGGCCACCAGAATCACCTGCTTGTCCAATTTTCGAATCAAACGGGCAAACTGCTGGTCCAACTTGGTAATGCCTACACGAACATCCACCATAAAAAGGACCAGGTCCGATTCCTCGACGGCGTTAAAAATCTGGGTACGGACACTATCGGCCAGGACATCGATGGTATCGTCCGGCAAAAAACCGCCGGTATCTACCACCGTAAATTCGTGGCCCTTGTAATTTGCGTTCTGGTAATGCCTATCGCGAGTCACACCGTCACGGTCAGAAACCACGGCAGCCCTGCGGCCTAAAATCCGATTAAAAAGAGAGGACTTCCCGACATTGGGCCGTCCGATAATACACACCACAGGTAACTTCATCGCAAACAAATATAGAAAAGAATACGGAATCATTAGATTTTCAAACGTAAAAAGCTAAATTTGGGCCATGCCCTTCTACCCTAACGAAGTCATCCAGCAGCTCAAATCCGAAGCCGACATCACGGCCGTCATTGAGCAGTTTTTGCCCCTGAAAAGGTCAGGCAACGGACGCTACGTTGGGGTGTGTCCCTTCCACGACGACCACTCCCCCTCCATGTATGTAAACCCCACCCTGGGCATCTACAAGTGCTTTGCCTGCGGTGCCGGTGGAGACGTGTTCAAGTTCGTGCAGGAACACGAAAAAATCGACTTTAACGCCGCCGTGAAATGGGTGGCGGATTTTTGCAGTTTTGAGCTGCCCAACGTGGGCAACCCCGAACGAGCCGAAATCACCGAAGAGCGTGAACTGGTCCGCAGGTTGAACGAACTGGCCTGTGAGTGGTTCGAAGAACAGCTGACCCGCAGCCCCAAGGCTCTTCAATACCTGAACAGCCGCCATATTTCCGAACCAACCCGCAAGCAGTTCCACATCGGCTACGCTCCCGACGGTCGCGAAGGTTTCGTAGGCTACGCCGCCAAGAAAGGGTTCTCTCCCAAGGAATGCGTCAAGGCGGGCCTTGCCGTAGAAAAGGAGAACGGCGGTATTTCCGACAAGTTCCGGGACCGCTTGATGATTGCCATCCAGAACATTTCCGGCGTGGTGGTGGCCTTCGGGGGGCGCGACCTTTCCGGCAAGAGTCCGGCAAAGTACATGAACAGCCCGGAAACTATCCTTTACCATAAAAGCGACATCCTTTTCGGGCTGAACCACAGCAAGAACGCCATCGCCAAAGAAAACGCGGTCATCATCGTAGAAGGATACTTCGACCTGATAAGCCTTTACCAGGGCGGCGTGCAAAACGTGGTGGCCGCCTCCGGCACCGCCCTTACCGAGAACCACGCCAGCATCCTTTCCCGCTATGCGAAAACCGCCTACCTGGTCTTCGACGGCGACGCAGCTGGCCAAAAGGCCACCCTCCGCTCCCTGGAAATCGTGCTTCCCAAGGGAATCGGCCCGAAGGTATTCGCCCTTTCGAGACCCGACGGCACCAAGATCGACCCCGACAACTTCGTGAACGAGCGAGGCGCAGACGCCTTCCGCAACGAACTGAAGAATGCCGAAGACTGGCTCAGCTACCTTTCCCACATGAAGGACCTTTCCAGCATCGAGGCCCGGGCAAGCTTTATTACCTACGCCAAGTCCCTCATCAAGAGCATCGGGAACACAGAACTTCGGAACCAGTACGTAAAGCTCCTTTCGGAGCGTTTCGACACCAGCAGGTCCCTGAACGACGTCCAGCAAATCCACGTGAAGCACAAGCCTTCCGCCGAGCAGGAGCAAGCGCAAGGAGTCCTTCAAGAAGAAGCGGCCATGGTCCAGTGGATCCTGATTCCGCCCCTGGAAATCCGGTTTGCAAACCTGCTGTACCGAAACCCCACGTTGCTGGACAGGGCCTGCGAATTCTTTGACATGAACCTGGCCGAAAGCGGCATCCAACTTTTGGAATCTTCCGTCGTAGATGAATTCGTGAACACCGCCATCGCCCACTACGCCGAAACGGGCTACTTTTCGCCCCAAACGCTTTACGAAATCCTGCCAAGGCAGGGCCAGCTCTTTATGGAAGGCCTGCCCGAAGAATCCTGGACACCGCCCAAGGAAATCAACGAGTTCTACGACACCCTCATGGTGCTCATGTTGCGTTTTTGCGACAGGGAGAAAAAGAACATCCAGCTGGACAGCGCCGAAGGAATCCAAAAGCGCATGGACCTCTACGCGTTCACGCAGGAATTACAGAAACTGGACGCCTCCTACAAGAAAGGCGGCATCGACATCAACCAATTTGCAGACAGAATTATCAGCAGCAAGGATAGGCTCATCCATGTTATCCATTAAAGACTTAAAGGCAAGCATCGAAGACGGAACCCAGATTCTGAAAGGAATCAATCTGGAAGTCAAGGCGGGAGAAGTCCACGCCATCATGGGCCCAAACGGCTCCGGTAAGAGCACCCTCTCCAAGGTCATCGCCGGTCACCCCGCCTATCATGTAGATGGCGGTTCCGTCACGTTAAACGGCAAGGACCTGCTCCAGATGGAAATCAACGAGCGGGCCAACAGCGGGCTGTTCATCAGCACCCAGTACCCTACAGAAATTCCCGGCGTAAACAATGTGGAATTCCTGAAGATGGCGCTGAACAGCAAGCGGGCCTTCTTGGGCCTGCCCGAAATCGGAGAAGCCGAATTCAAGAAACTCATCGACGAAAAGATGGAACTTCTGGAAATGGACGAACGTTACCGTGACCGTGGCGTAAACGAAGGTTACTCCGGCGGCGAAAAGAAACGCAACGAGATTCTGCAGATGGCCATTTTAGACCCGAAAGTATCCCTGCTGGACGAAACCGATTCCGGCCTGGACATCGATGCGCTGCGCATCGTGGCCGGCGGTATCAACCACATCATGGGCCCCGACAAGGCGGTGATTCTGGTGACCCACTACCAGAGGCTCCTGGACTACATCAAGCCCAACTTTGTCCACGTGCTCCGTCACGGGAAAATCATCTTGAGCGGTGGCCCGGAACTGGCTCTTGAACTGGAAGAAAAAGGTTACGACTGGATCGAGGAAAGGTAATGGACGCTATTTCCCGCATCAAGCAAATCGGCACGCCCCGCCGCAACAACGAGTTGTGGACGTTTTTCCCCGTGGCAAAAATTCCTATGCCGGAATTCCCCGAAACCTGCAGCGATACCGCAGACTATTCCGACGAAGACGACTTTGCGGCACTCCTGCCCATAGCGTTTAATGCACGGACCATGAAGCAGGATATTGCCGACGGTGCAAACGAAATGGCCATGCTCAAGTGCAACAACGACTTTGGCCACACCGTGCTGGATATCGGCAAAAACGCAACGGCCAGCCTCGAGATTCTCGACAACAAGGTGGCCCACGAAATCTGCGCAGAACGGTTTGACATTCACGTAGGCGAAAACGCTTCCGTCCACATTTTCTTTGCAAACCCTGCCGACGGCGTGCCCCTGAGGTTCCGCCATTTCCGAATCGTGCAGGAGGCGGGTTCGAAAGTCTATTTCTCCGAAATCGAGCGGGGTTCCGGAATCAAGCGCACCAGCCTGGACGCCTTCTTGAAAGGAAACGGTGCCCGACTAGAAATCCGCTCCCTGAACGTACTCGATGGAGACGATTCCGTACACCACCGCATCACCATCAGGCACGAAGCGCCCGAAACGGAAAGCGTCCAGTTTGCCAGGAACCTGCTGAACGGAAAATCCAACGCCAGCTACGACGGCAGCGTGGTGGTGGGCGCAAACTGCTCCAAGGTATTTTCGTCCCAGCTGGTGAACACCATCCTCCTTTCCGAAAACAGTTCCGTGTCCGTAAAGCCAGTGCTGAAAATCTACCACGACGACGTGGAATGCACCCACGGGAACACCTGCGGGGAACTGGATGCCGAACAGCTCTTCTACCTGACCAGCAGGGGTATACCCGTCGAAAAGGCCAGGGAACTCCTGACCCAGGCATTTGCGAAGGAACTGTTCATGCCCATGCCCGACTCCCCCGCCAAGGAACGCCTGGAACAGGTGGTAGCGAGCTTATAGGAAATTTTTAGTCTTTCGAACAAACCAATCCTCTTTTTTATATCTTTATTGATGTATTGTTTAGAGTTCAGCCCCAGGTGGGCGGACAAAAGAGGTTCATGTGAACGGAAAAACGGAAACCCTTTGCGTTTTCGGGCACCCTATTGCCCATAGCAAATCCCCCCTCATGCACAATGCGCTTTTCAAGGCGCTTGGAATCAACTCGGCCTACCTGCCCTTTGGACCAGAACCGGAGAATTTCGCCCAGGCTATCCAAGGTTTCAGGGCCATGAAATTCAAGGGGGCAAACGTCACCATTCCCTACAAGACTCCTGTGATGGATCTGGTGGACGAACTTAGCCCCATCAGCAAGTTTACCGGAAGCGTAAACACGCTTTATTGGAAAGACGGGACCGTTGGCGGCACACTCTGCGGTACCACCACGGACCCCTACGGTTGTATCCGCAACCTGGAAGAAAACGGAGTGCAACCTGCAAACACCACTGTCGCCCTTCTCGGAAACGGCGGAGCGGCAAAGGCCATCGCCTACACCCTGATGGAACAAGGCAACAGGCTTGCCATCGTGTGCCGCAACAAGGACAAGGGCGAAGCCCTGGCTGGTTCACTGAACCCGCTGTTTAATGGCAGCGAAAAAATTTCCGTATTCACCTTCCAGGAATTCCTTAGCGTTTCCAAGGAATACAAGATTATCATCAACGCCACCTCCGTGGGCATGACCCCAAACGAAGACGAATCTCCTCTTGACAAGGACAGTCTGAACCCTGGGCAAGTCGTCTGCGATATCGTCTATGCACCGCCCAAGACAAAGCTCCTGAAGCTTGCCACCGAAAAGGGCTGCAAGACCGTTACTGGCGAAGGCATGCTGGTGCACCAGGGGCTGGAAAGTTTCAAAAAGTGGTTCCCCGAGCAAGTGAAGGGGCATACCGACGAAGAACTGTTGAATATTATGCGCAAGGGAATGGAGGGTATCTAATGAGAAGGCATATTTTCTTTACGGGTTTTATGGCCAGCGGCAAGAGTCGCACCGGCAGGGCTCTGGCAGAGCGACTGGAGCGCCCTTTCGTTGACACCGACAGCCTTATCGTGGAGCGGGTCGGAAAGTCCATCTCCGAAATATTCGCACAGGAAGGGGAAGCTTTTTTCCGGGCGAAGGAAAAAGAAATCATCGCTGAAATCTGCAGTAACGAAACGCCCCAGGTAGTCTCCCTGGGCGGCGGCGCACTCACCCATACCGATAACATCAAGATTATCCGGGAAAACGGCCTCATCATCCGACTGTGGGCCAAGCCCGATATTCTTTCGGAACGCATCGGGCGCAAGAACACACGGCCCCTGCTTGCCAACCTGAGCGACGAGGAACGCCTTGCCAAAATCAAGGTCATGCTGAAAGAGCGTGAACCCAACTACGCCCAGGCCGATTTTAGCGTAGAAAGTTCCAATGACTACACTGAAGCCCATGTCATCGAAAAAATCCTGCACATGAAAAAGTTCTGGAGCAATCATGCCCTGGATGTGTGCCCCTCTAGTGGCGGACGCTACCCCATCTTTATCGGCAGGAACATCATTCCCGATTCCAAGGCCCTTCTGGAAGGCCTTCGGCTGGCACCGTCCAACGAATTTCTGGTCTGTACGGACACCACCATCGCAAAGGTCCAGAACGAAATGCTCTCGCAGTTGCGGGGCCAGGCGGGCCGTTGCCCCATCTTTAAGTTCCAGGCCGGAGAGCGGAACAAGACCCTCCATAACCTGAACCAGCTTTTCAGTTTCTTGCTGCACCGGAACTACACCCGAAAGAGCTGTCTGTTGCAGTTCAGCGGTGGCGTGGTAGGCGACATGGCGGGCTTTGGAGCCGCCACCTACCAGCGGGGAATTTCCTTTATCCAGTTCCCGACCACCCTCCTTTCTATGGTAGATAGTTCCGTAGGCGGCAAGGTGGCGGTAAACCACCCCGAAGGTAAGAACATGATCGGGGCATTCTACCAGCCCAAGGCCGTAGTGTGCGACCTGGCGGTGCTTGCCTCCCTTCCCGAAAACGAATACCTGGCAGGCCTTGCCGAAATCGTCAAGTACGGTGTCATCTACGACAAGGAATTTTTCCGCTACATCGAAGAAAACGTAGAAGGCATCAAGAAACACGACGACGGAGCGCTGCGTCACCTAATTTTCAGGAGCTGCCAGATCAAGGCCGAAGTCGTGGGCATCGACGAGAAGGAATCCGGTCTCCGGGCCATTTTGAACTACGGCCACACCTTCGGACATGCCATCGAAAAGCTCACCAACTACAACATGTTCAGCCACGGTATAGCCGTAAGCCTCGGCATGCGGGTGGCCGCCCGAGCAGCCGTACTCTTGGGCAAACTCTCCGCCGAAGAAGAATCCAAGCAAAACGCCCTTCTGGACCGTCTCGGATTCCCGAAAACCTACAACGTGGATACGGAGCAGGCCTGGAACGCCATGGCCGTTGACAAGAAGGCCGAAAAGGGCACAAGAGTTTATATTTTGCCTACGGAGATTGGGAAGGTCGAAAAAGTTGTTAATATTGAAAAGGAAACAGTAGCAAAAGCGTGGGATGCGATTAGGGGTTAAGAGTTAAGAGTTACTAGTTATTAGTTACTAGTGAAGCAAAAAAAATTTCTAGTAACTTAGAACTAGTAACTCAGAACTATGCCGAAGGCGAAGGACTAGAATGAGTATTTTGGTAACAGGTGGTACAGGGGCTCTCGGATTTCATATCCTCTCCAGCTTGAGTGGCACGAATCACGAGCTGTTCAGCTTTAGCGACGAGCAGCCCCAGCCTTGGCAGAAGGTGGACGGTGTGCAATACCTCACCGGGAACCTTTTGAACTTCAAGGACGTCTATGAGATGCTCCAAAAGGTAGCTCCTACCCATATTTACCACTTGGCAAGCCAGTCTTCTGTAGGGCTTTCGTACCAGAAGCCTTACGAAACCCTGAACATCAACTTGCTCGGGACCCAGAACCTGCTGGAGGCGGCGCGACAGGCATGCCCCAAGGCCCGAATCATGCTGCTCAGCTCCAGCGAAATCTACGGACGTACGGAACAACACCTGACTTACCTGCACAAAGAAGAAGACCGCCCGAACCCCATGACTCCATACGCCACTTCCAAGGCATGCATGGAACTCCTGGGACACCAGTTTATCAACGCCAGCGGACTCCACATTGTGTTTGTGCGGCCCTTTCACTTTACGGGGCCACACCATAGCCGCCGTTTCGTGATTCCCTCCATCACTTACCAGCTGGTAAAAATCAAGTTCTACGGGAGCGAACCCGTTATCTATTCCGGAAGCCTCGACATCAGCCGTGACGTGGTGGACGTGCGGGACGTGGCCCGCGGTATGATTCAGGTGCTGAACACCGCAGAGGCTGGCGAAACATTCAACATTTGCAGCGGCAAATCCTACACTATCCGCGAGCTGGTCGAGATGCTTATCGACATCGCCGACGTAAGCGTGGATTTCCGTTTCGATTCCAAGTACGAACGGGTCAACGACATTCCTCTGCTGATTGGGGACCCCACCAAGATGACGAACCTGGGCTGGAAAGCCATGATCAGCATCGAGGACAGCCTTACGGACCTTTTCAACGAAATGGTAATCCGCCGCCGGACCGAACTGAAAATGGGCCTCGGGAAAGACCTGCCTCTGTAGCGCAACCACCTTTTTTCTAAATTTGAGCCCGTAATATTCATCCACTTTTAATAAAGGTTTTATCATGAAAATCAAGACCCTTTTGATTACCCTGTCCGCTTCTGCCATGGCTTTTGCCGAAGAGGCTGCCCCCGAGCAGCCCAGCGCCATCGCAAGTTTCTTGCCCCTTATCCTGTTGTTCGTGGTGATGTGGCTTTTCTTTATCCGCCCCAAGCAGAAAGAAATGAAGCAGATGGACCAGATGCGCAAGGAACTGAAAAAGGGCGACAAGGTGATGACCACCGCCGGCATCATCGGCACCATCACCTCCATTGAAGACAACATCGTCACGGTCCGTACCGGCTCCACCACGCTGATCGACTTTGAAAAGAGCGCCATCCTCAGAATCATGAACGCTCCTGCAGCCGACGCCAAGACCGAAGAAAAGAAATAATCATGGCGATTTTACCTATCCGCATATACGGTGACCCGGTTCTCCGCAAAAAGAGCGAACCCGTTACCGAGATTACTCCGGAACTCCGCCAGCTGGCCAAGGACATGCTGGAAACCATGTACGATGCGCCGGGCTGCGGCCTTGCCGCTCCCCAAATAGGTAAGAACATCCGTTTGGTGGTCATCGACACCGCCATTCCCGGCGAAGAGGATCCCAAGCCCTATGTGATGTTCAATCCGGAATGGGAAGCGGAAGAAGACGCCAAGCCTGCAGATTACGACGAAGGATGCCTTTCTTTCCCGGACATTTTCTGCAATGTGGTCCGGCCCGACAAGGTGTGCGTCCGCTTTTTCGACATCAACGGAGAGCCCCAAGAAATCCACAACTGCGAAGGCCTTTTTGCCCGCTGCATCCAGCACGAATCAGACCACCTGAACGGCGACCTTTTCGTAGATAAGATTTCTACTGCCGACCGCACCATGAACCAGTCCAAGCTCCGCAAGATGGCCAAAGAGACACAGGCGAAGCTAAAGAAAGGTAAATAGGTATGAGGGCGCTCGCAGGCTCGCTTTGAGGTGTGAGCTATGGGTAATGTCATGCCCGGTTACAAAACACCGCTCCTTTTTCTTCTGGCGCTTATCGTAACGACAAGTGCCGCAAAGGATTTTGAGCTGCCGGACATGCCCGCACCTGCGGCCAAGACCGTCAAAAAAGACTCCGTCGTTCCAAAAACAGATTTGTCGACATGCGCCAAGGACTCCAGCGTCGAAGAACCCGAGATTGTAGATTTCAGACCCATCGAAGCAAGGAACGTTTCCGACGTCCAGGCGAAAGGCCCGAGGGAAGCCCCGGCGTCCACGCAAATCAAGACGGCATCCGGAGATACTTTGGCCCGAGTCCAGGCGGAAAAGATACCGACGAACTTGAATAGACCTCTTCGTGTAGGGGTCTATACCGACGTCAAGGAACTGTACCTTTCAAAAGGCGGAGAGGTTATCCACATTACCGTCAAGGGCAAGGAGTTGAAATTCCAGGGGAAGGAAAATTCTTTTACCGCCGTTAAAAAGGATATCGACGACGGCAAGTGCGTCTCTATCGCGCCGACGCGAAAACTGCTTTCTACCTCTTGCTATCCGGGATTTTTTACCATCTCCTACAACAACGGGAAAATCAACGCCATCAATACGGTGGACATGGAAGACTACCTGCGGGGCGTGATTCCCTACGAAATCGGACAGCTGGACAGCAGCCGTTTCGAGGCGCTGAAGGCCCAGGCGGTAGCCGCCCGCACCTACGCCTACAAACATTTCGGGAGCCGGGAGTCCCTAGGCTTTGACGTGTTCGCCGACACTAAGGACCAGGTGTATAAGGGCCTCCAGAGCGCAACGGCCCTGACAGACCGCGCCGTCAAGGAGACCAAGGGCGAAGTCATGATGTATAATGGCGAGTTCATTACCGCCTACTACCACTCCACCTGCGGAGGCATGTCCGAGACGCTGGACACCTGGGAAAAGCCGAATCTTCCCTACCTCAAGAGCAAGCCGGACCTACGAAGTGATGGGACGCCCTGGTGCAAGGAGTCCAGCTACAGCAAGTGGGATCGGACCTTCGAGAGCGACGAACTGGTGAAACTCTTTGTCCAGAACGCCAGGGATTCCAAGGCGAAAGCCGCCCCCTTCAAGAAAGTCAAGGACATTACCGTCAAGGATACGCTCAAGAGCGGACGCATCTTGACACTTGCGGTCACTACGGACGCGGGAACTTTCGAAGTCCGCGGCGACAAGGTCCGTTGGCTTTTCCGCAAGGGCGGCGCCATTCTCCCCTCCAGCTTCTTTACCGTCAAGAAGGACGGCAGCAAGTGGATTTTCGAAGGCAAGGGATTCGGCCACGGCGTAGGCATGTGCCAGATGGGCGTGCGGGCCAGGGCCCAGGCGGGTCAGAGCTACATCGAAATCCTGAGCCATTACTATCCGGGAATCACCCTGGAGCGGTTCGAAAGATGAATTCCGCCGCATCGCCTGTCATTGCAGTCCTCAGCCAGGGCTGTGCCGCCAACTTCGGAGACGGAGAAAAAATCGCCCGGGCATTGTCCGCCCAACATCCGGATTGTTCCATCTCTTTTGAATTCCCGACGGAGCAGCCCCTTGCCTTTTACCTGAACGTGTGCACCGTCAAAGGGAACGGAACCGCCCTGAAGCTTTTGCAGCAGGCGGTAACGACTTTTCCGCAGGCACCTATCTTTATAACAGGATGCGCCCCAAAAGATTTTCAAGAAGACGCTCGCAAGATTTCGGACAAGGTAGCATTCACGAGTTTGAAAGCGCTAGAGTCCATGGATTCTATCGCCCCAAAGGGGCTCCAGAATGACATGCGAATCCTCCGGCAGTCCCCCTTCGTAGGCATCGTGAACATCGAGGAAGGCTGCCTGGACGCCTGTGCCTTCTGCTCCACGAAGCTGGTAAAAGGACGGATCCAAAGCATGCCCGAAGACGCCATCGTGGATCAGGTCCGGCGCCTAGTGAACGACGGATGCCTGGAAATCCAGCTGACCGGACAGGACTGCGCCTGCTACGGTTTTGACACCGACACAAACCTTGCAAACCTCACGCAAAAAATTCTCGCCCAGGTTCCCGGAAACTACAAGATCCGGCTGGGCATGGGAAACCCGAGGCACATCCTCGGCTATAAAGACGCCCTGCTGGAATGTTTTCAGGATGAACGGCTCTACCAGTTCTTGCACGTGCCTGTCCAGAGCGGGAGCGAGCGCATTCTGCAGCTCATGAACCGCAAGCACTCCGTAGAGGATTTCCGCAGGTTCGCCCTGGAGTTGCAAGAAAAGTTCCCGCTGTTCACCCTCAGTACAGACCTGATTGTGGGATTCCCCGGCGAAACAGATGCCGACTTTCAAGAGACTCTTGACCTGCTGAAGGAAACCCGCCCCACCGTCTGTAACATTACGCGGTTCGTGGCCCGCAAGGGAACTGTTGCCGCCCGCATAGAAGAAGCAAACGCCGCCGACACGCCTGCCGTTCCCGACAGCGTAAAGCACGAACGCTCCGCAAAGCTGTTCGACGCCTTCCAGCAAATCGCCCAAGAAAACAACCAGCGTTGGATTGGCAAGACCTGCACGGTCGTGACCGAAAAACAAGGCCACCGGGCAGGCACCACCATCGCACGAAACTGCGCCTACCGCCCCGTGGCCCTGCAGGGGAACATCCCGGCAGGCAAAGCTCTACAAGTGCGCATTACAAAAGCAGAGCCCTTCGCCCTTATAGGCGAAAGGCTCTAGAGTTTTCGGCAAAGCAACTGCGTCTAACGCAATCGTTGATTACTTGAGCACGGCGTTCTTACCGCTAACCGTGCCATTATGTTCAATGGTTACCATATAGCGGCCACTGGGAACATTCTCGGCATTCCACGTGACGCTGTTAAATCCAGGTTGTGCATTTTCTGCCACCACGGTAGACACCACGGCTCCATCCGTGTTCATAACAGTGACGATTGCTGTGCCCGCAGATTTCAAGTCA
>JAEDLI010000108.1 GCA_016295375.1 Fibrobacter sp. | reverse complement strand
ACAAGCTCCCGAAGATCTTCTACGTGAACTGGTTCCGCAAGGATGCCAACAACGAGAAGCTCCCGGGTGGCTTCATGTGGCCGGGTTACGGCGATAACAGCCGCGTGCTCGCTTGGATCTTCGACCGTTGCGACGGTGTCGATAACGCCAAGGAAACTCCGATTGGTTACATGCCGAAGGACGGCGCCATCAATACTGAAGGCCTCGCCGACTACTACAAGGAAACTCTCCCGGAAATCACGAAGGTTGACGTGGAAGGCTGGAAGAAGGAACTCGCCGACGTTAAGGAAAACCACTATCCGAAGTTCGGCGCTCACCTCCCGAAGGAACTCTCCGAAATCATCGACATGATCCAGGATCGCCTCAATAAGGCTTAATAGGCCTTATCTTTCCTAACGGAAATCCTTTAAAATCCCTGCGACCAGCAATGGTGGCGGGGGTTTTTGTATAATGTGCTGTTTATTTGCAAAAAAGGCCGCGAACAATCGCGGTCTTTTTGATATTCGGGTCTGGATCCTTCGCGGTTTGCAACCGCTCAGGATAACACAACGCGCGTTTGCGCCTTGTGTCACTTCACGCTGGCGGTCAGCAGTTTAGTTGTGAGTTGCAAGCGCCCGGTATTGACCGGGCGTGGCAACGACCTTTGCTCACTTAATACTTTAGTATTTACGTGAGCATGGCCACCTTTAGGTGGTAGCGAGGCCTAACGGGATTTACTTGCCTGCGGCTTGGCCGAGCAGTCGTGTTACTGCAGCCACATATTCTGCCGGGTTCGGAAGCGGAGAGCCTTCGGCAAGCAGTGCCTGACCGTAGAGGGCCTTCGGCCAATCGCCCAAATCTTCCTTGGCTTCGGCCTTCTTCTTGAGCATCTCGCAAATCGGGTGCGTCGGGTTGATTTCCAGAATGCGCTTGGACTTCGGCAAGTTCTTCTGGCCCATCGCCTTCATCATGCGTTCCATCTGGGCGCTCATGGCGTCTTCGCTGGTCACGAGGCAACAGGGGCTATCCTTCAGGCGGCTGGACACGCGGACTTCCTTGATGTCTTCGTCCAGGACCTTCTGCAGGTTTTCGCAGAGGCCCTTGAAAATGCCCTTGTTTTCTTCTTCGGCCTTCTTTTCGTCTTCGGTCTTTTCGAAGTCCACGTCACCGCGGGCAATGTCGTGAAACTTCTTGTCGCCGAATTCGGTGAGGCTCGACATCATGAATTCGTCGATGCCGTCGCTCATGAGCAACACTTCGTAGCCCTTGGCCTTGAAGGCTTCGAGCATCGGGTTAGACTTCACGGCATTCTTGTCGCCGATGAGGTAGTAGATTTCCTTCTGGCCTTCCGGCATGCGCTTCACGTATTCATCGAGGCCCACGAGAGCGTCGCCTTCCGTCTTGGTGCTTTCGAAACGGAGCAACTTCTTGAGTTCGTCAAGATGCTCCCAGTTCATGTAGAAGCCTTCCTTCAAGACCATGCCGAGTTCGCGCCACCAGGCGTTGTACTTGGCGGCATCCTTGTCGGCCATGTTCTGCAGGGAGTCGAGCACCTTCTTGATGACGTGCTTACGGATGTTGGTGATAATCTTGTTGTTCTGCAAGATTTCACGGGACACGTTCAGCGGCAAGTCTTCGCTATCCACCACGCCGCGCACAAAGCGGAGCCAAGGCGGCAGCAGGTCTTTGCAGTCGTCCATGATAAAGACTTTCTTCACGTAGAGCTTGAGGCCGTGCAAGGCGTCGTTGTGCCAGATGTTGAACGGGGCTTTGCTCGGGATGTACACGAGGCTCCAGAATTCCTGGGAACCTTCGGCGTGGCTGTGGCTCCAGGCGGCCGGTTCGTCGGCTTCGTGGCTGATGACGTTGTAGAAATCCTTGTACTGTTCCTCGGTGACTTCCTTTTCGCTCTGGCGCCACAATGCCTGCTTTTCGTTCAAGCGTTCTTCCGGCTTTTCTTCGATTTCGCCCTTGTCGTTCTTCGTTGCTTCGGGATGGAAGTAGATGCCGTAGCTCACGAAGCCGCTGTACTTCTGAACGATGTCCTTGATTTTCCATTCGCTGGCGAAGTCGACCGCGTCTTCGTCGTCCTTCAGGTACAAGGTAATCTTGGTGCCCACCTTGTCGCGCGGGGCCTCAGAAATTTCAAATTCACCAGTGCCTTCGGAGGACCACATATAGCCCTGAGTTTCACCGGCCTTCAAGGTCAACACTTCGACCTTCTTTGCGACCATGAACACGGAGTAGAAACCCACACCGAACTGGCCGATGAGATCGACGCTGCCCTTGTCGCCTTCCTTCAAATTCTTGATAAAGTTCTTGGTGCCGCTACGGGCGATGGTACCCAGGCAGTTGATCAAGTCTTCCTTGTTCATGCCGATACCGTTGTCTTCCACAACGATGCGCTTGCCTTCCTTGTTCACCGAGATATCGATGCGGAGCTGTGTGCCCTGCGGAAGCAGGTCGGCGTTCGAAAGCGAGAGGAAACGGCGCTTGTCCAGGGCGTCCGCCGCGTTCGAGACGAGCTCGCGGAGGAAGATTTCCTTGTTGCTGTAAAGGGAGTTGATCATCAAGTTCAGCATGTCGCGAACTTCGGTCTGGAATTCCATCTTCTCTGTTGCCATATAGATCTCCTATTTGGGTCGCACTTCGTGCTTTGAGGTCGCTGCGCTTTGAGGTCGGGGCTTTGCCCCTTTGAGGTTTGGGCGGCGACAAACTCTATTCGCGAAGGGTTGATGTTTAATTTTCAAGCGGTTTAGACTGTTGAAATGTTTCGAAATGAAACAATTTGGCAGTTCCGCCTTTTTTCGCTATAGAAGATGCAAGAAACGTGCCAATAAAAGACCGTTCGGCCCTACCGAATAAACAAGAATACGAGGCGCTTGTCGCTCACAAAAGACCGTTCGGCATAAAAGAAAAGGGGCTCTCGATTGAGCCCCGATATTCGAATCGCTTTCGCAATCTTACTTGATAAAGATCAGTCCCAGGATGCCCACGGCCCACACGTACCAGGCGAAGTGCTGGAACTTGCCCTTCTGCAAGAAGGTCATGAGCCACTTGAGGGCGATAATGCCGAAGATGAAGGACACGAGCATGCCCACCAGGAGTTCCGGGGTGAAGCTGCCGGCGTCGGTACACTGGGCAGCCTTTTCCGGGTTTTCGAGAGCCATCTGGGCGACCTTTTCGGCGCTCTGGCACTTGATCCACTTGATGCAGTCAAGGAGTGCGGCACCGCCCACGGCGGGGATACTCATAAGGAAGCTGAATTCGCCGGCGTACTTGCGGTTCACGCCCATGAACATCATGGCACTGATGGTAGAACCGCTGCGGCTGATGCCCGGAATGCAAGCGATGCCTTGCACGGTACCGGTCACGAGAGCGCGCCACCAGTTCATCTTGACGCCTTCGTTATTCGGATGCTTGGCGCCAGTCGCACCCCATTGGGAGGTAAAAAGGAGCAAGCCCGTAAAGAGTTCGGCCACGCATACGGCGCGCGGATTTTCGAACAGGCCTTCCAGCAAGTCTTTGAAACCGAGACCAATCATTGCGGTGGGGATGCTCGCCAAAATAATGTAGCCAGCTTCGCGGAGCTGGTCCTTGTCACGGCGGATGCAGCCCACGATGATGTCGGTAATCTTCTTGTGGAACACCACGAAGATGGACAGCAAGGTACCGGCGTGGAGCATGATGTCGAAGAACATACCCGCCTCGTTCATGCCAAGGAGTTCGTGCCCAAGCACAAGGTGGCCGGAGCTGGAAATGGGGAGGAATTCGGCGAGGCCTTGCAAAAGGCCGAGGATGATGGATTCGATCATAGTAGGGTAAATGTAGTAAATAGGTAACGGGCTCGGGCTACGCCCTCCGAGGTTTGAGCACGGCACTTCGTGCCTTTGAGGCTTTAATAATCGCGCCTTTGGCGCCAATTCATAGCTCAAAGCGAGTTTACGAGCGACCTCATGCCTCATACCTCACAACCTTTTACTATTTTCCACAGCATGTCTCGCAAATTCCTCCTCTGCTTTCACGATTTCAGCGTCTGGAACTACCAGAAAGTCACTCCGATTCTTGAAGAACTCAAGGACCTGGCAGGTAGACCTTTCAGCGTGCTCGTTATTCCGGATACCGAAAAGGCCCCCTCCGACATGGTCAAGGACTTTCGCGAAACACTTCTCCGGCTTAAAGGTGAGGGCTTTGAACTGGCTCTCCACGGCTACAAGCACAAGGCGGAGTTCAGCCAGGGCCGCAGTTATATGGGACTTATCGGCATGAACCTGACAAACGGGGAGGCTGAATTTGCAGGGCTCTCCGAGTACGAGTCCGACAGACTTTTGCAGGCGGGGCTTGCGGCGTGGAACGAACTTTTTGGCGAACAGGCGGAAAAGCCAGTGGCATTCATTCCGCCGACCTGGTACAGCAATAATTTCCTGTGCAAGCAAGTCCGTAAACTGGGTATACTTTTCGAGGACCGCTTTTCGATTACGACTATGCGTGGTAACCGCTACGCATCTCTTGTGACCAGTTTTGCAGGTATCCCGGACTTCTTGATTAAACCCGCCTTTAAGTTCGGCGAATTTATCCTGAAAATTCCCGTCGGGCTCCCGCGAATTGCTCTACATCCGGTGGATTTTCCGACCAGGGCGGGGGAGGTCCGCAATATCTTGCGGACGGCCTTGGGTAGTGGACGAAAACTTGTGCGTTACGCCAATCTTTAAAATGCATCGGTAAAGCAAAAAATCCCGCGGATTTCCGCGGGACTTTTCAATAAGTTAGGCTTTAATCCGATTATTCTTCGGCGGTGGTACCAGCTTCTTCGGTGGTTTCTTCGGTTGCGGGTTCACCGGCATCTTCAGTCTTGGCTTCGGCCTCGGGGACGTCGATTACCCAGGCTCCGTCGGTGCAGGTGGCGCTCACTTCGACACCGGGGAACTTCTTGGCTTCGGTCTTGCCTTCTTCGCATTCCTTGTCGGAGCTGAGTGTCCACTTGCCGTCCTTGCAAGCCAATGTAATGGTTGCGATATCGACCTTGGCGTCGCCCTTGCATTCGTTCTTGCTGGGTACCCAATTCTTTCCGTCGCAGACTACGAATACGCCCTTTCCTTCAAAGACTTCGGCTTCTTCGCCTTTGTTATTTTCGCTGCAGGCGCCAAGCTTGGGGAGGTTCTCTTCAATTTCTTCTTTCTTGGGAATATCCTGCCCGTTGGATTCCTTACAGGCGGTGCTGATAAGTGCTGTGAGGGCTTCGAATTCAGACTTTTCGAAGGTTCCTTCGTTTACGGCGGTAATAGTCTTGGTCTTGCATTCGACCGTTTTGTAAAGCGGGTCGAGCTTGTAGTGTTCGCAGGTGTCCTGGGGGATTTCCTGGTTGTGCTCGATTTTTTCCGTGATGACGCCCTTGTCATCCATGCTTACTGTCATCGTGATTTTGAGGTCATCCATCCTCATTTCCTGGACAAAGGTGCCGGTCTCCGCCACGGTAGATGTTACTACGCAGGCGACTTTTCCAGCTTCGTAGGTTGCGTCGTCGATGCCGATCTTCTTTTCGTCGGCACTGGACGAGTCGTCACAGGCGGTGATGCCGAACGCGGCAGTGAGGGATAGGGCGAGGCCCAGCTTCCAAAATTTCATATTTACTCCTTGATTAAGTTTCCTATGGGTAATATAACCTAATCTTTGGGCCTGTGCAACTATTTACTGGTCAAGGTGTGACGAATTTCTTTTTTTTACAGGGCAAAAAGCCTTCTTTCGGGAAAAATGCGCAAAAAAAAGCGTCTTGCTTGAGCTCGAAAAATTTTTTTTTGGGGGGGGGCTTATACAGCAAAAAAGACCCGAACCGTACAATGGCTAAAAAGGTTCGGGCCTTCTGTTTTTAAGCGGGGGAGCCCCGCCTTTTCGTTAAATGAGTTTCCGTTCTTGCTGAACTGCCGGGACTAGCCCTCCGAACCGGTGTCGGAGAGGGAGACCTCGTCTTCGGCGGAAACGGCGTCCTGCTCGCCCAGCTTGAACAGTTCCACGTCCTTCATGCTCTCGCGGATTTTCTGCTCGATTTCGTTGCAGAGTTCCGGATTGTCCTTGAGGAACAGGCGGGTGTTTTCGCGGCCCTGGCCGATGCGCTCGTTGTTGTAGCTGAACCAGGAACCGCTCTTCTGGATGATGTCCAGTTCGGAGGCCAGATCCAGGATGGAGGCTTCGCGGGAGATGCCGCAACCGTAGAGGATGTCGAACTCGCACTGGGTGAAGGGGGCGGCCACCTTGTTTTTGACCACCTTGACGCGGGTGCGGTTGCCGATGACCTCTTCGCCGTCCTTGATGGCTGCGATGCGTCGGATGTCGATGCGCTGGGTGGCGTAGAACTTGAGGGCGTTACCGCCGGTGGTGGTCTCGGGGTTGCCGAACATGACGCCGATCTTCATGCGGAGCTGGTTGATGAACAGCATGCAGGTGTTGGACTTGGAGAGGATACCGGTAAGCTTGCGCAGGGCCTGGCTCATGAGGCGGGCCTGGAGACCCACGTGGTTGTCGCCCATTTCGCCGTTGATTTCGGCCTGGGGGACAAGTGCTGCCACGGAGTCGATGACGATGATGTCGATAGCGCCAGAACGCACCAGGGTTTCGGCGATGTCCAGGGCCTGCTCGCCGGTGTCGGGCTGGGACACCAGCAGGGATTCGATATCGACGCCCAGCTTGCGGGCATAGACCGCGTCGAAGGCGTGTTCGGCATCGATGAAGGCCGCCACGCCGCCAAGCTTCTGGGCCTCGGCGATGGCGTGGAGGGTGAGGGTAGTCTTGCCGGAGGATTCAGGTCCGTAAATCTCGATGATGCGGCCCCGGGGGAATCCTCCCACGCCGAGGGCCATGTCCAGCTGGATACAGCCCGACGGGATGACGGGAATTTCTTCGACAGGCTGGCTGCCGAGGGCCATGATGGAACCTTTACCGTAGTTCTTCTCGATCTGTGCGATGGCCGCCTCGACGGCCTTCGCTTTTTCGCTGGAAAGGTTGCTTGTGGGTGTTGTCGTTTTCTTAGCCATGATTGACTCCATTTTGTTGTTTTCTAGTTTAATATACATTTTAGTGTTCGTTTGTGCAAGTGCTTTTTTGGTTATTTAGCAAAAAAAGTAGCTTGCCCAACACGTAATAGACGCTTTTTTTGCGGATTTCTTGCCTATTTCCTGCGAAAATTTTACAAAAGGCCTCATTTTGCAAACAACTGTTGACACTCATCCACACCGTACCCACAGGTTTGCCGGGTTCGGCTCCCCCTGGCCCCGCGATGCCCGAGGTGGCCACCGCCCAGTCGGCATGGAACTTTTCCCGTGCCCCCTTGGCCATGGCCTCTACCGTTTCCTTGCTTACGGCTCCGTGCTTTTCGAGGATTTCGGCAGGTACGCCCAAAAGCTCGTGCTTGACGGAATTCTGGTAGGCGACGATGCCGCCCGCGAACACGGCGGAACTGCCCGCCACGTTCACGATTTCGGAGGCGATGAGCCCGCCGGTGCAGGATTCCGCAGTAGCGAGCATCTCGCCCCGGGCAAGGAGCACCTTCTGGATTTCGGCGACCAGCTGTTGGGTGTTTTCTGGTGTAGCAGTCATTGCTTTCATGTCCTTTAATCTAGCTAATTATTTATGACAAAAAACGACATTAATCAAATTATTTAGAGGTGCTTGAAAAATAGCAAAAGCATATAAGTAAAGAGACTCCGGCAAACCGGAGCCTCTTTATATAGTTGTCGATCTCTTTAAAGCGGTGCTTGTCGAGTCTTTAGAAGGTTACCCGCAGTAGAAGTACGTCTTCACGAGCTTCTGCATGGCGGTCTTGGACTTGGTGACCTGGGCACGGAGCGTCTTGTCCTTGAAGGCCTTCAGCTGGTCGATGATGCCGTTGATCATGGCGGGGCTGAACACGCCGAATTCCTCGTAGACTTTTCTCTGCTTGGCAAGGCAGTCGGCCGATGCCCAGCAGCTGTCGGGCAGAGTGTCCAGCTTGCTCAACAGCTTCGCGTTCTCCTTCTT
>JAEDLI010000018.1 GCA_016295375.1 Fibrobacter sp. | reverse complement strand
TGAGATATGAGGCACGAACCTCAAAGGGAGCCTTTGGCGACCGAGCTCACACCTCAAAGCGAAGCGACCTCAAACCCCTATCCCCTAAATCCTAGCCCCTAGATCCTAACCCCTAAACCCCTACAACCTAATACCTAACAATGGGAAAGAAATCTTTTGCACTTGGACGCGGTCTTTCTGACATTCTCAAGGACCATGACGCTAATAAGAATTTTTCTGCAAACGCCCCCCAGGGCGAGTCTTCCAATGGCCAGCAGGTCGTAGAAATCCAGCTGGACCTGATCGACCCGAACCCGTTCCAGCCCCGCAAGTTTTTCAGCGACGACGAACTTTCGGAACTGGCCGAGACTATCAAGACCCACGGGCTTCTGACTCCCATCAACGTGCGGAGCGTGAACGGCCGCTACCAGATTATCAGCGGTGAACGCCGTACCCGCGCAAGCAGGCTTGCAGGCCTCAAAACCATCAAGGCCCAGGTGTTCGGCGACGTGGGCGACAAGGCCATGGCCGAATGGGCGCTTATCGAAAATATCCAGCGCGTGGACCTGAACCCCATCGAGACGGCGCAGTCCTACCAGCAGCTCATCGACAACCACGACTACACTCACGAAGACCTGGCAAAGGCGGTAGGCAAGTCCCGTTCCGCCATCACCAACGCGCTTCGCCTGCTGAAGCTCCCTGACCAGGTGCAGTACTGGATCCAAGAAGGCAAGCTTTCTTCCGGAGCGGCCCGCGCCCTCTGTAGCGACAAGATTGCCGACGTAGAAGTCCTTGCAAAAAGAATCATCGACGAAGGCCTGAACGTCCGCCAGATCGAGGCAATTTCCAGAGGCGAAGAAATTGACCCGACTAAAGCCGAAAAGCAAGAAAAAGAAAATAATGAAAAGCCTGCAGCAGGTTCTGCAGCCACTGCAAATTCGCCCAAGCCGAAACCGGAACTCAGCGCCGACATGAAACAGTTTGAGTCCAAGCTGGAAACCTATTTCGGCACCAAGGTGGCAATTAACCCCAGCGCAGGTTCCGAAGCCAAGGGAACCATCATAATTAACTATTATTCAATGGACGACCTGAACCGTATCCAGCAACTCATGGAAAACGCCTAGGAAACTTATGAAAGGCAAGTACTACACCATACAGATTATCCCGGAAGATTCCGAGAAGGTGAGAAAGTTCAAGGTTCGCACCTGGTGGTTCGCCTTTATCAAGATTTCCCTGGTCGTGTTCATCCTCGTGCTGGGATTGTTCATCTACCATCTCGGAAAAATCAACCGCATTGTGGCAAGCTACGAAAAAATGCGGGTGACCAACGCCCAGCTGGTCAAGAAAGACAACAACTACGAAGAAATGTTCTCCCGCCTGGATTCCCTGTGGATTTTGGAAGAACGCATCCAGAACATCTTCGAGACCTTTTTGGAAAACGATTCTGCAAAAATCAACAGCATTATCGACAAGAACAAGTTTGCCCATACGCCCGTCGAAAAAATCCAGGTTGACTACGAAGGTATCCACGGCTGGCAGCCCCTTTCCGAAAAAATCAAGCTGGAACACATCCCCAGTGTTCTGCCCGTAGTTGGAATTGAAAGCAAGAAGTTTTCCGAAGAAGAAAACCATCTTGGCATAGATATTTCGGCACAGGCCGGAAACCCGGTATTCGCATCGGGAGCTGGCAACGTGGTCTTTGCAGGCCAAAAAGATGAACTGGGAAACACCATTGTCATTGACCATCAGAACGGCTACAGGTCGAGCTATTCTCACCTGAAGACGATCAACGTGAGAAAGGGTTATACCGTAAGCAAGGGCGACATTATCGGTACAGTCGGGAGCACCGGCAATACCAGCGGCGCCCATTTGCACTTTGAAATTGCAAAAGACGGAATCAATTTGGATCCGTCAGATTTCATAGACTAATAAAATTTTTAATTCATTGGAGAAACAACATGCCAGGTAAAGAACAGGAAATTACCCAGATTAGCAACACCATTACCATCAAGGGCGACATCATCGGCAAGAGCGATGTCCGCGTGGCAGGTGTAGTTAACGGAAGCATCAGCATCGATGGCGAGCTCATTATCGAAAAGAGCGGTCACATCGAAGGCGAAATCAAGACCAAGTCTGCCGTGATTGCAGGCTCCATCAAAGGAAACATCGACTGCTCCGAAAAAATGATTCTCGAAAGTTCTTCCCAGTTCGTAGGGAACATCAAGACCAAGCAGCTCATTATCCAGGAAGGCGCCATGTTCCAGGGCAACTGCCAGATGGGCATTCCTTCTACACCTGCAGCCCAACCTAAGGAAAAGGCATAATTCCACACCTATATCAGTATTATCTTTTTATTTATATATAGAGATAATTATACTGATACTGTGAATTGTGGAAAGAAATGTTGAAGGGTAGGTACTAATTTTTAATCCTCAACAAGATACGATATTCACATGGAATATTGAATATGTTGAAGATTCGGAACGAGTCCACTTTTTTCAATGTTGATTACTGTTGAAAGAAAATTTTCAACTTCTGTTGACAGAAAAATCACGAAGGGGCATTAAAAACAGTTGCCAAAAATGATTTTAATCACATTTGAAATAGAATAAGTGGAAAATAGGTGCCAGCGGGGCAAGGTAAAGACTATATTTTTCACCAGATGGGTTGTAAGTTGTTGAAGATAGGGCAGATATCGGATCTCCACATAGGCGAGGACGAAAACCTCGTGCAGGGGATTGATGTGCGTGCCAATTTTCAGAAGGCCCTCCGTTCCAAGTCCATAGAGGATATAGACCTGTTGGTATTGTCCGGTGACCTGGCCAACGAAGACGGGGAGCCCGGCGCTTACCGTTTTGTCTTTGAGCAGGTGAAAGACCTTAAGGTTCCCGTGCTAGTCATTCCTGGCAACCACGACCGTCTCGACACTATGGCCCAGTTTTTTGACCTGCAGGGCAAAATTCACGGTGAAAAGTGCTATTTCAAGTACGAAATTGCAGGCCAGGCGCTGTTTTTCCTGGATAGCGCCTGCGGGACTGTTTCTAAGGACCAGCTGGACTGGTTAAAAGTGGAAGCCGCCAAGGTCCAGGGCGAAATTTTCCTGTTTATGCACCATCCGCCCTGCTTCTGCGGTCACCGGTTCATGGATTCCAAGTATTCCCTCAAGAACAAGGAAGAGGTTCAGGCGGTTCTCGCCGAAATCCCGAACCTGACCCATATTTTCTGCGGTCACTACCATTCTCATTTCGAGTTGGACATAGGCCGTCAAAAAGTCCATGTGGCCCCTTCCACCCAGATGCAGATAGATTCCCACGCCCCGAACTTTATCCTCAAGAGCTCCGCTCCCGAGTGGATGACCATAGAAATTGGCGAAAATTTCGTAGAAACGGCAGTTTATTTGCGTTAATGCCTTGAATTTTTATAATTTCTTTCTAAATTTGGTCCAGAATGGCGGTTTAGCTCAGCGGTAGAGCACTGGAATCATAATCCATTGGTCCGGGGTTCAAATCCCTGAACCGCTATTACAAAAAAAAGAGGCGCGTATGTCGAAAAAAATTCTAGCGATTTTAATTCTGGCTACCGCCTCTTTTTTTGTTGCCTGTAACCAAGAAGAAAAGGTGACTCCCGAAGTCATCCAGGCCAAGGTGGCCGCCGAAAAGTCGGCTCCCATCGTCAAGGTGGATGAATTCCAGTCTCCTAGCAGCCCTATCATCGATTCTACCAAGGCCAAGCAGTATGTCAAGGCCAGCGCCGCCCTAGTGGAACTGGGCGTTACCTGGTCCGAAAAGATTGACAAGGCCGAAGATTCCGAGAAGGTCCAGATCCTTAATGCCTACAACGTGGCCCGCGACCAGCTTTGCGCCCGCGTAGGTCTTGCCGGCATCGCCGAATTCAACTGGATTACCAAGGTTGCGCTTCCCAACCCGCAGAACGAAGCGGTGTTTAAGGCAGCTGGCTTGAGAAAGTAGGGCGCTCGTTTACAGAAAAAATGGTCCCGGCTTTTGAGTCGGGATTTTTTTTGTCCAATAAATTCCGGAAATGCTTTTCAACAAAATGAATATATTTGTACAAAAGGATTTCTAGAGGAATTGACAATGGAAAACGTGACTGTCTTTAACCATCCTTTAATCCAGCACAAGATTTCGCTATTGCGCGACAAGAATACGGATACAAATGAATTCCGCCGCCTGGTCGAAGAGATTGCCATGCTTGAGGGCTTCGAGGCTTTGTCGGACCTTCCGCTGGAGGACAGGGAGGTCGAAACCCCGATAGAAAAATGCACTACGCCAGTACTAGCCGGACGCAAGCTCGTGCTGGCTCCAATCTTGCGTGCTGGACTTGGCATGGTGCCTGGCATGCTTGCGCTTGTGCCGTCTGCCAGCATAATTCAAGTCTATGCCGTTACAAAAATGAGCCCATTGGCCAATGACCTTTTCTTTTTTTAATTTTTAGCCAAAATTAAATGAAAGGGTCCAGCTATGAAAAAGTTATTTACAGTCCTCTTGTCTGTGGCCGTCATGGCCCTTGCCGAGAATGTTCAGGTTCTTGAGCCCTCCGGTGCGGAATTTTCTACCGACGCCCCCCAGGTGGTCATGTCTATCTTGCGTTCTGCCGTGGCCCAGACGGGCAACACCCCGGTGGAATCTTCGGCAGATATCCAAATTCGTACCACCCTTAGCACCATGGGCTCTTCCATCGTTGTGGTGGTGGAACAGCTCAAGGACGGAACGGTTGTCGGTTCCGGGCGCCAGAAGACGCCCACCGTCGATGACCTGGATGTGGCTATCGATGATGCCGTAAAGGCGGCCCTTGCAAATCTCGATGCCGGAAATGCCCCGCAGTCGGCGGCATACGCTCCGGAAGCGAGTTACGATGATGGACCGGAGGTGGTTTACGTGGTTCCCGTGGAACGTCGCAGCAGCGAAGATCCCAACGATAACTTTGCCCACAAGCGGCCCACCCGCAACTATGTGAGCTACGGTCTAGGTATGGCCATGTGGCACAATTACGACTTTGTGGAAGACGATTGTGGCCAGTATAAAAATAGCGACGAATGCCACGAGGATTTGGACGAGGACCGCAGCTGGGAACAGGCCTTTGTGTTCCATTATGGCCGTATTTTTGAAGTGGTGCCCCATGCGGCTATTACCATTATCAACAACATGAATATTTCTTTCGGTTCTGAGTGGGAATGGCACGAAACTTTCTTGATTGGCGGCCGTTATTTTGTGAGCACCGGGAATATTACGCCTTATGTTGGGCTTGGTGTTGGTCTTGGAATTCAGACAGATGGCCATTACGAGGACAGCGACGAAGGCTTTGCCATAGGCCTTGCTACGGGGGCAGAGCTGGGCGTTATTATGTTCAGGAATTCCGCCACCCAGCTGGAGATCGGCCTTGCATGGGATGCCCTGTGGGATGGTTTTGACAGTTTTGACCGTCGCTTCGGTGCAGGCAGTTTCTACGTAGCGATTAACTACTAGTTTTATTTATAAGTCTGGTTTCAAAAAATTGATCACGGGATAAACCCGTGATGACATTTTGGAAAAAGAAAGTCCCACAGGTTTTACCTGTGGGACTTTTCCATCAAGAAAAATTAAAAACTAGAAGAAGATGAATACGCCGAGGCTTGTCACGATGGCATCTTTTTCAGCAAATCCGGAGAAGGGATTTGCCAGGAACTGCTTTGTGAAAGCGAGTTCCACCGCTGCTGGACCGTAATCAAAGCGGGCGCCCAAGTTCACTGTTGTGCCATTGGCGATGGTAGATATGTTCTTTGTCTTTTCACCGCCCAGTTCACGGTCGGAATATTCTGCGGCAGTCCAGGTGTATTTGGCACCACCGAATGCCATGAAGTACTTGCTGAGCTGTACCTCGCCCAGGATATTGGGTTCAAAGACCAGTTGGGCATCTTGATGCCTGTCGCTAACGCCTTCAATATTGTCGTAGTTGTACATGGGCAAGAAGGTGTTCAAGCCCAGATACACGTTGGCATTTTCAGAGCTGAGAACCGCAGCACCCAGGGTGAACATCGGGACAATTGAAACATTGGCCAGAGTGTCGGACAGGGTAGTTTTAGTGGTGATCAGGTAGTTCTTGCCGTCTTTCACCTGGAGTTCAGAGACGCTGGTCTTATGCTTGTATTCGTTACGGACGCCTTCGATTCCTAGGCTCCAGTAGTAGACATCGCCACTATAGGAAACTCCCAAGTAGCCTTGTGCAGCCCATGCATCATCTTCAATTTCGGAGTTGGGCTGATCAAGGAAGTGGTTTCCATAAGGAGTTGCATAATGTCCGCTTAACAAGATATCGAAGGAGCCGACGTTCAAGGAGAAATTGGCGCCCACGACAGAGCCTGCGGTGGATGCTCTTTCGGTCTCGTCGGTACCATCGGCGTGGTCGGTCCAACGCCAGGCCTTACCCAGGGAATAATCCAGAGAGGCACCGAACTTTTGGAAGGCGATACCTGCAGTCAGGAGACCCAGATCGGCATCGTCGTTATTATCGAAGGAAAGGAAATAGGTCCAGCTGTCACCGAAGGCGACTACGCCCTGTTGCTCAATGGGGTCGAAATAGGCCAGCTTGGAGCCGAACATGAAATGGGGAAAGCCCACATTTCCGCCGATGGTGGAAGCCGCCGCCTCGTTGCCGACAGTGTTATAGGCGTTGCCGTGGAGGATATCGCCCAGCTTGTTTACAGGTGCCTTTGCGACCTTGGAGGTATCCGTAGCGACGGAGTCTGTAACGGCCTTTGCGCTATCGACTACGGCCACCTGTTCAGGAGCTGCCACCGCAGAGTCAGCAGGAGCGGCAGGAGCGGGCTCAGCTACTGTAGAGTCGGCGGCGGGTGCGGGTTCGGCTACGGCAACTGCAGAATCGGCAGGTGCCGGTGTCGCAGTGCTATCGGTGGCAACTTGGTCTGCAGCGGGGGCTGCGGTAGAGTCGGCCGCTGTGGAGTCCGCTGCGGGAGCAGGTTCAGCTACGGCGACAGAGTCGGTAGGAGCTGCCGCAGGTGTGGGCTCAGCTACGGGTGCGGTCGCAGGAGCGGGAGCGGGGGCCACTGCGGGTGTTGGTTGTACTGCCGGTGTGGCTGCAGCGCTGGCGGGTGCATTTTGAGCCTGGATACTGGCTGCCAGGCCGAGGGCGATAAGCAAAAGGTGTTTCTTCTTCATAGTAACCTAAACATAGATAAATGGAGCGAAGAGCGGTTCAGAAAAGTGCAATTTTTTTGTAGACGACTGTAAACAGAAAAGGTTTGGGCAGATTTATCTTTTTTTGGGAAAAAGTTTAATTTTATGTTCAATAGCTCACAAATGGAGTAAAATATGAGGATTTTCCAGTTAATTGGCGCGATATCCCTTGGTGCATTCCTGCTCTTGGGGTGCGATGGCGAAAATATTACAGAAGTTAGTCAGAAAGAGACCGATATCTCGCTTGCTGAAAGGATCGGGCCGGTAAGCCAGTATGGCGAGCTTTTGGCGGGTCAGGTAGATGGGGTTGGGCGTATCTACGGCTCTTGTAATGGAATTGCGGCTGGCAAGGAAGTTCAAGTTCGTGGCATGAGCATGTTCTGGAGCGTTGCTGGTGTGGGTGCCGATTTCTACAACGAAGCGGCAATTGATGCCATGGTCAGGGATATGAAGATTGAAATCATTCGCCTCGCTATCGGAACCGAAGAAAACTGGGGTGTAGGTGGTTTCATGAAGGATCCCGATGCCCAGCGTGAGCTTATCAAAAATTCAGTGATGGCAGCTGTTAAGAACGATATCTATGTGATTATCGACTGGCATTCCCATACAGCGGTTGACCAGCTGGAAGCGGCCAAGCAGTTCTTTGGCGAGATGGCGGAAGCCTATGGTGGATATAACAATGTCATTTTTGAAATATTCAACGAGCCCACCAAGCAGAGTTGGGATCAAGTTAGGGACTATGCGAACCAGATTGTAGACACAATCCGCGTTCATTCAGACAATCTTGTCCTTGTAGGTAACCCCAATTGGGATCAGCGGCCCGATATGGCCATAGGCCAGGAGGTAGAAGACCCCAAGCACAACGTGGCTTACACTTTCCACTACTATGCTATGACGCACGGTAATTGGGAAATGGGCAATGCCGACAAGGCTATGAATGCAGGGCTTTCAATTTTTGTAAGCGAATGGGGTACGGGCACGGCTGATGGTGACGGAACACCGGGTGAAGCCAAGAACCAGAAATGGCAAGACTGGATGGATGCCAACAAGTTGTCTTCGGCCAACTGGTCTGCGGGCAACAAGAACGAAGGCACGGCGGCATTTACCCCGAACTCAACTCCGGAGTCCATAGAATTTACTGTTTCTGGAGAAATGGTAAAGGGCTTCTTTGCCAAGAATCCAGATAGCTACACGGCTTGCAAAGCGAAGAAGTAATTAGTCGCAGTCCAGACAAGTCCACTCTACCACGCCGTCGCAGCCTTCCTTGTCGCCGGTAAGCCTTTCGCACGAATAGCTTTCGATATCGATAAGGAAACCGAGCTGGCCGGCATTTTTTGTGCAGCACCCGTCGCAATCACTGTCGGAACACATATCGTAAACTACGGCATCTATGGTGCGCCCGTTTTGGCGCAGCCTGAATGTCTTGAGCTTGTACTTGTTCCAGTCTTTTTCGTGAATGGCGATGATGTTGTGTTCGCTAACCCATTGTTCGGTCTGCTGGTCTTCGAGACCTGCGAACCATCCTGCCCAGGTACAACCGTTGTAATCTTCGCATTCCTCGCTGCCTGGCTCCGGCCAGGAGGTGTACCAGGTGAGGGTCGCCTTGTTCCATACGGTATCGCGTGCTGTTTCAGTGTCGCTACTTGCGATCGATGCGCCAGAACTTGATTCTAGAACAGCGTTATTTTCGCTGCTGGTAGTGACCGTGCCGGAACTTGATTCCGGTGTTTCGCTGGAATTGCTGGAGCTGTCGCTGCCGCAAGCAATAAATGCTGCCGCCAGGAGCACAAAAACAAAGGGGACCGCTGCAAAAATTTTGCTATACATAAATTTTTTCCCAAACATATTCACTCCTTTCAACTTCTTTTTTGTCATTTATGAGGTGTATCGCAAAATATAATAAACAGTCTTTGAAAAAATAATTATAGTTGTTGCAGAGGTATCTTCTTATGAAACTGAAAACTCTTATTTTTGCATTTGCGGCGGCGCTTGTAATGGCTGGCTGCGACAGTTCCACTTCAAGTGAAACAGAAACCCAGGAACTGCCCGATTCCAGCGCTGGTCAGGATCTGTCCAGTTCGAGTGCGAAAACAGAAACGAACTCAAGCACGAGCAAAGATGGTACCGCCAAGACGAACAGCAGCGCAAGCGTTGCTGACATTCTAAAAAACTTTGATCCGGGTAAAATAACTCCGGAACAGCAGGAGTTGTTCAAGTCTTTCCAGGAGAAATTCGGTGTCCTTGCAGGAGATGATGAATTGACCGAGGACTGCGACGAGGGGGAGACCAAGTCCAGTACGATTATGGAGCAAGAAGTGACGTACACATGCTGGTCAAATATCTGGATGCCCACATCCGGTTTTGACAAGCTGCTAGAGGGCTTGTCTCCGGAGCAATTGGAAATGGCTGCAACTCTTTCCGGTGTTTCGTCAGAGGAATTGAAGCAGCTTGTAGATTTCTTCGCCAATGCCGACTTTACTAACTCAAGCGTCAATATGACATGCGACGGTGAAGGGAATGATAACACCTGGAGTGTTGAAGGAGCTGGAGCGGTTTTGGGTTCTTCTGTTAAATTGAGTGGAACTTCGACCTTTGAAGGAAACTCCATGACTTCGGTAAGAAACGAAGAAATGGATATGGGTAGTGAAGCGATTTGCAAAGCTTTTATAAATGCGCCTGATGAAGATGACGAAGAGACTCTAGCAGACGAACAAAAGAATGTCATGCTTTATGGAGAAATTGTGGAAGATGTGTATCGTTGTGAAGGCAGTAAGATGGTTCATTCGGAAAAGAGAGTCAAGGATAATGTAAGTGCCGATGAACGTGCCGCTGCCTATGCGGATTTGGTCGGCAAGTGCAAGGACTACCGCGACGGAAAAATTACGTTTGAAGAATTTATTGAATGATTCGAAATAGCTGGCAATGATTATCGACAAGGAAAAGATATCGCGACGTGCCGCTGGGCTTGACCTGTTCAGGGTTCTTGCGGCCCTGATGGTGTTGCTTTTCCATTGCCGTATCCATCACGAAAGTGATTTTGGGGTGCTCACGGGCTTTGTTTCTATGGGCGCCATTTTTATGTCGGCCTTCTTTATGCTTTCGGGCTATGTGCTATTCTTGACCTACAGGGAACAGCCCTTGATTCAGATAGCAAACCTGAAAAAATTCTACCTGAAACGGCTAGTTGGAATCTTGCCGCTGTACTATGTGGTGGCCCTTTTGTATGTGGTGTTTTTGGGGCGCGAAAATGTTGTCCAGAATCTGCTGTTGTTGCCTGTGGAAATGCTCGGGCTACAGAGCGTTTTTTCTTCGTTGTTCGAAGTGAGCCACAATGACGGCACCTGGTTTATCTCGTGTCTGCTGCTTTCCTACTTGGCGTTCCCGCTGATGCAGGAGGCCGTAAAGCAGATGAGTGCTCGCGCAAAATACGTGGCGCTCGGAATTTGCACTCTGGCTTTATTCTGGGCGCCGCTGGTGGTACATGCTTTTTCTACGGCATCTATCTATACGAATCCGTTTTTCCGCGGGCTTGAGTTTTTTATAGGCGTTTTGCTTTGTTCCTTGCCCGTGCAGTCAAAATTCTGGGGTACCTGGAAAGCGTTTTTCGTAGAGCTGATTGCCCTTATCGGGCTGGTGAGTGCCGGTGTGCATTTCCATTTTTCTGTGGGAAACTACATACTTTACGACTGGGTTGCCGTTCCTATTTTTGCGTGCATGGTATTGACGCTTGCGAGGCTTAAATCTCCGAAGTTGCAGGACTCTGCTGTTTTGCGGTATATGAGCGCGGTGACTTATGCGTTCTTTTTGGTGCAGACCTTCAATACCCAAATAGAAAATTGGATTTTTTCTGCAGGCGGAATTCAGAATAACGTTCTAAGGATTGTGATATCGGTTGTGCTTTGCAGCTTGATGGCTGTGGTTTTGCACCATGTCGTAGAGAGGCCTTGCGCACGTATCGGGAAGAAAATCTTCTTTAGCGAGAAAACATAATTATGCATTACTTTCGGAACATCTTTCTTGGGCTTCTCGCCTTTGCCACTATGGCACAGGCCACAGATTATTCCCAGGCCACCCGGAGCTTATTCTTGAAAGATTGCACCCGTGAAGCTAACGAGAAGGAATGCCTTTGCGTGCTGGACCAGTTGCAAGGAAAATATAGCGAGAAGGTCTATCTGGCTTACAATGCCGATATGCAGGAGGGGAATGGAGATATGGAATTCATTTCCTTTATGATGGGCGCTGCAATGAGTTGCGTCTTGGCTAGCGGCGATGTGGGCGATGCCTTGGCCGAGGGCTCCGGGGAAATTTCAGATGACGACATGAAGTTGCTTTTTAATGCCATAAAGAAGGACTTGCCCAAGAAGGATTTTATCAAGGGGTGCGCTCCCGAAGCGAAGGCGTTTTTTGGCGAAAAGATGGCCAACAGCGTGTGCGGCTGCGCCTACGACCGTGTGGTGGGGGATTTCGATCGCTTTGCGAAGATGGTCAAGGAAGAGGGAGCGCCGGGTGCTTCCAATACGTGGGGCGCAGATTACATTATCGAGTGCACGCCCGAGGGGTATTCTCCCGATGTGGAGAAGAACCTATTGAAGCTTTTGAACGAAAATGGCGTGCCCAAGTCGGTGGGGCAGTGCTTTTTGAAGACTCTCGAGAAAGAATATACCCTCAGGGCCCTTGTGGCCGCTTCCGTAAAAAACAGCGAAGCTTTCCAGATGATTATCATGGGTCTTGCCATGAAATGTATGGGTGAAATCTAGGGGTATTGTGCCAATACTCATAAGGGAATAATGCCGAGTTCAGAGAAGTTTCGTGACCACGTTTTGGAACAGTTCAACGGAAAACTGGTTGAAGGCGGATTCCGCGTGACGACCCGCAAGATGATGGGCGAATACATCCTCTATGCCGACGGGAAAATCTTCGGCGGAATTTACGATGACCGCCTGCTGGTGAAGCCCGTGCCTGCGGCGCTTAAGCTGTTGCCGAACGCGAAAAAGCAATTGCCCTACGAAGGAGCGAAGCCGATGTTGCGTGTCACAGCAGAACAGATTGAAGATGGTGATTTGTTGGTTCGCCTGCTCAATGCGATGTTGCCGGAACTGCCCGCCGCGAAAGTGAAGAAGAAAAAGTAGGGGTGTTTGTTCTACGTAGAAGGAACGATAATCACTCGCCATTCGTTTTCCGACCGCAGGATATACCCCTTGTCGGTCATATTTTTTAACTGTTTTTGAATGGCTGACATATTGATCCCGATTTTTTGTTGCAGTTCTCGGTATGTAATGGATGGGTTATCCAATAAGCTTTCGAGAATTCTTGCCGAGTTCTCGCTGCGGAATGTTATCCGTTCCCCATCGTACCACCAAACATCGGGTGAATGCTCCTGAACAAAGCCTATGTTGTATGCGATTTCTTCGGCATAAATTTTCTTGAAATAATTCTTGAACACCCTGATTTGTCGAAGAGTCGCTTGCGCTCCATCAGAAGGGGCGTCGCCGACTTCCAAATCGGATTGGTGTAGAGCGTCAAGGTATTCGTTTTTCTTGCGGCTACGGACCACCATCATCGGGTAGCCGTGCCTGGCTAGAATGTAGTTGACGAGTAATCGTGCAATTCGTCCGTTTCCATCTTCAAAGGGGTGAATGCGGATATAACGGTAATGGAACAAAGCGGCGAGATCGACAGGATTCATTGATTTTGACGATTCCGATTCGTTGTACCAATCTACAAGGTCAGCCATTAAGGCAGGAGTTTCTTCTGGGGATGCGTAGGTGAAAATATCCCCATAACGTGTAATGACGCTGTTCGGGCGCGTTTTGTATTGCCCCGCATGAATTGTATATAATGAGTGGTTCCCGTCGGGAAGAGTGTAATGGACTTGATAATCTTCTCGAATCAGGGTCCTGTGCAATTGGCAGATGAAATTTTGGGTTAATGGTGAGAGTGTGTCCTGCGATTTTTCTGAAGTCATTTTAAGACAAACTTCGCTGGCCTTCATCTCTTCGCAATCCCTAACCTTCGCGATACCTTCCACCTTGCCAAAAAAGAGCAGCAGTTCCGTTTGTCCGTATGTTAACGTATTGCCCTCGATATGGTTGCTGTTGTAGTTGAAATCCACCGAAAAACGACGGCTCAGGCGAAATTGGTCGTGCTCGCTAAGGGGCTGCATTGCCTGCCATTCGGCAAGGGTATTTTCGAGATTTGGGCGCTTCACATCCTAAATATAATAAAATTTGCTTAAAAGGTGGTATTGTACCACCTTTTCGGTGTTTTTTTTGTGCCAGCGGGGTTGATTGCCACTACGATGAGATTCGCGACGACACGCTCGTAATCTTTTTCTATGGCAATAGGGAAGATCCGCTTTGATGAAGTCCGCGAATAGGCTGATGGGATGAAACCGGGTTCTGCCTAGATATTCTATTTTGTAGATAATGGCTCGTGGAATTTTGAGGATTGTCTTGGCGGTGTTCGTCCTGCTCTTGGCGGGGTGCTCTAGCCATCCGCCTTCTGCCGCACAGTTTATGAATATGAAAAAGAATGGAGGCTCTCTTACAATCGGAGCTACGGCAAGAGCTGGAGATAACCTTGAAAAAAGAAGGGTCGAGGATTCTTTTCATCAAGAGGGATATTGGAATTTGGATTTTTCTGCATTATGTAAATTCTTAAATTTTGCAATGATTGGAGTATCGGTCGAAAATATCATTCCTAGAGGTGTATTGGGATTCAATTATAAGTATTTTGGGGTGCAAGGATGGGCGGGTTTTACTAAACCAATTTCATCTGAAGACAGTCCGTTTGCTGGAGGAATAATGCTAATTGAAGAACTTCCTGTAGGCGACAATTTTAGAATAGGTCTTAGCGAGCATTTTTCTCGCAATGCATATGACGTAAGTGATCCTAATATGTATGGTGGAGCATCCGATTATTACAATGAATTTGGTATGGGTGCTTATATGACGTTTATGAACTTCTCTTTGGAATTTCGATATGGCAGAGAAATTAAGAGTCCGAACAATCGGTTCTATTTTATGATGAATTATCAATTCTATGTTGTGAAAGAAAGAACAGAAGAAGAAAAACAAAGACGACGGGAATTGAAGGCAGCCCTGAAAAAGCGAGCGATGTTGAGTCAGGAAATAAAAACGCAAAAACGACAACTGAAACAGCAAATGCACGAAGACGAACAGCAAGGTGTGGATAATAAAAAAAATAGAGAGGATGAATTAATAAAGATTAGAGAATTGAGAGATTCTTTAGATGTGCAAAAAGTGAAAATTCGAGAGTTAGATTAATAAAGGATTTGTTTTTAGGTTTGCGGGGGTGTTAGGGGGTGTCCCCCCTAGGCGTGGGGGTGGAGAGCAACGGAGTGCGAACCAGGGGGAGGCTTCCCCCTTTTATAAATCACTCGTCTCTGTCGCATAAAAGAACCTACGAAATCGCCTCGCAATGACGTTTGTTTGCCTTTGTGCAGCTTTTCTAGTACTATCCACTAGCCCCTAAATCCTAGATCCTAGCCCCTCATTTGCCTTTTTCCGTGGAATTTTGTATCTTAAAATCCGAAAAAACTCTCGTCTCTCGTCTCTCGTCTCCCGTCTTGCTGACGAACGATGATATTCGAAAAACGGAGGTCGTTGAAATTTTGTAAAATATACACAGAGGTAAAATCGCATGGATATTCAGGAACTTTCGGAAAAGGTGCGCCAGCAGAGCGCATTCTGCATGAACTTGCTGCGTGAAGTGGAAGGGACGGTGATTGGCCAGAAGGCTCTGGTGGAAAGCATTCTGACGGGTATTTTGGCCGACGGCCACGTGCTGCTGGAAGGCTTGCCGGGCCTTGCCAAGACGACTGCGGTGAAGGCTTTTGCCGATGCCGTGTCGCTGGATTTCAAGCGCATCCAGTTCACGCCCGACCTTTTGCCGGCCGACTTGCTGGGTACCACGATTTACAACGCGAAGGAAGCGAAGTTCGAGACCCGCAAGGGCCCGCTGTTTACGAACCTGGTGCTGGCCGATGAAATCAACCGTGCGCCGTCGAAGGTGCAGAGCGCCTTGCTCGAAGCGATGCAGGAACGCCACATCACCATCGGTGACGAGACGTTCAAGCTGGACGAGCCGTTCCTGGTGCTTGCCACGCAGAACCCGATTGAGCAGGAAGGCACGTACCCGCTGCCCGAAGCCCAGGTGGACCGTTTCCTGTTGAAGGTGAAGGTCAGCTACCCGAACAAGGCCGACGAAATGAAGATTCTGGACGCCGTTGCCGGTGCGGGGCTCCGTCAGCCGCAGGCCGTCGCCACGAAGGAAGATATCCTCGCCGCCCGCCAGCTGGTGAAGCAGGTGTACGTGGACGAACGCGTGCGCGAATACGTCGTGAACCTGGTGCTTGCGACCCGTGACCCGGGCAGCATCAAGCGTAGCGACTTGGTAGGTTTTGTGGAAGTGGGCGCTTCGCCCCGTGCATCCATCGGTCTTGCCCAGGCTTCGAAGGCCCATGCGTTCATCCAGGGCCGTGCCTACGTGACGCCCGAAGACGTGAAGGCCGTCGCCATGGAAGTGCTCCGCCACCGCATTATCTTGAGCTACGAGGCCGAAGCGGAAGAAGTCTCTGCCGAAACCGTCGTGCAGAAGATTCTCGACAGCGTCGAAGTGCCGTAGTGAGGAGAAGCGGCTTGTATTAACAAGCCGCGACGACGAGAGCAACGCTCAGACCGGAGGCATGTCAATTGCGGTAGAACGTTGCGGTCGCGTGAAGTGCCGTAAAAGTTTTAATGCAGGTCGCGCGCGTCGCGAGGGCGGCGGGCAGCGAGCGTCGCGAGTCGCAGGCTGAGAATGTCGCGGGTCGCTTCTCGATTGTCATTGCGAGGCTGAAGGCCGCGGTAATCTCTAACCGACATTGTCATCCCGCACTCGTTGCGGGATCTCCACTTACATAAGCCGGGCCTTGAGCTCAGCTTTCACTTTTTTGAGGTCACCGCTGGTGAGGATGGAAATGAGACTATTGATTTCGTCGATGGGCTTGTCCCACCACTTGAACTTGAGCAGCAGTGCGGTGAGTTCGTCGTCGAATCGCTTGCGGATGAGTTTGGCGGGGTTACCTGCCACGATGGTATAGGGCGTGACGTCGCTTGCTACGACAGAATTTGCCCCGATGATGGCTCCGTCGCCGAAGTGCACGCCGGGGAGGATTGTGGCGTCCTGCCCGATCCATACGTCGTTACCGATGACGGCATCGCCTTTGAGCGGAAGGTCGCTCTGGGCCGGGGCGTGCTGCTCCCATGTGCCGAAGATATAGAAGGGGTAAGTGGTGGATGCGTTCATCTGGTGGTTAGCCCCGTTCATCACGAATTCCACGCCGGCAGCAATCTAGCAGAACTTGCCGATGATGAGCTTGTCCCCGATAAAGTCGTAATGGTGCGTTACATGACTCTCGAAATCCGAATCGGCGATGTAGGTGAAAACGCCCACAATGATGTTTGGTTTTTGACGGCGGGCCTGACGAAGGTCAATGCCTCCACGTTGGCGATAGGCTGGATGATGCTTTGGTCGGGAGTCTTTGCTGGCATGGAAGGAATATAGATTAATTTGCGGATTTCTATCCGTAGGCTATATTTTTATCGTGTGCAGTTTTGGGAAAAACTTGCTATCATTTACGGCATGGATGACGTGTTTATGGAGTGTATTTGCACTTGCAGGGAGTTCTTGTGAAAAATTTTAGACTTGTTGCTCTCGGCCTGGTTTTTGTGGTGGCCGTTTTGTTCCACATCGGGTTTGCCAATGGGGTTTTGAAAGAGGAGCGCACGCTTGATTCCGGCGTCAAGGTTCCGGTGAGCGCCCATGACGTGTGGCAGGCTTATGCGGGTGGTATCGACGATGTGGCGCTGGGAGCGCCTTTCCGTCAGTATGGGATGCGCACAAATGTGGGCGGAAAGGAATTCCGTTCGACTCTGGTGGAATATCCTTTCGGGAGTTCGGTGGCGGATGATTCCGTTGCCGTTGAATCCGCAGGAAATGGCAGTGTCGGGAGTGGCTCCGCGTCGACCGATGTCGAGGAGGGTGCCGGTGCCAAGCCCGTGCGGGGGATAATCTTGTATGTGCACGGTTACAACGATTATTTTTTCCAGAAGGAAATGGCTCAAAAGGCGGATTCGGCGGGCTATGCCTTTTTCGCGATAGACCTGCATTATTGCGGGCGTTCCTTTGCGCCTGGAGACCGTCGGGGTGACCTGCGGAACATGCGGGAGTTTTTTCCGGAGCTGGATTTTGCGGTGGAGCTTGCGCGGGTGATTACGAAGGAGCGTACAGGGCGTGCGCATTCGTTGCCGCTGGTCTTGATAGGGCATTCCCAGGGCGGCTTGCTGGTGTCGTTTTATGCGGAGTCCCGTCCAGCCGAAAAGTTTGCAGCTCTTGTCTTGAACAGTCCTTTCTTTGATTTCAATTTCAACTGGCTTGTGCGCAATGTTGCGATTCCGGTCGTTTCGGAGCTGGCCATGTACCTGCCCGACTTTTCGATTGGATCCAGCGGGAATCCGAATTATGCCTACGCGATCAACAGGGAGCGTTATGGCGAGTGGCAATACAATACGGAGTGGAAAAGCGAAGAACGTCCGGAGCAGTTCTTGGGGTGGATACGCGGGGTTCATAGGGCCCAGCTGGAATTGCACAGGGGATTTCATATAAATTCACCGGTGCTTGTGTTGCATGGGGACTGTAGCGAAGATGACGATGAATGGTCAGACGACCAAATGCATTGCGATGGCGTGCTGGATGTGGAGCATATAGAGATGTGGGCACCGAAAGTCGGGACGAAGGTAACGACGGAAACGGTGGCGGGCGGCTTGCACGACCTGTACCTTTCCCGCAAGGACGTACGCGACGAAGCCTACGCAAAGACGTTTAACTTTATAGACGAAAGCCTGCGTGGGTTAGAATGCGCCGACGATTAGCTTGCGGACTTTTGCGGTGCGTGATATTGTCTTGGATGGGGCGGCGTAAGATACCGTGAATCTGGTGGCGTAAAATGCTGCGAATGTGGTCGCGCAAAAATCCTTGGACGTGATAACGCAAATTTCATGCCATTAATTTTTTGATAGCAGGCTTGACGAAGGTCAATGCCTCCACGTTGGCGATAGGCTGGATGCCGTTTGGGTCTCTACGTTAGCAGCGACTTGATGTAACTTTCCACCTGCTTGAGGGAGAGCGGTGTGTTGCCGCTTTCGAAGGTGGCGACGAAGTTCTTGCCGAGGGTGTAACCGCTGGCGGCGTAGTGGGCGATTTTCTGGATGGCGTTTTCGGCGTAGTCGGAATCGCCCATGAGGCCGAAATGCTCCCAGATGATTTCCTCGCGGGTGCTGGGGCGTAGGCAGGTGAAGTCCGGGTAGAGCGTGCCCCAGCCATTGACGCTTGTGGGGTATTCGTAACGGTAGGGAATGCCCGCGCGACTAAGCGCGTCCGCGATGATGACTTCGGATTTCGAGCGGACGCGCACGCCCGTGCCTGTGTAGAATTCGGGGGCGTTGATTTCGAAGGGCTTGCCCGTGTAGGGAGTGTGTTGCCATGCGGCAACAAAATCGCCGTCGGGTTCGCGCACGGGCGCAACAAGGGCGCGGTGGCCCGGGTGCAGGCTGGCGAAGGCTTGGTCAAGGGCTTTCGGGTGGAATGCTTCGAGAAAGCTGTCGATGGTCGCGAGCTGGTTTTCGATGACGGCCGCCGCCGCGTTGTTGTAGTCCCGCTGGGCCAGGGCTTTAGCCCTGCGAAGGTCCTTTCGCCGGAGGTAAGTGCCCTTCGTGTCGCCCTTCTCGGTAACGATGTAGTACTGGTAGCCTAGCTTGTGTTTTAGTACCCGCAGATTTCCTTCGGCGGGATTCTTGTTCTTTTTCTGCAGGGATTCTAGGTATGACGAAAGCGTGTTTCTGTATTTTGCTACTTCAGCGGTAATTCTGTCGTATGCTTTTTGTGCTGTAAGCTGCGTTCGGTGCATGCCGGACCTCCTAAAAAAGAAAAACTACGGCGAGGGGCATGCTCGTCGTAGCTGGAAATAAACAATTTCTGGGATAATATACAAAAAAGAATGACGAGAAGTGGAATTTTGGATTTTTTGTAGGCCTAAAATGCTTTTTTCGTGAGTGGGGGCATATAAATTGAACGGGGTGTGCACTCTTATATGCCCCTATTTGAAGATTAATCTGTTACGGGGCATATAAATTTTTCTTTGGGCGTTGTCTTATATGCCTTTTTCGTTAGCTCTTGATTGCAAATTGCGTTATGTTGTCTGCATTTTTGCCCAAATCGCGGGAAAGGGGCATATAATTCCGCCAAAAATTCATTTTTATATGTCCCACCGCTGAAAAGTTTGCGTAAAAAGGCGGAAATCGACGTAGAGCAGTGATGAAAACGTTTTACGGGGCATATAAGCCACAGCAATCAGCCGTTTTTATATGCCCCTAGATGCGTTTTTTACTCCAAAACGGTGCTATTACGGCAATTGGCGGTTTTCCCGTCGTTTTCTAGCCGTTTTCGTCGCACCGCCCGCCCGTCTCCGGTCCCGCGCCCCGCCCACTTTTTTATCTTTTAGGCGAAAAAGGGCGCAGGGAAAGCCTCTGCGCTTGAATTTCGTCGTTTAACAAGCAATCGACCCGCGGGACTGCTCCTTTTGGAGATTTGCGCCGCCGGGCCGCCAACAGAATGAAGGATATATGGCAAATCGTGTTGTAATCGGTTCCCAGTGGGGTGACGAAGGCAAGGCCAAGGTAGTTGATTTTCTGACGCTGGACGCAGACTACATTGTGCGTTTCCAGGGCGGCGCAAACGCTGGCCACACCGTCGAAGTGGGCGACAAGAAGTTCGTGTTCCACCTGATTCCCTCTGGCATTATGCACGACGACAAGATTTGCGTCATCGGCAACGGCGTGGTGCTGGACCCGGTGCAGACCCTGGCCGAAATCGCCGACCTGCACACCAAGGGTATCAACCCCGAAGGCCGCCTGTTCATTGCCGATAACGCACACGTGGTGCTCCCGTACCACTCCGCTCTCGACAAGGCCAAAGAAAAGAAGGCCGGCAAGGCCGCCATCGGCACCACGGGCCGCGGCATTGGCCCCTGCTACAGCGACAAGGTGAATCGCATCGGCGTCCGCGTGGGCGACCTGATGGACGAACGCGAACTGCGCCCCCGCGTCGAAGCCATGGCCAAGGTCCACAACGAAGAATTCAAGGTGATGTACGACGTGCCCGAAATCGACCCCGAACAGGTCATCAAGGACTACCTCGAACTCGGCCAGAAAATCAAGCCGTTTGTGCGCGACGTGAGCGCCATGCTCTATGCCGCTGTGAAGGCTGGCAAGCGCCTGGTGTTCGAAGGTGCCCAGGGCACCATCCTCGACGTGGACCAGGGCACTTACCCCTTCGTGACCTCCAGCAACACCGTGGCCGGCTACGCCAGCTGTGGCGCCGGCATTGGCCCCACGGCCATCGACCAGGTGGTAGGCGTGGTGAAGGCCTACACCACCCGCGTGGGTAACGGCCCCTTCCCGACAGAACTTCTGGACGAAACCGGCGACATCCTCCGCAAGATTGGCAACGAATACGGTGCCACCACGGGCCGCAACCGCCGCTGCGGTTGGTTCGACGCCCCGGTGGTCCGCAAGGCGGCCGTGGTGAACGGCCTCACGCACCTCGCCATTACCAAGCTCGACGTGCTGGACACCTTCGACACCATCAAGATTTGCACCCACTACGAATGCGACGGCGAAAAAATCGAAAACTTCCCGAACCAGCTTTCGAAGGTTGGCCGTTGCGTGCCGGTCTACGAAGAAATGCCGGGCTGGAAGTGCGACACCACCAAGTGTCGCAAGCTGGAAGACCTGCCCGAAAACGCCCGCAAGTACCTGAACCGCATGGCGGAGCTCGTGGGCGTGAAGATTGGCATGATCTCGATCGGTGCCAAGCGCGACCAGAGCATCATCGTGGATTTGGACTAAAGCCACCGCCGCCCCGGCGCGGCCAAAAGAAGAGAGGAAAACATGGACGCATCTGTATTGGAACTGCTGAAAGGCGTAGAACTGTTCTCGGAACTGTCCGACGACCAGCTGAGACTCCTGGGCGACCTGGTTGAGGTGCAGAACTTCAACCGCGACGAAACCGTAGTGCTGGAAGGCGACGACTCCGTCCAGGCACTCTACCTCATCGCCTCGGGCTCCGTCCAAGTGTACATGACCGGCGTGGACGGTCGCGAAACCATTCTCAGCTTCCTCGAGCGCGGCGACTTCTTCGGCGAAATGTCCCTTATCGACGGCGAGCCCCGCTCCGCCTCGGTCCGCACCGTCAGCGACTCCCAGCTGATGATCATCTACCGCGACGCCTTCCTCTCGCTCATCAAGCAATACCCCGAACTCGCCATGTCGCTCCTCTCCGAAATGAGCAAGCGGCTCCGCAAGGCCAACAAGCAAATCGGCTCCCTCTCCACCATGTCGGTCAGCGGCCGCGTGGCCGGCACCCTGCTGAACCTCATGGAAGAACGCGGCGTGCGAATCCACACCGACAAAGGCAAGATGGTCACCGTCATCCACAACCGCCCCACCCAGCAGCAGCTGGCGGACATGTCCGGCACCACCCGCGAAACCGTGAGCCGCATCAGTTCCATCCTGGTGAAAGCCGGCGCCATCGCCATCACCGGCAAGGACATCGTAATCTTTGACGAGGAGTCGCTACAGGAAAAAGCCGCCAAGGGATAAGGGGGGAAGCCTCCCCCTCGCCGCTGCTGCGTCGTGGCGGGCAACTTGCCTAGAGCGGCAATCGAAGGAATCCGCCACCTAGCCGCATCAGCCGCTACCCCCTCTCCTAGGGGACACCCCTAAAACCCCGGGACGGTGGATAGGGGCTAGGATATAGGGGCTAGGGAGCGCCAGTTCGAAGGAAAGAAAATTTGAAGTTCGGATTGTGAATCCGGACGACAAGGTGAAAAAAGGAAATGAGTAAGATAAAGAATTTTTTTAAGTGGTTCAAGACATCTCCGTTCATCAGGGCGTTCTTCCTCTGGGTGGTGCTCCTGGTGATTCTCGCCCTTGCGGTAGATAAGATTGCGCTGCCTATTTTCTCCGGACAATTCACCAGCACCGCCGAGGTGCCCAACCTGGAAGGCATGACCGAAGCCGAAGCGGACGCTGCGCTTTCGGCTGTGGGCTTCAAGGCCAAGTGGCTGGAAGAGGGCCGCTACAACGCCCAGGTGCCCGCAGGTCGCGCGCTGGTGCAGATGCCTGCCGCCGGTCGCATGGCCAAGGTAGGCCGCACCGTTCAGATTACGAGAAGCCTCGGACTCCGTCAGGTGGAAATTCCGGACCTTCGCGGAAAGAGCCAGAAGCAGGCCACCATAACGCTTACCCGCGCAGGCCTTGTGCAGGGCCAGATTATCAAGGGCGCCCACAAGAGCATTCCCCGCGGGGTGGTTATCCGCACAGACCCTATGGCCGGCGACACCGCCCGCGTGGGCGATACCGTCAACGTCATCATCTCTGCAGGCGAAACTCTCGGGCGCGTGCTGCTGCCCTCCTTTGCAGGCGAAGTCATCGACGACGTGTTCATGAAAGTGGAACAGCTTGGGTTCAAGGTAGGCAATGTGAAGCGCGTCAAGGCCGAAAATGGCGAAGCCCCGAACACCGTCATAGAAACCTCTCCCAAGGAGGGCGACTACCTGTTGCCCGACACCAAGATTGACTTTGTGATTGCCGACTAGCTATGTTCCGTAGAGGCCTGACATTTTTCTGGACGATAGCGCTGGTGGCGCTCTTGGCGGCGTGCAGTTCTGCACCCCGCAAGGACGCTGGCGGCCAGGCGACCCTGACGGCGGCGGATTCTGCCGCCATCGCAAAAGCCGTTGCACAGAAGGCCGAAACAAAACAGCCGGCAACGGTCCAGAATCTGGACGTGGCTCACGAGTCGTTCATCCGGGCGATGGAAATGGAACTCCGGGGCGAAAAGGCCCTGGCCGAAATTTTCTGGCAGCGGGCTTTCGAGGCGGACCCCGAAAGCCGCTACCTCTCCTTCGCCGTGGCCGAAAGGATTGCCGCCCACGGCGAAGATTCTGCCGCGCTGGTGCTAGCTAAACGTGCCAACCAGCTGAAAGGCAAGACGAACCCCGGTCAGTTCGAACTGCTTGCTAAGTTGTATGTGAAAGCGGGAATCGCCGATTCTGCCCGTCGGTATTTCAATCTGGCGTTGGATTCTTCCCGCTACCAGGACATGACGCTCCTGTACGATTACAGCCTGTTTCTGGAAGCGGTGCAAGACAAGAGGGAACTGGTGCGGGTCTATGACCTGCTGCTCCCCCAGGTGAATTACATCTCTTCGCTTTTCCAGCGGCAGCTGAACTTGCTCATCGACATGCACAAGGATTCCGCCGTGGTGGAGCTTTTTGCCAAGGGTTACGAGGCTACCGGCGACAAGAAGATGTTGCTCCAGCAGGTGCAGGGGCTTATCATCCAAAAGCGCAATGCCGAGGCCCGGGCTATCGTGGATACCCTCAGCACCGTGTCGGAATACGAAGAGAATATGATCAACCTGATGCTCCTGGTGATTGCAAAAGACAGCCGTGCCGACGCTCTCGCCTTTTTGCGGAAAAAGATCTACACCGACCATCTGGAATCTCCTGTACTGATTTATTTCTTGGCCAACTACGAATACGCCCAGAACGAGGTGGACAGCGCGAAGGTCCATTACAACAAGGCCCTGGAGGGTCTCACGAGCAAGCCCTTTGCGGCTCAGGCCTGTAGGGCTCTGGCCGGAATCGCCCTCACCGAAAAAAAGAAGGACGATGCCGTTGCCTACGCCGTGCGTGCGGACTCCATTCTGGACGGTAGCGACAAGGATTTCTTGGCCATGACTTACGGCTATGCGGGCAAGTACCAGCAGGCCTATTATCTGCTGGACTCCCTGCTTGGAGTCTGGACCAACTGGACGCCCATGGCGGGCATTGCCGATTCCGCATCGGTTGCCCAGGTGAATCACGAAGCCCAAAAAACTTACAGGCACTTGCAGCATACCTACGCCAAAATTTTGGTAGCGCAGGCGCAAGAAATCGAATCCGACGGCAAGGCCGATTCCCTCAAGCTTTTCCAGGCGCACGAGGCGCGGTCCAAGGCGAACCTGTTCTGGGAAAGCATGCTGATGGGAGATTCCACCAGCCTGCTCATCCGTTTCAACATGGCCATGAATCTGGAACGCATGGAAGAATTTGACGAATCCTTCAAGCTGTTCGAATACCTGCTGACCGCTCCCGACAGGGGCGAGCTGGACAGACCCGAAGTGTACAACTACTACGGATACTCCCTTATCGACCTGAACCGCTCTCCCGAAGAAGTGGACAAGGGGATTGCGCTGGTGGACAAGGCTCTTGCACTCGAAAAGGGCAAGGCTCCGTCGGAGGCCTTCTTGGATTCAAAGGCCTGGGGGCTCTACCGCAAGGGAAAATTCGAAGAAGCCTACGCCGTGATGCAGCAGATAAAGTCTGAAAATTTCAAGGAAGACTACGTTTACTGGGAACACATGGGCGCCATACAGGCGGGGCTCGGCAAGACCGCCGATGCGGTCAAGTCTTACAAGCTGGTGCTCAAACTCAGGCCCAACAACAAGGCCGCCAAGGAATTTTTGAAACAGCACAAGAAGTAAGGCGCTATGTCTTTTCGGGTCTTTTCACAACGGCGTCATTCAGGAGCAACTGCGTCAGCCACGGATTTCTCCCAGCGTCATCCTGGAGCGCAGCGATGGGATCCATACAGTTCTTGCCATCGCTTGAAAAAAACATCAACATTCATACTCATTTTTTTTGCCGCCCTCCTTCTGGCAGGCTGCGCCGGAAGCCGTGGCGCTGCAGGCGCCTGCGAAGGTTCTGCGGCATGCGCCCAGGAGCAGGCTCGCCCCGACAGCCTGCGGGCGAAATTCCAGCTGAACATCACCCAAGAAGACGGCAAGGTCCAGGAGTTCGACGCCGTGCTTTTCTCTGTACCGGGAAAACGATACAGGCTTGAACTGACGGGACCCTTGGGAATCGGCGTCGCCTCTATGCTGTGGACAGAATCCGGCTGGCAGATGGTGTTCCCTACAGAAAAGCTCTACGTAAAGGGGAACGGCTATATGGTGGGCCTCTTGAACGACAACACGCTCCCGCTGGTGCATATCCATCAGGTCGCGGCCCTCTTCGAAGGCAAGCTTCTTCCGGAGCGCTTCGAGAAAACCGGGTCAAAGGATTCGTCGGGCGTGACCGTCGTGAGCGCGAAGGAATCCACCGGACGCCTGTTCAGCTACGGCGAAAAAGACGGACGCGTCCAGTGGCTCTTGCGCACGGGCCGCGACGGAAAGCCGGAAAAGACCGTCTTTTTGGACGAAGGGACCCTCGAAGGCCGCGCCATGCCCAAGAACATCCGCTTTGAGCGGGACGGAAAAGTCTTCCTTGAAATTTTCATCAAGAAAGTGACCCACGGAAAACCCTTCAGCCTGGGCACCTGGCGCCTGAACATTCCCAAGAGTTTCAAGGCCGTCGGGGAATAGCTGTTTAGCGCTCATTATCGCCATTCTGAGTGCGATGCACGAAGAATCCTGTGTTGCGTTTGTGCCTACGACAGGGCTTTTTTCTACATTGTAATTACTATGAGTTTCAATACCAAGATTCTTTGTATTGGTGCGGGCTACGTCGGTGGCCCCACCATGACCGTTATCGCTGACAAGTGCCCCGATGTGAAGGTGACTGTGGTGGATATCAACCAGGCTCGTATCGATGCCTGGAATAGCGAAAACCTCCCGATTTTTGAACCCGGCCTGGACGACGTGGTAAAGCGTGCCCGTGGCCGCAATCTCTTCTTTAGCACCGACATTCCCGCAGCTATCAAGGAAGCGGACATTATCTTCGTGTCTGTGAACACTCCCACAAAGACATTTGGTCATGGCGCCGGTAAGGCTTCGGACCTGCAGTACTGGGAAAAGACCGCCCGCAACATTCTGGAAATTGCCGACGAAGGCAAGATTATCGTGGAAAAGTCCACCCTGCCGGTTCGTACCGCTGCCGCTATGGAACGAATTTTGAACAGCAACGACAAGGGCCTGCATTTTGAGGTTCTGTCGAACCCCGAGTTCCTGGCCGAAGGAACCGCCATCAAGGACCTGTTTGAACCGGACCGCGTGCTTATCGGGTCCCACCAGACGGAATCGGGACTTGCCGCCTGCCAGAAACTGGTGGACGTGTATGCCCACTGGGTTCCCCGTGACCGAATCCTCACCACCAACCTCTGGAGTTCCGAACTGACCAAGCTGACCGCCAACGCCTTCTTGGCCCAGCGTATCAGTTCCATCAACTCCATCAGCGCCCTTTGCGAAAAGACCGGTGCCGACGTGGACGAGGTGGCTTTTGTGATGGGCAAGGACACCCGCATAGGCCCCAAGTTCCTCAAGGCTTCTATCGGCTTTGGCGGCAGTTGCTTCAAGAAGGACATATTGAACCTGGTGTACCTTTGCGGCTATTATGGTCTCCCTGAGGTGGCCGCCTACTGGGAATCCGTGGTTAAGATTAACGAATGGCAGACCCACCGCGTGGTGGACCGCATGCTAGAAACCATGTTCAATACCATCGCCGGCAAGAAGATTGCAGTGTTCGGTTTCGCCTTCAAGGCCAATACCGGTGACACCCGCGAAAGCCCGGCGAACTTGGTGGTCCGTGACCTGCTCAATGAACATGCGGTGCCGGTGGTGACCGACCCCAAGGCCATTCCCGACGCCAAGCGCGACCTGAAGGACGTGTTGGACCAGGTGACATTTGAAGAAGACCCCTACAAGGCTGCCGAAGGCGCTCATGCGGTGGTGGTCTGCACCGAATGGAAATGCTTTGCCGAGCTGGATTGGAAACGAATATACAGCTCCATGGCCAAGCCCGCCTTCGTGTTCGATGGTCGCAACATCCTGGATGCTGACGCTCTCCGTAAGATTGGTTTCGAAGTGTCTTCCATTGGTAAGGGGAAGGCGGAGTAGGGATGTTCGACTACCTGGTTGTGGGTGCTGGCCTATTTGGTGCGGTCTTTGCGCATGAAGCGCATAAGCGGGGCAAGAGGGTCCTCGTGATTGACCGTCGCAGCCACATTGCAGGCAATGTCTATACCGAGAATGTGGGTGGAATCAACGTCCATAAGTTTGGAGCCCATATTTTCCATACCAGCAACAAGGAAGTCTGGGATTATATCCAGCAATTTGCGGAGTTCAACCGCTACACCAATAGCCCTGTGGCCCGCTACAAGGACGAACTGTACAACCTGCCCTTCAACATGAACACCTTCAGCCAGATGTGGGGCGTCAAAACTCCGGCCGAAGCCCAAAAGAAACTGGACGAACAGAAGGCGGAGGCGGTTGCTGCCCTGAATGGTCGGGAACCTGCCAATTTGGAAGAACAGGCCCTTTCCTTGGTGGGTCGCGATATATACGAAAAACTCATCAAGGGCTATACAGAGAAACAGTGGGGCCGCAAGTGTACAGAACTCCCCGCATTCATCATCAAGCGCTTGCCCGTGCGTTTAGTTTACGACAACAACTACTTCAATGACAAGTATCAGGGAATACCCGTAGGGGGGTATACCCAGATTGTGGAAAAGATGCTGGATGACGTAGAAGTTCGCTTGGGTGTAGATTTTTTCAAGGAACGTGGCGCACTTACGGCAAATGCGAAAAAGATCGTCTTCACGGGCATGATTGACGAGTATTACGATTACAGGTTTGGTGAACTCGAGTATCGCAGCCTTCGCTTTGAAACGGAAGACTTGCCGCAAGAGAATTTCCAGGGCAATGCCGTGGTCAACTACACCGAGGCACAAGTACCCTACACACGAATCATTGAACATAAGCACTTTGAATTCGGCTGTCAGGGTGGAAATGCGACGGAACATACGGTTATAACGCGCGAATATCCGGCAACTTGGAGGCGGGGCGACGAACCCTATTATCCCATGAACGACGAAAAGAACAATGCACTCTATGCCAAGTACAGGGCCATGGCCGATACAGAGGCAAATGTGATTTTTGGTGGCCGCCTGGGGATGTACAAGTATTTTGACATGCATCATGTGATTGCGGAGGCTCTTGCCTGCGTAGGGAAGGAATTTGGGTAACTGATGTTTGATTCGTTTGTGATATTCGGTGGTAGTGGGTTTGTCGGAACCCACATGCAGCAATTGCTTCGAGAGAAATATCCGCAGGCCAGGGTATACGTGGCCGACCTGCTTGCCGAAGGTTCTGAGTATTCTCAAAAGATTGACGTTCGCAAACCGATTGAGATGCAGGGCGATTTTGGTCCCAAAACCCTTATTTTCAACTTTGCGGCAGTTCACAGAACTCCAGGGCACCCCGATTATGCCTATTTCGAGACGAATATCCGTGGTGCGGAAAACGTATGTGACTTCGCTCGAAAGCATGGAATCGAAAACATCGTATTTACGAGTAGCATTGCCCCCTATGGCGCTGCCGAAGAACTGAAGACGGAAGAGACGCTCCCGACTCCCAATACGCCTTATGGAATTTCCAAGCTGGTCGCCGAGAAAATCCACCATGAATGGGCTGCCGAGAATGCAAATCGCAGACTTTCCATAGTACGTCCAGGAATCGTATTCGGCACGGGTGAAAACGGCAATATGACCCGCTTGTACAAGGGGCTTGCCAGTCACAAGTTTGCCTATGCGGGGCGCAAGGATACCATCAAGGCTTGCATCTACGTGAAGGACTTGGTCCGCGTAATGCTTGCCATGGCCGAAAACGTTTCTGCCCCGAAGGTGCAACTCTACAACTGTTGCTATTATCCGTCATTCACCATTGAGCAAATTTGCGATACCATGATGCAGGCTACCGGAATGAAACGCCATGTTCCGTACATTCCCAAGAAGCCCATGATGGCTGCAGCGACTGTGGCTGGGATGCTTGGAGGCTTGGGCCTGGGTATATGCCCTGCCCGTGTGAAGAAACTTATGATTTCTACCAACATAGACGGACAGAAGTTGGCAAAGGATTATCCCCTTAGTTATTCTTTGGAAGAAGCGTTTAAGGATTGGTTCAAGGATTGCGGGGAGAAAGAACTGGTATGAGTGCAAACGCCAAGATAATTGTCGCAACGCACAAGGCGTATCGGATGCCGACCGATTCCTTGTACCTCCCTGTCCAGGTCGGGGCTGAAGGCAAAGACTCCTTGGGCTACACCCTTGACAATACGGGCGAAAATATCAGTGCGAAGAACAAGAACTATTGCGAGCTTACCGGTCTTTACTGGGCCTGGAAAAATTTGGATGCCGACTATATTGGTCTTGCCCACTACCGCAGGCATTTTTCTATAAAGTCTAAGGGTGACAAGTGGGTGTCGATTTTGACAGCTGACGAATTGGCGACTCTGGTTCAGGACTATGACGTGGTTTTGCCAAAGCCCAGGAATTATTTTATTGAGTCCAATTATTCTCAATATGTCCACGCCCATCATGCCATAGATTTGGATACGACACGGGAAATTATTTCGGAAAAATATCCTGGGTATCTGAAGGCTTACGACGCCTACATGAAACGGACCATCGGGCACCGTTTCAACATGTTTATCATGAAAAAGGAAAAGTTCAACGATTATTGCAGTTGGCTTTTTGATATCCTGTTTGAATTGGAAAAGCGTCTGGATATTTCCCAGTACAATCAGAACGATTCCCGCGTATTCGGCTTCGTAAGTGAACGACTCATAGACGTGTGGCTGGAAACCAATTCTATCAAATACAAGGAAATTCCCTGTATGTTTATGGAAAAGCAGAATTGGATTGTGAAAGGCTTTAATTTCTTGAAACGGAAATTCGGGGTTTCTTTATGCAAGCGATAATCTTGGCGGCCGGAATGGGCAAGCGTCTCGGTGAATATACCAAGAACAATACGAAGTGCATGGTTCCGGTGAACGGGACACCATTGATTGACAGGACGCTTAATCAGCTGAGCAAGTTGGGATTGAATCGCGTTGTTATCGTTGTCGGGTACGAAGGCAAAAAGCTGATGGACTACCTCGGGACGGAGCGGAATGGCCTGAAAATCGAGTATGTAAACAACCCGATCTACGACAAGACGAACAATATCTATTCACTTGCGCTTGCAAAAGAGCAACTTCAGGAAGATGACACTCTTCTCATTGAAAGCGACCTGATTTTTGACGACGGAATGTTCAATCTTCTTCTGGGTAATCCGTTCCCCAACCTGGCGCTGGTGGCCAAGTATGAGACGTGGATGGATGGGACCATGGTCAAAATTGACCGGGAGAACAATATCGTCAATTTCGTGACGAAGGCCGCATTTAACTATGATGAGGTCAACAGTTATTACAAGACGGTCAACATCTACAAGTTCAGCAAGGAATTCTCGCGTACCAAGTATGTCCCCTTTCTGGACGCATACAGCAAGGCCGTAGG
>JAEDLI010000107.1 GCA_016295375.1 Fibrobacter sp. | reverse complement strand
ATGTGCCGGTCATCGCCACCCAGCCCACGCCCAAGGCAACGGCTCCGGCAACGGCGAACTGCTATCTTGCGGGAGGCGAAAACGATCATTGGAATCAGCATGGAGAACATCCCCATTCTACGGCACCCGGCGGGTCCTTCTACTTCGCTCCGGTTGACGTGGAAGGCTCAACTGAGGCCGGCATATCCATGGATGTGACCGTGGGCGACGGGACTCCCAAAACTATAAACGTCAAATGGGGCGGTGCGAGTCCAGCGACCCAACTGACGGCCCCTTCGCAAGAAGGCGAGTACCCCGTGACACTGTCTCACAACGGGCGCGACGTGTGCTCGGCAACGCTGACCGTCGCATATCCGAAGATTACCTCGACCAGCTGTACCATAAACGGAAGCAACAAGTTCAGCCCGGGATCCTCCTTCAATGGCTGGGTTGGCGCTGACAATCTTTCCATGGATTTCTACCGAGACGACACCAAGCTGACATCTCTCACAGTCAACAGGTACTACAACAGCGATTTGTACACGGTGACCATGCCCACGGAAGTGGGTTCCTATGACTTCAGGCTTGTCTATCACGACAACGAAGTCTGCAAGGTCACAAAGACCGTGAATTTGATTAAGCCCAGCTGCAACATCGGTGCAGTCGGTAGCGCAAGCGGCACAAACTACAACGCCATTCCAGGGCAGCAGTTCGCATTCAAGCCGGGTAACTCCAACTACCCGGGTGGAACCAAGATGGTGACCCTTGAATTCAACGGCTCGACTCAGCAGATAGAGGCGAAGCCCAGCAACAACACGGAAACAGTGCTGGACGCCCCTGATGCATTGGGTTCGTATACCGTAAAGCTTTCTGACGACGACGGACAGGTATGCACCGCCACGCTGACGGTGGACTACCCGAAGCCAAGCTGCAACATCGGGAAAGTCGGAAATGCAAGTGAAACAACCTTTACGACCATTCCCGGACAGTCATTCGATTTCAAACCGGGGAATTCCGACTTTGTGGGAACGATAAACATGGATTTGACGTTCAATGGAAACACTCAATCAATTACGGTTAAACCAACCAACAAAGATACAACGTTGACAGCGCCCGATGCTGCTGGAACATATCCTATAACACTTGAATATAAAGGCGACCCGGTTTGTACAGCAACACTGACTGTGAAAAAAATAACATCATCAGGTTGCAAGATAACGAAAGACAACAACTCCGGAAACAACTTCTTTACTTCAGGAGAACAATCATTTAGCGGATGGAGCCCAAATGATGATGGACCAAATCTCATGATGGACCTGTATCTTAATGACAATAAATTGGGCACAAAAAATGTCAATTACTATTATAACGACCCCAATTGGTACCAAATCACCACGCTTCCATCTGCGTCAAATGTATACACTCTGAAATTCCACGGTAATACAGTCTGTACAATTGATGAGTAAACGTTCTCTTAAGTCTCGCAAAAAGCCCGGCTCGGCCGGGCTTTTTCGTCATTGCCCCCCCCCTCGTCATCCTCGCCTCCGGCGTCCGAATGACCCCGAGTAACGCTTTTTTCTATTTTCCCCCTCATGAGCCTCAATTCGAACCGCATGGACGCCTACCTGGCCTTTTTGGGAGTGGAACGAAACCTTTCGTCCAAGACCATACAAAGCTACCAAGAGGACCTACGGCACTTTATTGCCTGGCTCGACGACGCCCACCTGGATTTAAAGGAGCTCACTCCCCAGAAACTGGACGAGTTCCTAACGCTTACCGCCGGACAACTGGAATACTCCCCCACCTCCGTGGCAAGGCATTTTTCCAGCCTGCGCGGGTTTCTAAAGCACATGCAGAATCAGGGCGAATACGATTTCAGTACCGAATCCATGCTGGCCACACCGAAACTTGGGCACTACCTGCCCGAATACCTGACCCGCGAAGAAGTCGATTCCGTTTTTGAAAGCGCTGCAAACGGCAAGAATCCGCTCCGGGACACCGCCCTGCTCGAACTCATGTACAGTGCCGGGCTCCGTATTTCGGAAGCCCTGGGCATCAAGCTTTCTCAGCTGGACCTTGACAACGAATGGCTGACCCCTATCGGCAAGGGCAACAAGCAACGTCTGATCCCGCTAGGCAGCAAGGCAAAGGAAAACCTGCGCGCCTGGATCCAAGAGGGCAGGCCACTCACCCACCCCGCTACAGACAACATCATTTTGAACCCGCGGGGCAGGCCCATGAGCCGCATGGGGGCCTGGAAGATAGTGCAACAGCACACCGCACACCTGACCAAGCAGGTGTCGCCCCACACCTTCCGTCACAGCTTTGCCACGCACTGCCTGGAGGCGGGTATGGACCTGCGCGTACTGCAAGAACTGCTTGGGCATGCGGACATTAGCACCACGCAGATTTATACCCACATCGACAAGGAATTTATCAAGCAGGAACACCGGGCATTCCACCCCAGAGAATCCGGGCGAAGATAAGCCACACCTTAGGGCGAAAAAAAGAAACCCCGCTTGCGCGAGGTTCCAAATCCGTTATAAAGAGAACGCTAGTCTTCGTAATCGTCGGTGCGTTTTTTCTTCTTCTTTTTCTTTTTCTTGGGCATGGCGTCTTCGGCAACCTTGTCTCCCTGCTTCTTGTTCACCACCACTTCGGCAGCCTTTTCACCGGGCTTGGTGAAGCCGAACTGACGGGGGTCAAAGCCCTTGGGGAACTTGGTCTTGTTGTCGTAGATAACGCGTTTTGCAGTGAACTTTTCAATCTTCGCGTTGCTCAGGTCGGCACCGGAGAAGTCCACGTCTTCCATCTTGGTATCGGCGTCGATCTTGACACCCTGGAGGTTCGCATTCAAGAAGCTCACCTTGATGAGTTTTGCACCGGCAAGGCTCGTGCCAGACATCTGGGCCAGCTGGAAGTCTGAACGTTCGATGGTGGAGTTGGCGAAGTTGCTCTTAGTGAGATCGGCCTTATCGAAGATGCTCTTGAAAATGTAGGCACCGTCGAAGACGCTCTTCACCAGGTCGGCTTCCTTGAAGATATTCTTTTCAACAGAGGCGTCGTAGAAAGAGGCCTTGCCGAGCTTGGCCTTTTCGAAGTCGTTCTTGGCCACGGAACTCTTGTCGAACACCACACCGGTCAAGTCCTGCTTGCCAAACTGCATGTTCTTCACGGTAGCCTGGGCGAACTTGGCACGCTGGAGCTGGGTCTTGGACAGGTCCACATCGTTAAAGGTGGTCAGGGAGAGGTCAGCGTCCTGCATGTTCACGTTCTTGAATTCGGCACCGCTGAACTCGGCCTGAGAAAGACCGGCCTTCACAAAGATAACGTCCACCAGGTCCGTGCCCTTGAAATTGGCAGCAATCAGGTTACAACCCGTAAAGTCCGTGTGGTTCAGCGTAGCCTTACGGAAGTCGCTGTTAGCCATCAAGGAACGGGCGAAGTTGGTGTTGGTGAGGTTAGCCTTGGAGAAATCGGCACGGGTAAGGTCCACTTCGTTCACGGAGGCCATGGTCATGTCTGACTTGCTGAAGTCCGTTTCTTCGGAGACCTTCATCATGTCAAGACGAGCATTCTTAAGATTGGTCTTGGGGAACTGGCTGTCCAGGAGCGTTGCACGGTAGAGGTTGGCCTCTTCCATGTCGGCACCTTCGAAGCTGGAGCTACGGATGTCGGCACCGCTGATGACCACGCCCTTGAGTACGGCATTGTTGAAGTTCGCTTCGCTAATCACGGCGTTCTGGAAAGACACGCCGGAGAGATTCGCACCCTTGAAGTTCGGCTTTTCGCCAGCGGCACGCTGGAAGTCCGTAACGTTCTTGACTGCCTTGGCATTGCTGAAATCAAAGCCGTCAATACGCTTGTCGCGGAAAGAAATGTTGAGGTCCTTGCCGGACCATTCACTCTGAGCAAAGCCGCTCATGGCAAGTGCGCCCACAAGGCAAAGGCCAAACTTCGAAATTTTCATCATATTCATATACACGTTCCCTTTATGGAAAATCCAAAATAACGGATACCCCTAAAATAAATAAAAAAATTCAGATAAAGGCAAGAAAAATGTAAAACAATGCTATTTTTTGCTTTGAAATGTCAAATTTCGCTCAAAAAGAGTACGATGTCATAGTCTGCGGGGCCGGTCCCGCGGGGCTGATGGCGGCCTGCACCCTAGGGTACTTGACCGGCACTGCCAGACGGATTCTTCTTTTGGACAAGAAAGCCCCCTGGAAGGAACCCATCTTTTGTGCAGAGGCTGTTTCTGCTGATAGGCTTGCAGCCCTTTGGCCCATTGACCCTGCCTTTGTGCGGGGCAAACTTTCGGGCATTTACTTTACCTCGCCCAAGCGTTACCGCGCCGAGTTCTACAGCAAGGACTGCGGCCTGATTCTCAACAGGGTCCTGTTCCACAAGAGCATCGCCGATTCTGCAAAGAACCACGGGGTAGAATGCCATTTTGACACCCTTATCCACAAGCTGGAACGCACCGAGACTGGCTGGAACGTAGAGGTTTCGCAGGATGACGAGGTGGTCACCCTTGCAGCTAAAACCATTATCGATGCCTCGGGCCCCGGGTGCAGGCTCACCCGGAATATCCCCTGCCTCGAAGGAATTGAGTCCGGCGATACGGACCTGGAAACGGGCATTTTTGCCGTAGCAGATGGTATCAAACACAGCCCCGAGCACATCGAGCTGTTCTTCGGTAGCGAATTCCAGGACGGTTACGGCTGGATTTTCCCCCGTGACGGCAAAGAAGTGAACATCGGTTTCGTGCTGGGCAAGACCGTAAAGAACGGAGAGCCCCTGCGCCAGAAACTCATGAATTTTATCGCCAAAAATTACCCGGAGGCGACAGTGAAGGCCGTCTATGGCGGCATGATCGCCTGCGGGCAGTCCGACAAGCCTCTCGCCAAATGCGGGCTTTTCAAGGCGGGCGATGCCGCCAGCTGCGTGAACCCCATCAGCCGGTCGGGTATCGTGGAATCCCTGATTAGCGGAAAGATTGCCGCCGAAGCGGTGGACCTGTGGCTCAAGGACAGCGGAGAAAATCGGGAAGCCATCGAGTCCTCTACCCTCACCCGCTGGATGGAAGCCCTGGGCAAGAGCCACAAGCAAATCGCCAACGCCAAGGCGGGTTTCAACAGCATTACCGATGACCAGCTGAACAAGGCCGCCAAGCGGCTCTCCAGGCTGCCTCGAGAAAAACAGACCCTGGTCCGCATTTTCTGGAATGTGCTCTGGTCCTGCCCCTCAGTCATCTGGAAGATGCGCTCGTTCTTGCGTTAAGGTCGAACCATGCCAGAATCTATCCAGGAACGACAAGACGCACTCCGGGCGAAATTCGCAAGCTTTACAGACGCCGACGGCAAGTGGGAATACCTGCTGGGTCTCGCCCGCAACCACAAGGGAATGGACCCCGCCCTCAAGGCGGAAAAGTTTATCATCCAGGGCTGTGCCTCTACCATGTACTTGGTGCCGAACTTTAACGGCGAGGTCATCCATTTCGAAATGGACGTAGAAGGCGGAACCACCAACCCGCTGATTAGCCGTGGCCTTGGAGCGCTGGCGCTCCAGATTTACAACGACCAGACTCCGTCTGCTATTTTGTCTGTAAACCCAGAATTCTTCAGGGACATCGGCCTGAACGTAGGGCTCTCCCCCACCCGGAGCAACGGCTTTGCAAGCCTCGTGAAACAGATTTATTTATATGCCCGCGTCTTTGACGCACTATCCAAAAGGTAAGGTAGAATCATGTTCAGTTTCTTAAACGGAAAAAGCCCTTTTGACGAAGCAGAAGAAAAACTAGAAGCCGGGGAAACCGTCAACGGAAGGCCCAAGATGCCCAGCGGCCCGGTCATGGGCTGGCAGGACGGGCTCTTCTTGCTGGTGGTTATCGGCCTGATCGTGGGCGGTTACCAGTATTACCAGCATTCCAAGACCGAAAGCGCCGAGACATTCGCCCGCTGCAATGCCCTTTTTGACGAGGCGGCCACGACCCCCGAAAAATACCTGGACGCAGAAGCCTGCTTTGACAGTACCTGGGATTTGGGATTTGTAAGCGACACCATGGAAGTGCTCCGCCAGAACCGCATGGGCGAAATCCTGGACAAGCGGAACGCCCAGAAGGATGTGCTGGAAGACGCCAAGGACGCTCTTAGCCAAAAGGATACTGCCAAGGCGGTGAAAATTGTCCGCGATTACCAGGGGGCCATGTTCCTAAGGAACTACGACAAGGAAGACTGGGAAAAGATTGCCAAGCTTGAAGTTGCGGCCCCGGCCGATTCGAATGCCACGGCGGCTGATTCGAGCGCTACGACAGCAAACAACGGTGCAGCCGAAGCAAAGGTCCAGTAACCGAGTTTAATCATTTTTGACAACATATATTATATATGAAAAGGGCGTCTAATGGTGCCTTTTTTATTACACATAATGTAAAAAAATTGCATTTGTTTGCAATTTTTTGATTTTTTTTGAAGAAACCCCTTGCCGAGGTTAACTTGTATTGATATCTTTGTGCCCATGATGAACTTTGTGACATGTGCAACCCTTAACCGTCGTTGGTGGCGCGGACTCTAGCATAGAGCCCGGTATTTGTCGCAAATCACCCAAGATTTTAAGCAAAGGCTTCCGGACTCGCGGAGGCCTTTCTCTTTTACCCAAATCGCTGAAATCCTCCGGGACCTAAGCCTTTGCGAAACCCTAAACCAGGAACGCAAAAGTTTAAACAGAATGGATATAGCCCTCGTTGCTCCAGAGAAGTCAATTCCCTATGCCTCAAAGCGAGCTTGCGAGCGACCGCATACCCCAAACCTTTTTAAAACCAGAGGATCAAAATGACAACGAACATAAGGCACATCACTGAAAGCCCTAACTTCGAACCCCGTACCGACAGTATCTACGTGGCACTGCCTGGTGAACGTTACACCCCGTTTTCGCTGGGCAAGAAGCTCGGTGCGAAGGCTATTTTCGAATCCGCAAGTTTCTCCCACGGTCGCAGCCGCTATTCGACCCTGATGGTGGACGAAGGCTTCCGTCTGCGCCAGAACGAGAAGGACGTGAGCATCATCATCGACGGCAAGGAAAGCACCTTCCTCAAGGAAGGCGAGGGCGATATTCTCGATGCCCTCACGCTGATTTCTGCCGAAAACACGGTGCCGCCCAACCAGATTCCGATTCCCTCTTCGGGCGTGGGCTACCTGGGTTACGAATTCTGCGCCCGCTGCGATACCATTCGCCTTGCCCCGCAGGTCGATGAACTCAACATTCCCGAAGCGGAATTCCTGGTGGGTCACATCTACATCGTGTTCGACCACTTTACCGAAAAGCTTCACCTGTTCGCCCTGAACTACGAAGAACACCAAATTGACCTGAAGGCCGCTATTGAGAACGTAAAAGCTCGTCTTGCCGATTTGGACTTCAGTTACCTTGCACCTGAACCGCAGTACGGCAAGGGCATTACGATGACCGACCTGGAACAGTCCCGCAAGGAATACGTGGAAAAGGTCGAGGCCCTGCAGAAGCACATTATCGCCGGCAACATCGTGCAGGCCGTGCCTTCTCGCCGCATCCAGTTTGCAAGCGACATCGCGGCGCTGGATATTTACCGCCGCCTCCGCACAGTGAACCCGTCTCCGTACATGTTCTTCCTGGATTACGGTACACACCAGTTTATCGGTGCCTCGCCCGAAAGCCTCGTGCGTGTGCGTGAAGGCATTGCCACGATTCACCCGATTGCTGGTACTCGTCGCCGCGGTAAGGATGATGCCGAAGATGAAGCCCTGATGAAGAACCTGAAGGGTGACCCGAAGGAACGGGCCGAACACTTGATGCTCGTGGACCTGGCCCGTAACGACCTGGGCCGCGTTTGCGAAGCCGGTACGGTAGAAACCACCAAGTACATGGAATGCGAAAAGTTCAGCCATGTGATTCACTTGGTGTCTGATGTGCAGGGGAAGGTTTCCAAGACCAAGAAGGCCATCGAAGTGCTGCGCTCCAGCTTCCCGGCAGGTACGGTGAGCGGCGCCCCGAAAATCAGCGCGATTGAAATTCTTTCTGGCCTCGAAAAGGTCAAGCGTCGCTTCTATGCGGGTGCCGTGGGCTATATGGAATCCGATG
>JAEDLI010000017.1 GCA_016295375.1 Fibrobacter sp. | reverse complement strand
GGGGTTATAGCTCAGTTGGTAGAGCGCCTGCATGGCATGCAGGAGGTCAGGAGTTCGACTCTCCTTAGCTCCACTCAAAAGACCTGCCTATTTGGCGGGTCTTTTTGTTTTCCTGTATTGTCTTTTACTTGCTGGACTTGTCCTGCTTTGTATCCGTGCTGCCCGCATTCAGCTTGATATCGGGCAGATCACGCACATAGATGGCAAAGCTCCAGCCGGCGGCAGGACCTGTGGGCGTCCAGGTGAAGTCCAACTGCCAGCAGTGGAGTGTCCGGTTAAAGGTAAACCGGTGGGTCACGAACTTGCCTTCGTTATAGTCGTACTGGGTGCTGTAGCTCATCTCCCAGTTCACCGTAGGCTGGAACGTGGCGGTAACGCTTGTGGAGTGCGAAATCTGGTCCTGGAACAAGTCCTTGGCCACCCGAGTACTGGAGAATGTGTATCGGTAATCGAAACCGAAGGACCACTTGAGCATCTCGTACTTGCCCATCTGGGACGGCAGTCCGCCGTTAAAGTTGCCGCTCCAGCGGAAAGCACGGGACAACTCGTAACCCCAATACGTCAGTTCCGGCACCTGGACCTTGTTGGGGTCATCGCTAAACTTATGGTAGACACTATGACGGGTATTGACCGTAAACATGTAATCGGGCAGTATCTGCAAGCCAAAGCTAGAGGTAATGTCCGAGAAATTCAGGGAGTCTGCTGCAAAGTTGTACGACACATTATGCCGAGTCGTTAGCACACGACGGTTACCGTACTGGTCTTCTACCGCCCCCGAACCATCTTCCCTAGTCGTGTCTGCAGCGCGGCCCACCACCTTCAGGTACTTGATATCGAAGTCATTGTTCAAGCCGAAGCCCACGGTTTTCTGTTCAATCTGATAAGGGGTCTGTCCTAGCAAAGGGTGCGGGGCAAAGGTCTTGACCGTATCAATTTCGGGAGCATAGGTATAAGAAACACTTGGCGACAGCACATGCCGAATCCCCGTAAAACGGCCTATTTCTGGAACCCAGATTCCATACAGTTTGGTATCCGCCGTAACGCTATAGTTATGGTTGTAAGCCGCTTCACCATAGGTATCGTGTTCCGGATCCAGGCTCATGTAGCGCTTACGGTAGATCAGGGAATCTTCTGGATTGCGCCAGGAGGTTCCCGTCCAGAAGCCTGTGAAGTCCGCCCGTGGCGTCAGGTTTATTACCCGAAGGAACCGCAAGGAATAGTCCAGAGAATAAGTTCCCGTGTAGCCTACATACTTGGCAGTAGTGTCCACCTCGTTGACGGTATCCTGCGCCCGAACGGTATAGAAGTTGAACCTGTTGTTGAAACTGTAGTTGAACTTTTCCAGGTAACTTGCGATGGAATGATCGTCGTAGGCTTCTTCGTCTTCATCTATGTCAAAATTGAACAGAGGGCCGCTCATGCGGTACTGGATATCGGGAATTTCCCTCTGCATCATGTCCGTCACCAGGTTATAGGCCTGACGGACCTTCACCGTCAGGCTCTTGTTGGTACCGAACTTGCCGGAATAGGTCATCTGGGCATTGGCCTGCTGGTTCAAGATGGTCTCTGCATCCAGGGCGTTGTCCTTACGGACGCTCTGGCTAGAAACGAAAGAGCCCGAGCCGCTCAAGGTATGCTTTCCATCGGGAGTCAAGTTCTGGTTATGAGAAAAACGAATGTCATAGCCACTATTGGCCATATCAAATTCTTCTAGGTAACTTGTGTAAGAAACATTTCCTTCTAGCACATAGCGCAACTTGTACCGCACCTCCCCCGTCAAGGTAGAGCGTTCGAACCGAGCTTCCTCGCCTTCGATGATATCACCCTTCACCGTAGCATCCCAGTAATCGTTCGGTGCGTAGTAGAAACCCAGGTTACTCATGTAGTAACCCTGCACTTGGTCACCACCAAACTTGGGCGTCAATATACCGGACCTACGTCCGCTTTTGAGTGGGGCAACAATCATAGGCAGCACCGCCACTGGAACATCGGCAATGTTCAGAACTACCGGCCGCGCCGTAATGGTTTCCTTGGGCTTTACCACCATGCGGCGCCCGTAGAAATAGAAATGCTGATGCGTTGAATCATTACAAGTACTAAAATCACCTCGGGCAATCTGGATTCGCTGGTCCGGCAAGCGACGGACCTCCATACCGTTCAGCTGTTGGTTATCTTGGTATGTTGTGGCGTAATAGATTTCACCGATACGGCTTTTCATGTTGTACTTGAGCCGCATTCCCGAAAGGGAGGGGTTCTTGGTTTCCCTGAGAATAGGGTCTCCGCTGGCAGCCAAAACGCTATTTTCTTGATCAAACCAGATAGTATCGGCATCCAGGGTTGCGGTACGGTACTTTAGCTGGGCGCTATTGTTCAAATTGAAGGTGGACTTGTCCACGTCGTAAACCAGGTCCACTGCACGATACTCGATGGTATCCACTCCAGAAGTATCGTTCATCCAGTTTACTTCGGTGGTATCCTTCTCCTCTTCTTGAACCTGTTCCTCCAACTCAAACCGAGTCATCTCCTGGCCAAGGGCAGGGAGTGACAAGACCGTCACGGCAAACACCAAAACGGCCCACAGGAGACTATGGGTTCTCATCAAAAACACGTTGCGCACAATTTAGAAAAACGAGCCGGCCTATAGAGTCACACCCCGTCTGGATAGTCCTTGAAAAAGCTATATTCATAATCATGATTTGCGACCACATTCTTGGGACAATCCACCATGGCTCCTATAAAAAAGTCATTGATGTCCTTTTTGAAAATAAAGAACTCAAGGAACACTCCATTCGAAAGATCGCACGTGACGGCGTTGAACTCGAAATCGAAGTGAGCGAAGACCTACAGGAAGGCGACATACTTGCAGAAACAGAACACTATGTCTATGCCGCCAAAATTTACACTCCCAAGCCTCCCAAAGAGAACTTGAATGAAGAAATTCGCATAAAAAACTATTTGTAAACAGATAAAAACGTCTTTCAACCCTTGTCGCTCAGCAAAAAACAAGCTAAATTGCATAGTCCCAGGCCCTGAACAATGATTATTTGCGGGCAAATCGCCAGGGCGAAAGCAGCAACGGACTTGCGAATCTTTATGTGTTCAGGTCGCCTGGGATTTTTTTCTTATGGTCTACTTCTTTTTGATTCTTGCAAGCCTCACCGGTATCGCCATATCGGTGTTTTATTTGCGCAAGAACATTATTCGCATTCGCGAAAAAAACAAGAACGAGCCCAAGGCCTATAAGCGCGGGCTCAACTATGTCATGACCTACCTGTGGTATGGTTACCTGCTGGTATTTTTTGCAGGGCTCACAATCAACAACCTTGGGAACTGGTAGCCTGTTTCCATCGTTCGTAAAGGAACAGCGCTATTAAGTTCTTTCCGTCGATAAACTGACGGGCGGCCTCTTCGTACGGAAGCACCACGGTCTTAATCCACTCTATTTCTTCGGTGTATTGCTGGTCCTTGCCGTCCATGGCGGCAAGTTGTTCTGGAGTCACATCCCGCTCAATGGCATACAAACGAATGCGTTCATCTAGAAGCCCACAACTGGCGGCAAAGCCTTCGCTCTTACCGTGGTACCAAAAATCCATCAAGTCAATGAGTTCAGAATCATCGGCCTTGATCTGAGCCTCTTCTTCCAGCTCCGAAAGGGCCACCTTGCGGTAGTCCCCCGTCCAATCCAGAATCCCTGCCGGAATTTCTAACGAAGCTTGCTCGCTGATGGCAAACCTGGGTTGTTTTACCAACAACAGATATTTTTTCCCCTCGCAACAAAGCACCACCAAAATTCCAACGGCATTGCCACGAACAAGGACAATCCCGTGAACCGGACGGCCATCAGGGAGTGTGGCCGTGGCGTTCAGCTTTATAAAGAGCGGTTGGCGGCCATTGCGCAAGAAATCCACCGAGGTAAAATGGATCTTGGTAATATTGAATTTTGCACTAGTCGCTGCAAGCCATTCCTTGAAAATACGACTTTGCAAAATCAAAGGATAGTCGGACTCGGCAATTTCAGAAGCAAAAGAGTATTCCATAGTCAGTTTTCAGTTATCAGTAGTGAGTTTTCAGTTATAGCGGAAACAAGATGCTCTAAATAAAAAATATACATTTCTCACAACTCATTACTCACTACTCAAAAATCACAACCCACAACTACTTCCGCTTATTCGGATTCACACTTGTCGCCACCGTTGCCTTTTCCCAAACCCCACGCAGGGAATCCATGCTGATGGTGTCAGGAACCATACGGTTGTAATTCAAGTCAAACCAGAACATGTCCTTTTGCGTAGAAGGACCGCAGAATGATTCTGCAGCATCGGGAGTGTACAGTTCACGTACCGCAATCATTTCACGTTTTGTTCCATAAGCCGAAATGGAAAATCTATTGGGAACCACATTGACCGCACCACACTCGGGAATCTTTTCCACATAGTACAAGTGGGTATGCCACAGGGTATCCAAGCGCTCTTGCACATCTCCCAAAGCATTGGAATCATTTTCCCACCCGGCAGATTTACAATAAAACAAGGTGGAATCGGCACATTTCTGACGCAACGGGACTAAGGCCGTATCGGTCAAGCTCCAGCTTCTAGGAAAAAGTGTATCGGGAACCATCTTGTCACATTTATCCATGGTAAACTTGCAAACCGATTTCATAGGGCGCCAATAATAGACCCTTGGAGTCAAGGAGTCCAAGACCTTCAGAAACGAAGGAGACCCCTTTGTCCGTAAGGGCAATGTCTTTATGGAATCAAAAAGGGAATCTATATAAACCTTAAAAGTATCCAGGCTAAAAGAACCATGACGAACAAGAATCGTATCTAGCAGAGAATCAACATCGTTATAAATCTCTATTTGGGATATTCCCTTCAACGAATTCCTATCGAAAAGAACTTTTAGAATGGTGTCTGGCCGAAACATCGGAGAAGCGCAGTCTTCTTTCTTGGTCTGATACTGAATGATGGGTTCCAATTCTAAGGCGGTATCTCGCCACGCCGTATCAATCGTTATGGATTTCAAGGCACAATTGGAAAAAGACCAGATACTGTCCAAATGGATGTACAGGGTATCATCTGCCAGGTGAATCAGGCTTCCTGAATCCAGTTCCGCACTCAAGAAAAAGCCTTCGCCACCAAAGACATCCGAAGCACTGTAAATATCAATGGGACCGTCATCATCCTGGGTACAGGCAACAACCAGCAGCAGCCCAAAGACAAAGAACAACGGCATTTTCTTGATAAAATTCACAACGACTCCTGGCCCAGTTACAAGCCAATCTGTTCCTTGAATTTAGAAATTTTAGCAGAATCTACCGGATGACTTTCGGCAAAGAAATCGTTCCAGCGAACAAAATGTCCATTGCGACGAATCGTCAAGTAAATAGCGGAACTATCCCTAGGTGCAATACGCCCAACCAGGGTTTGCAAGTCCACCCAGGAACCCGGCTCAAAGGAAACAGAATCCTTATCGTAGCGGAAAAGTCCAGACATCTTGGAGGTTACATTATAACCATGATCTAGTTCAACATAATAGCCCAAGGAATCCTTGCCGGTCGCCAGCACCTTTCCCGAAAGAATCGGCCTGACGGGAGCCTCCCCTATGCCGCGCAACTTGTCCATGGCGAGCAAGACCTCTTGGCCACTAAAGTCAAAGTCATCCGAAATGGATAACGACGACCATCCCAATGGCTGTTTTGGGCAAAGCCCCGGAAAACGACAACCCGTAGAAGCATCGATCCATATCATTGAAGAATCCGCCGCGGGAATATGCAAATAAGCACTGGATACGGAATCCTCGTGAAGGACAAAAAGGGCCTTTGAAAAATCCCCTATTGGAGCAACCCAATGGATAGATGATGCTGGTCCCTTGCGAAGCGAAGCCACATAGCGCAAGAAACTATTGGGCAATTCTGCCATAGAGTCCCGAACAATCCAAGAGCACTGGCCAAGATTGCCATCCAGCTCAAAAGCTTTCCCTGAATATTTTTCGCAGGCGACTTTCCAAGATGGTTTATCGTTCATCTCTGCCGAACCGGGCAAGGGCAGCAGATCCACCACCATGGAAAAAAATCCCAAACGGTAAGCCAACACAAAGGCAAGTCCCAAAAGGATTAGCCGAAACAAAGGAAACTTGTGGGATCCCGATTTGTACTTACGTTTACAGCGGTATTCCGAAAATTCGACGGGCATTCATTACATCAAGATGAACACCGCCAATGCGGCAAAAATCAAAAGGACGACTGCTATCACAGGTGCAACCTTGTGAGTCGTGGGAGGTTCATCGAATGGATCCTTAATCCCTTGATTTTCCAGGTTGTCCTTTTTCTTGATAATTGCGTTGAAACTCTTGGTAAAGCGCCTGTTGAGGCCTGTCTTTCTTTCGGTCCGCTTTGCAGGGGCCGCACCGCCACCGATGTTCTGGGAAGCAACTGCTGTGACAACTGCAGGTTCCTCAGGAGCACTAGCAGAACTTTCCTGTTCGGGAGACTGGCTGTGCAAGGAGAAAGACATCATCTCCGCTTCAAAGGAAAAAACCTTCAACTTGGCGGCGAGGCCCGCCTTCATAAGACCGTCGGCAATGGTTTTGCTGTTGGAAAGCAAGGCCAGCATTCCGCCTTTGGAAGACAACTCTTGCTGGAATTGAATAAAAGCGTTATAAGCGTCACTATAGACGAAATCGAGACCCATCAGGTCGACGGCCACAAACTTATCGTCGGGGTTGGCGTCGATTAAGGCGCGAACATCTTTCTTGAATTGCTCCGCATCGAAAGCCCCAATCGGGTTAAGGGGGGCAGACAAAAGGTCAAATATTCCGACTTCGCGATAGTTCTTCAAAGAATTCATGATCTAAATATAACCAAAAATTAACGAAATTAAAGGTTTTTACTCTTTTTTCTTGATAAAACGCCAATTATTCTTCCCAATAGACGCCACCAGCAGGTGCATTGTAGAGGACTTCATCTGAAGATTCCTTTGATTCGTCGGCACCTTCTGCAGGTTGGACCGGATTTTCGTCGGGAACGCTTCCCTCAGGGGCTGCCTTTTCCAGATCCGGACTGGACTTTTCTTCGGCCTCAACAGAAACATCCTGCTCCACAGTCTCCCTTACCGGATCGACCCGATGTTCTACCGGGGTTGGCTTTTCTGGATGAGAGAACAGGTACGGGCTGATGCTGACGCTCACCCGATGGACCGGAGACAACACCGGGTGGGATTCAAAGGCGTAATCCACCCGCAGGAACTCCATAATGACGAGACCCGCACCTGCGGTTACACTTTGAAAAGTCGTGAAACTACTGAGGCCGGCCCTGAGAGACAGTCCGAAATCAAAAGTGAATTCCACACCACCGCGACCGCCGGAAAGCCAATCCACCGGGTCGCCCCAGAGGCGGCCGCCGCGATCCTCGTCGGTATCAAAATCCAGACTGCGGGCTTCGTGATGGAACAGTCCCGCGCTCTGCCAGTACAGACCCAGTGTTCCATAGAGATACGAAACCGGAAGGGAATAGCTTGCCGCAAGGTAAAACTCCGGCGAAGAGTATTCCACCTCCCCCGACTCCCAGGTTGTGGCAGAAGAGGTCCAGCCCTTCAAGAGGCCCGATACATACAACTTATCCACTAGACGATAGCGTAACCCCGCATCGCCCCGGAATCCCCAGCCGGTCTGGTCCATCTCACGGTACAGCCCATGAAATCCAACGCCAATATCCAGACGAGGCAAAATGCGCCGACCAAAAGTGAGCGAAAACATCCAGTCCGCATAGGACAAGGTATTGTAATCGCTCCCTTCGGGAATGGGTTCTCCTTCACGAATATAGGGGATGTCGTCAGCACCGAATCGAGCAAAGGAAATCCCCAGGCCCTGACCCTCGCCCAAAGGTAATGCCGCCGAAGCAAAATCGTACTGGGTATCTTCAAAATAAGCCGTATGGGAAAAACTAGCCCACCCATAGCGGATATTGGATAGCTGGTACGGATTGGAAACCAAACCTAGGTAATCCCCGTCTACCGCCATAGTGGCCGACCCCAAAGCCGCAGAACGGGCTCCGGGCTCTGTATCCAAGGTTGCATTCGCTCCTGACACACGGTCCATGGCGAACGCCTGAACCCCCATCCCGAACAAAAGGATGGCGCACCACAAACGTGGTCGGCTGAACGCCACAAAAGTTTTTAATGTCATTGACATTTTCTCCAAAACAAAATAGATTTTTTTATCGACTCAGATGTAATTCAATGAATCTTCAAAACCACATATCCAATTTTTTGACCTACCTGGAAACCCAGCGCAGGTTTTCCCCCAGGAGTATTGACACCTACCGCAAGAGCCTGGACAAGTTCCTTGCTCTAGTGGGTGCAGAAGCTCTCCTGGAGTCTTTCTCGGAAATGCAAGTCAAGAGTTTCGTGTGGGATTTAAAGATGCGACAGAATCTTTCGCCAGCAAGCATCTCCGAACATTTGGCCGCTTTAAAAAGTTTCGGAAAATACCTTGTCCGCTCCACTATTTTAGAGGTCAATCCGGCCGGAAATGTACCTATGCCCAAGAGACCAAAACGCCTAGTGGCATTCCTTGGGCAAAAGGACCTCGCCGAAAAAAATTTCGACGATATAGATTGTTCAACATTGCCTCAAATTAGGGCCCGCGTACTGCTAGAACTCATCTATGGTTCCGGACTCCGCATTTCGGAATGTCAAAGCCTCACCTGGGATCGCCTGCGAGAAAAGGAACGGCTGGTCCGAGTGCTTGGCAAGGGCAACAAGGAGCGGATTGTGCCCATCACGGACTCCCTTGTGGAGCGCCTAGGACTTTTCAAGGCCAAGCTGACCGAAGCAGGCCACCTGGTTTCAGCCACAGGATTCGTCTTTGTTAGCGAAGACGGTAAACCCTACAGCATCCGGACTCTCCGAAACGATATACAAAGTCTGCTTCGGGATATCGGCTGGGAAGGCAAGGCCAGCCCACACGTGCTGCGGCACAGTTTTGCCACCCACCTGTTGGAAAACGGAGCCGAAATTATGAGCGTCAAGGAAATGCTCGGACATTCCAGCATTTCCACCACACAGATTTACACTCACGTGAACGCGGAACGGCTAAAACAGGCCTTCAAAAAGACCCATCCGAGAGCATAAAGAACAGGTTTGATTTTCTACAGCGAAAAGACCCGCTTGATGTCGTCCACCCGTTCCGTTACCGTGAGGGCGAGCTTCAACAGCACCGCCGCCTTCTGGGGCGCAAGTCTCCCTGCGCAAATACAGCCGGGGGCAAGAGTTTCGTTCAACGTCACCAGCCCGTGATGGGTGCGGCTCGCTATAACCACAGGAATGTCGATACGCTCCAAAACCTTGGCCCAGGCCTGGCTGAACTCACCCGAGCCCGCCCCCGCAATCACAAGACCGTCCGAAACGCAGGAAGCATATTCCAGCACCTTCGGGTTTGCATCTACCGTAAAATAGACCACGTTCACCCGAGGCAGTTCCCGGAGTTTTGACACGTCAAAAAAATTCTGCTCCTTGAGGGCGTTCCAGTTGGAACCTTCGCCGGGAGCGTCCACCCCCATAGCGTTTATGGCCGAAGCGCTGCACTTTTGCACGCCGCGGGCATCGAAAAGTTCCCCTGCAAAAAACACCCACACCAGGTTTGCCGGAGGGTCGTCGTCGATGGCAAAACCTACCGCCGCCCGCACCGCCCCCAAGAGGTTCGCCGGACCGTCGGGATCCTTCGCCGTGGCGGGCTTCATGGAACCTGTCAAGACCACGGCTTTTTCGCACTTGACCGTAAGGCTTATAAAATAGGCCGTCTCGTCCATGGTGTCGGTACCGTGGGTCACCACGATTCCATCGACGGTTTCGTCTTCTTGCAGTTCCCTGATGCGGTTCGAAAGTTTAATCCATAGTTTGTCCGTAATGTCGTCGGAATTCACGTTGCAGATTTGCTCCGCCGTGACTTCGGCGTATTCCGAAAGTTCGGGCACAGACTTTACCAGGTCTTCGGCAGAAATCTGCCCCGGAGCATAGCCCGTGCTCTTGCCGGGCTCGCCTACGCCGGCAATAGTTCCGCCGGTGGCCAAAATTGCAATTCGCTTCTTTCCGCTTGCCATCTCTCCCCCTACAAGTCCCGCGACGAAACGTTACCCGAGTTAGACTTCTCGTCACCTAGCTCGTGCTTTCCGCCACCCATCTTCTTGAACTTTTCGCGGATGAGCTGCAAGTCGTGCTGGTAAGGATTCCGTTTGAAATCTTCAAAGGCCCAGGCCGTAGGGTGGAACTGCCCCTTGGCATAAGTCAAGAGCATGTCCAGCCAAACGCCTCCACCAGCGTAAAGCTTGAAGGGCCCCCGCTTGTAACTGGGGAGCACCACCTTGTCCAAGTCCATGTAGCCGATGTCGATGTTCACCCGGCGGGCATCGGGGTGTGCCACAGACGCCATAGTCGACTCCAGGGCATTGCTCCGTTCTTTTTCGAGAGCGATGGTCTCCGGCGGGATTTCCTTTTCAAATGATACAACTCCACGATACAGACCATCCCCCATCTCGGGCGTATAATAGGGCGTCTGGTCAAAAGCGAAAAGTTTTCCCCTGTGGCGGATACTCCCCCAAGTGCGTTCCAGGGCGTCAATTACTTCCGGTAGCCATTCCGGCCCCGGCTGTAGCACAAAGGCCAACAGTTGCGCATTTTCCGAAAATTGCGACGCTTTCACCTTGCCCCCACTACTTGCCGTTGTAGCGTTCCATACACTTTTCCATGCCGAACTTGAAATAACATTCCACGAGAGCCGGGACCTTGGCAATAGCTTCCTCGAAAAGGGGGCGGTCCTCGGGCGAAAACTTCGCCAGCACCCAGTTACTCAGGTCGAACTTGGGCGGGCACTTGCCCACGCCAAAACGGATGCGCGGGAACTTATCGCCCACATGCTCGATGATGTTCCGAAGCCCATTCTGCCCACCGTGACTGCCGTCCTTGCGGCAGCGAATACGTCCCACGTCCAGGTTGACATCATCGCTGAACACCAGCAGATGGCCCACCTTCACCTTGTAACAGGTCATCAGGGCCTGCACCGCCTCGCCCGACAAGTTCATGTAGGTCTGTGGCTTTACCAGCAGGCATTCCTCCCCCGCAATGTTCACCTTCATGGTGAGCGCCTTGTGCTCGCTTTTCCAGTCCTTGTTCGGGTCGGCCAATTTCTCGACGGCCATAAAGCCCGCGTTGTGGTGGGTGTTGCTGTACTGGGTTCCAGGGTTTCCGAGTCCGACGATGAGATACATGTGAGGAATTAGGGGTTAGGATCTAGGGGCTAGAGGTGAGAAATGTTTGGTACTGGAAATTTAATTTTTTGTGAATGGGTGGGGGAAGTCTCCCGCACCACCTAAAGGTGGCCATGCCCACATAAGGGCTGAAGCGCTAAGTGGTCAAAGGCCGCAACGCCCCGACTGCGGGCCAAGGGAACGCCCTGTGAACACTTTGTCTAAATTGTAAGAAAAACGTAACAAAAAAAAACAAGGAAAGGGCACAATCCTGAATTATATTTAGGACAAACTTTAAACCTCAAAAAGGAGCAAAAATGCTTTCCAAAAAGATTCTTCTTTCCTCTGCTCTCATCTCCATGGCCGGTCTTGTGGCCTGCGGTGACGACAGTTCCTCCAACTCCGGTTCCGGCGAACTTCCAAAAAGCGTTCCCACCTTTTTTGACCTGGCCGATGTGGAATGTAACGCCGACCGCAAGTGCGAAACGATTATCGTGGAAGAAGGTCCCGACACCTACGAATGCGATGGCGTCAGCCAGTGGAACATGTTAATTAACAGCATGCCCTCCAAGGTCTGCCCCGCCAAGGAAGAAGAAAAGGGCACCGAAGATGGCGAAGAAGGCAAGACCGAAGGCGACGACAACAAGACCCCCGAATCCTCTGCAAGCGAAACTACTTCCACCGATAGCGGTGCCGAATCCACCGACAGCAACACTGAATCTACCGACAGCGGTGAAGGTTCCGAAGGCGGTGAAGAAGGCGGCGAAGGTTCCGAAGGTGGCGAAGAACTTACCGGCCCCACTGGCGACCTGGTTTCCTGCGCTATGGAATTCTTCGGAGAAAAAACCTGTGACGAAGTAGCCAAGGCCGACGAGGCTAGTCTCTCCGCCCAGTGCGAAGTGATGGGAGGAACAATGAACACCGCTGGTGGCTGCAAAGCAGAAGACTACGCCGCAAAGTGCACCTGCAAGAAGGGTAACCACTACGATTCTTCTTGCGAAGGCTTTACCTGCAACGACTAAGCCCTTGTACTCCTTAGACAAAGAAAGGGTTCCGCAACTTTGCGGAACCCTTTTTTGACATGTGTTCAACAGAATTTATCGTTCAATCATCCGAAGTGCTTTAAAGCCTTCTTGCGGGTATACATCTGCTTATCGGCGCGTTCGAACACCTGAGCCACATTCTTGTCATTGGTGGGCTCATAGCAAGCCATGCCGCAGGCCACCACCACGCCACCCTTTTTTTGGTTTTCCTGAACAATTCCGTCAATCTGTTCCTGGAGGTCTTCGCGCCTTCTGTAGTCAAAATCCCGAAGGATGACCGCAAACTCGTCGCCACCTATGCGGAACACCGGGCTATGCTTGAAGATTTCGCAGACCAGCTTGGCCGCCCCGCAAATATATTCGTCTCCGGCCTTGTGCCCCTTGGTGTCGTTCACCTCCTTGAGGCCGTTCACGTCGCAAACGGCAACGGCAAATTCCTGACAGGCGCCAGTCTGTATTTCATGGTCCAGCCTGGTCTCGAATTCCACGAAGGCGTTCTTGTTCTTGACTCCCGTAAGGCTGTCCCTATGGGATTTTTCAAGAGCTAGGCTCAGGGCCTCGGAAAACTCGTGTTCCCTGCGGACCTGGGCGTCGATGTTGCTCACCGCAATAACGATATGTTCTTCGCCGGAGGCCACCGCCTTCATGTTCATGTACGTGGGAACGCCGTGGACCAGCAGGCAATAGGTGTAAGAGAAACTGCCGCTGTTGTCCAATTCCTTCAGTAGAGTTTCCTTCACAAGAACCGCAGAAAGCAGCTCCCGGTCTTCTTCGTAGATGACCCTCTGCAAGTTTTTCTGGCAATCGCCCCAAAAATCACCCCCGCTTTCTTCGATAGCCAGCTCCTTGTAAAATTTCTTGGCCTTGTATTCCGCATAGTGGTCGGTCTTGCGGTTCACGCGGTAGATGGTGACGTACTGGTTTGCAAGGGCCAGGGCGATTTGACCATAGGTTGCGCTCTTGGTAGTTTCCTGCTCCAGTTTCTTTTGCTGCCTGACCAGGGAATCCACGTTGCAGACGCCCACCACCAGGTAGTTCTTGTCGCCGAACTGGATGTGAACCGACTTCAAGGTGTACCAGGTGGGTTGCCCGTCAATCAGCTGGCGGTAACCGCCACGGGAGGAATACTCCGCATAGCGGTCAGTCTCGATATCTACAAAGTACACGCTCTCGTAATCCAGAGAGAGCCATGGCCATTTCAAAAAAAGACCGGGTTCCGTCCATGGTATGGACATCCTCCTTATAAGGCTCTTTTGGATAGAAATCTATATATTTTCCCAGGTTTAAAACCACCCGTCTTATAAAAAAGGGACACTTGTTGATTCCTATCGGCCTGTCAATAGTTTTTTTCTACATTTTGCCGCAGAGGTTCCTATGGCCGAAGAAATTGTAAAGCAAGACAAGAAAGAGCCCCTGAAAAAGATATCGGAAAAGGCATCCACCCTCCTTTTCGAGCTGATTACGGATATTCCAGGTTCCCTTTATACCCCAATCCAGAACCCCGACGAAAAGGCGAGGCTCCTGAGTCAGCGGGCCGCCTGGAAATCGGCTACGGTCAGCACCTCCCTTTCTATACCCGCAGGCATCACGGGTATCCTTACCGCCATCCCGGACATTGCCGCCATCTGGAAAATTCAGGCCCAGCTGGTAGCCGACATTGCCGCCAGCTACGGCAAGCTGGCCCTGCTCAGCCGGGAAGCCATGATCTGGTGCCTGTTCCGGCACAGTGCCGCCCAGCTCCTGCGGGACATTGCCGTCCGCACGGGTAGCAGGATTATCGTGCAGAAGCTTTCCGCTACCGCCATCAAGGCCATTCTTGCAAAAATCGGGGCCAGCATCTCCTCCAAGCTGCTGGGCAAGACCCTTCTGCGGGCAATCCCTGCCATCGGGGCTCTCGGGAACGGTGCCTACGCCTTCTACGACACCTTAGAAGTCGGAAAGACGGCTGCCGCCTACTTCAGGGCCCTTTCTGACCAGGATGGAAAGGACTCCAACTCTACTAATTCTGCCGAAGAAGCAAAAACCGCCTAATATGACATTCATCAGATTTTAAAGCCCTTGAGAACGGGGGCTTTTTTTTCTATCTTTGGGCGCAACTCAAACAAACATCAACTCCATTTGTGGAATAAAAAATGAAAAACATCGAAAAACACAGAAACATCGGTATTTCTGCCCACATTGACTCGGGTAAGACTACCCTTACCGAACGCATCCTCTACTTCACAAAGCGTATCCACGCTATCCACGAAGTTCGTGGTAAAGACGGCGTCGGCGCCACGATGGACTCCATGGAACTTGAACGCGAACGCGGCATCACGATTCAGTCCGCCGCTACATTCGCCAACTGGACCCACACCAAGAGCGGTGAACAGGACTCCATCAACATCATCGATACCCCGGGGCACGTGGACTTCACTATCGAAGTGGAACGCTCTCTCCGTGTGCTGGACGGCGCTATCCTGGTGCTCACCGGCGTGGAAGGTGTCCAGTCCCAGTCTATTACTGTTGACCGCCAGATGAAGCGCTACCATGTGCCGCGCGTCGTGTTCGTGAACAAGTGCGACCGCTCCGGTGCAAACCCGCTCCGCGTGTCCGAAATGCTCAAGGAAAAGCTGAACCACAAGCCCTGCGTCATGCAGATTCCTATCGGTCTCGAAGACCAACTGAAGGGCGTGGTTGACCTGGTGGAAATGAAGGCCTACTACTTCGAAGGCGCCAACGGTGACGACATGATCGAAAAGGAAATCCCGGCCGAACTCGTGGACCAGGCCAACGAATACCGCACCAAGCTCATCGACTGCTGCGCTGACTACAGCGACGAAATTATGGAAAAGGCCATGGAAGGCCAGTACGGTGTGGACGAAATCGACAAGGCCCTCATCAAGAAGACCATCCGTGAAGCCACCATCCGTCTGGACATCACTCCCGTGTTCATGGGTTCTGCCCACAAGAACATCGGCGTTCAGAAGCTTTTGGACGGCGTTATCGACTACCTCCCCTGCCCGACCGACGTTGAAAACAAGGCCCTCGACCTGGACAACAACGAAGCCGAAGTGGTGCTCAAGAGCGAAGACAACGCTCCTCTCGTCTGCTACGCGTTCAAGCTGGTGAACGACCGCTATGGCCAGCTCACCTACATCCGCGTGTACCAGGGCACCCTCAAGAAGGGCGACATGATTACCAACATGGCCACCGGCAAGAAGGTGTCCGTGGGCCGTCTGGTGCGTATGCACGCCGACGAAATGGTGGATATCACCGAAGCCGGCGCCGGCGACATCGTGGCCCTGTTCGGTATCGACTGCGCCTCCGGTACGACCTTTACCGACGGCAAGAACCACTACAACATGACCTCTATGCACGTGCCGAACCCCGTGATCGAGCTCGTGATCGAAGCCAAGAACCGCGACGACCTGGACAACATGTCCAAGGCCCTGAACCGCTTCACCAAGGAAGACCCCACTTTCCAGGTGGAAGTGAACAAGGAATCCGGCGAAACCATCATCAAGGGTATGGGCGAACTTCACTTGGACGTGTACATCGAACGTATGCGTCGCGAATACAAGGTGGACGTGCAGACCGGTGCCCCGCAGGTGGCTTACCGCGAAACCATCACCCGCGAAGCCAAGTTCGAATACACCCACAAGAAGCAGACCGGTGGTTCGGGTCAGTTCGCTAAGATGTCCGGCGTGATGCGCCCGATGCCCGTGGAAGGCGACTCCGACAAGGTTTACAACTTCGTGAACTCCGTCGTGGGCGGCCGTATTCCTAAGGAATACATTCCCTCTTGCGACAAGGGTTTCCAGAGCTGCATGGAAGCCGGTTCCCTCATCGGGTTCCCGGTGGTGGGTATCGAAATGGAAGTCCAGGACGGTGCGTTCCATCCGGTGGACTCCTCTGACATGGCGTTCCAGATCTGCGCCCGCATGGCTTTCCGCGAAGCTTTCGCCAAGGCCGGCGCCCAGATTCTCGAACCGATCATGAAGGTCGAAATCGCCACGCCGACGGAATTCCAGGGTAACGTCGTGGGTAACGTGTCCCAGCGTCGTGGTTCCATCACCGGAACCAGCGAAGAAATGGGCACCACCACCATTATCGCCGAAGTCCCGCTTTCTGAAATGTTCGGTTATGCTACCGACCTGCGTTCCATGACCCAGGGTAAGGCCGAATTCACCATGGAATTCGCCAAGTACTCTCCGGTGCCGAAGAACATCCAGGAAGAACTGATCAAGAAGTACGGCGACAAGGCCAAGGCTAGAGCATAGTAAAGGCAATCGCCTAGAAGCGCTCAGTTTCAAGACAACATAAAACGCAGGCCCATGAGGCCTGCGTTTTTTCTTGCCTTGCGGCAAGTCTCACCCTACATTCATAAAAACTTAAAAAAGAGAGTGCTTCCGGTAGGTCCTACCCCGCGGTTCGATCCGGCATCCCTTCTCCAGAACCAGGACTTACTGGAAGCACATCCATAATATAACCCCAAAACAAAAGCCCGGACAAAAAAATCTGTCCGGACCATAATCCACATTGGAATGTTCTTAGTTAAGCGGTAGGGGTTAGGTATTAGGGCTGCAGGGGACAAGATGTGTCGCACGGGTTAAAGGATGCACCAACCTCAACCTCACGGCCAAAGATGGCATTGCTGAAAACTGACAACTCACAACTCATCACTGACAACTGCCTTTGCCTGTTTCCACATCTGCTGTAGGCCTTCCAGGCCCACCTCGGGCATTTCCTTGCCCACCTCCTTGCACATGGCCTCTACCTTGCGGAAACGCTTCTCGAACTTGCTGTTTGCCCGCTGGAGCGCTATGGAGGCATTGAACCCGCAGTGGCGCGCCACGTTCACCAGGCTGAACATGATATCGCCGAATTCGTCTTCCAGGCGGTCGATATTTGCATTTTTTTCAGAAATTCCTTGCATTTCGGCGCGGAATTCTGTAAATTCTTCCTGGGCCTTTTCAAATACAGGTTCCCGGGCGTCCCAGTCGAACCCCGCCCTAGCGGCTCGACGGATGATGTCCTGGGCCCGGGCGAGCGGCGGCATGCTTTTGCTTACTTTGTCCATAACGGACCCGCCGGCTGTTTTCAGATTGTTCTTTTCGGAGGACTTGATTTTGTCCCACTGCCGCGAGACTCCGGCGGCGTTCTCCACATGGGCATCCCCGAACACGTGAGGGTGCCTGCGGACCATCTTTTCACAGATTCCCTGTACCACGTCATCGACGGTAAAGTCACCGGACTCCTTCATGACCTGGGCGTGGAACACCACCTGCAAAAGCACGTCCCCAAGCTCTTCGCACATGTGGGAGGCGTCCCCCTCTTGGGCGGCATCGATAAACTCAAAACTCTCTTCTACCAAGTAAGGGAGCAGGGAATGGGTTGTCTGTTCCTTGTCCCAGGGGCATCCGTTTGCAGAACGGAGGCGCTCCATAATTTTCACCAAGTCGTCAAAGGAATATTTCATACCATGAAAGATAGAAACACCACCGCCTGCATTACTGCGCATTTTCCCCTTTTGCTGGATTCTTCCATTTACCGACCGGCCAGGCTATTTATCAAGGGGAACATCCCCGAAGGAATCGGAGTGGCCATGGTGGGCACCCGCAGGCCTTCTAACAGCGGGCGGGAACTGTGCCACCACCTGGTCAGGTCTCTCCAGGAAACCCGTGCCGTGGTGGTGTCGGGACTTGCCCAGGGCATAGACTTTTACTGTCACGAGGCGGCCCTAGATTTCGGAATCCCGACCATTGCAGTTCTTGCCCAAGGTCTGGATGCTCCCATCCAGGGGTCACGAAAGTTCCTGGCCGACCGGATTCTAGAAGAGGGCGGGGCCCTGGTCAGCGAATACGAAGGAAACACCTCCAGCTTCAAGGGAAACTTTGTCGCCCGGAACAAGATTATCAGCGGGCTTTCCAAGTGCACCGTCATAGTCCAGAGTAAGGTCAAGGGCGGCGCCCTCCTGACCGGCGAATTCACCAAGAAAGAAGGCAAGGCGCTCTACGCCTGCCCCGGAGATTTTGACTGCGAGGTGGCAGGCGGCACCAACCAGCTGCTGGACCAAGGAGTTGCCTCCCCCGTCTTTATTCCTGAAAATCTGTACAAAGTAATTGGACTTCCCCGCACACAAGGGCAGCAGATTGCCGAACTCGAACGGTCGGGCTGCAACCTGACCCAAGGCGCCAAGGAACTGTTCTTCAAGTTCAAGGGATTCCGAAAAACTTTTTCGGAGATTCAATCCGAGTTGACCCTAGCAACTCCCCAACTTTTAGCTATATTAACAGAACTGGAAATCGCGGGCCTTGCCGAAAGCAAGGACAATTTCCAGTTCTATTTCAACGGAGAGCCCTGATGCACAAAAAGAAATACATCGCCATCATTGCCGTGCTGTTTCTGCTCTCCATCGTCGTGGCCGAACTGGCCTTTGGCAAGAACAGTTTTCCGAGACAAAACCAGGTCAAGCAAGAAATTGCCATGTACCAGGCCAAGGTGGATTCCCTCAACGCCCTCATCGAGCAGTACAAAAAAGAAATCGAACTGCTTGAAAACGACTCCCTCTACAAAGAAGGAGTCCTCCGCAGCCGCTACGGCATGAGCCGCAAGGGCGAAAAAGTCTTTCAGCTGGTGGAATAAAGGGGGAAGCCTCCCCCTGCTTGCAGCCTTGCCCTGTTGTCACCTTGGAGCGAAGCGATAGGGTCCAGGGCGAGTCTTCCAGCACCCCCTCTGCGGGGACTCCCCGCAACGCCCCCTTAATAATCCGAGTCTCAAGGGCACAGTCGCCTGCAAAAAAGACCGTCGGTCGCAACTTCACTTTGTTCGTCGCTACCCTCCGGATTTTTTGCCTAGCAACTATGCCCTCTCGCCTCGCAAAATAGATTCGCTACGCAGGAGGTTGCTCGGTCACGGTGTTCCCTCGCAACACACAGTTTCTAGTCTTTCACGCAACGGACAGACATTTTCGTATTTGCCAACTCTTTCGATTGTGCGACATAGCTGGCGGTGTTAAAGAACAAGCAGTTCCAATACCCGCCGGTTGCTTCGGATGCTGTCCAAAGTTGAGCGGTACTTCCCATTTTCTTGTACTGAGAAATATTGTTCATGTCCGTGTTGAAATAGCCGGCAGGGAGCAGATTGAAGCCATAGGAATCTTCACCGTTACCGCCGTCGGACCAGCCACTGGCGGATTTAAGGAACTTTCCCGCATCACCCTCTCCGTTTCTTTTTCCGTTGCTTGATGCGCTTTCAAGCAGGGCAGAGCCTTCGTCAAAGCTCGGCAGATGCCATCCACTTGGGCAAGCGTTTGCGGCCGCATCGTGCGTATAGAGTCTACCGTAGGTATCGCAATTTGCAGGGTTGTCGTCGTAGCAGGAACTTCCTGTCACATCAAAATTCAGGTTCTGTGCAAACCAGGTCTAGCTTCCGATGGTCACGAACTTGTATGTTTTACCATCGCGGGGATCCGTAAAGGTATTCTCGGCAGCTGGTTGATCTCCGCCCTCGCCGCCCTGTCCTTCACCATTCTGTCCATCTTCGCTAGATTGTGCGGGTTGTGTCGGGTCGGAGTTATCGGAATCGCTACTACACGCAGCAAAGAACAGAGCCATGCAGGCGGACAAAGTAACGAGTGCAAGTTTTTTGCCGAAATTTTTCATCTGGATTCTCCTTGTATTACGCCGTCTAATCTAAATTATTTCCTCCAAAAAAAAGTAAATTTTTGTAAACAGTCATAAGAAGCAAATTTTCTACCGGGAAGCAACAATAGTTTGCCCTATTTTTGGGGGAAATACATATATTACCCCTTACAAATTCACTTTGCCCCATAAAGTGATTATACCCGCTTGACATATACACGCTAAAAAGGTATATTAAATGATAAAAAGCTTTGCTGACAGAGAGACGGAACATATCTATAATCAGGAGTATTCTAGGCGGTTGCCAAGCACCATTCAAAAAGTAGCACTAAGAAAACTGATGATGATTGACAATGCCATGACACTTGACGATTTACGAATCCCTCCAAACAATCATTTGGAGCAATTACATGGAAAAAGAGCAAATCAATATTCCATCCGTATAAATGACCAATGGCGTATATGCTTTACAATAAACAATGGGCACTTTTATAACGTTGAGATAGTAGATTACCATTAGGAGCATGTTATGAAAAAACACATCAAGACACCCACCATCGGGGAAATCCTGACTGAAGAGTTTTTTTCTCCTATGGATTTATCGGCCTACAAAGTAGCACAGGCCATCAATGTACCCGTCTCACGAATTCAGGACATTCTTCACGACCGCAGAAGGATATCCGTTGATACGTCTTTAAGGCTCGCCAAATTTTTCGGTGTCTCCGATGATTACTTCATCTCACTACAAGACGACATTGACATCAGAAACTTGAAAATAGAGATTGCCGCAGAACTTGACAAAATCAAGACTTTTGCCCCTGCATAAAAACAGCGCCAGCCCTGTACTTGTTGGCTTAACTCTAGCGCGAACGGCTAGGCCATCTTCGAGGCGTCGCTGGTAGAAACTTCCACCTTCCCCGCAAAGAAGCTGTAAGCCGCGGGCACAATAAAGAGGGTCATGAAGGTTGCGAAGGTAAGGCCGCCTGCGATAGCGATGCCCATAGCGATGCGGCTCGGGGTGCCGGTGAGTATCAGCGGCACCGCGCCCAATACGGTGGAAAGGCTCGTCATGAGGATTGGGCGGAAGCGGCGTTCCGCCGCGAGCCGAGCCGCCTCCAGTTTGGAACATCCGGTATTCGCTGCAATCTGGTTTGCAAATTCCACAATCAGGATGCCGTTCTTTGTCACGAGCGCGATAAGCAATATGAGCGCAATCTCGCTGAAGATGTTGAGAGTCTGGCCGGTAACGAACAGACAAACGAGAGCCCCTGCCAAGGCCAGCGGAACCGTAAAAAATATCACAAAGGGTGCGCGGAAACTTTCGAACTGCCCTGCAAGTACCAGGAACACAAGCGCAAGCGCAAGCAGGAACACGATGTAAAGACCGCTGGAACTTTCCTCGAATTCTTTCGATGAGCCGGTTAGGGTGGTACTCACACTTGGATAATCCTTAAGCAGCCCCTTTGCAATGCGGCGCATTTCTTCTATGCCGTCCCCAATCGTCTTGCCGGGCACAAGGCCCGCCTGAATCGTTGCGGCCGAAAAGCGGTTGTAGCGCGGCAGCGACGGCGAAGCGGACTTTTCAACATACGTGATGAAATTTTCAAGACTCACAAGTTCACCCTTCGCATTCTTGACCGAGAGCATCGATATATTCTCAGGCATGCTACGGTACTGATAACCCACCGCTCCGATGATATCGTACTGGCGTCCGTCCTTGTAGTATTCCCCGTAAGTCTGGTCGCTTATGGCTAACTGAACTGCCTGCGCGATATCGTTCACCGAAACGCCTTCCTCGTTCGCCTTGTCACGCAAAATCTCGATATGCAATTCGGGTTTCGTGAATCTCAAATTCGTATTCACCACGCTAAATACAGGACTCCTGCCCGCCGCCTCTTCGAACTTAGGCACCAACGTACGCAAAATCTCGATATTCGGGGCCTGCAACACAAACTGCACCGGAAGCCCGCCGCGCTGCGTGCTGATGCTCTGCGGCTCAAATACCATCACGCGAAGATCGGGATATTCGTTACCAAGCACCTGAATTGCATGCGCAATTTCGCTCTGCGGGCGGCGCGCATCCTTGTCCTTGTTAAGAGTAATGCGAATCATGGAACTACCTGCACTACGCGCACCCGACTGGACCTCCATGTACTCGCTCGTATCCATAATGGCAGTCATTTCTTCCACGAATGCGTCAGCCATACGCTTGGTGCGGGTCAACGATACTCCTTCGGGCATCGATGTGTTCACCATGATGGCACTGGAATCTTCGGTCGGCGCCATTTCGCTACTCATGTTGTTGAAGCAGTAATAAGCCGCAAACAATAGGGCCGCCACTACCGGGAACATCAAAAAACGGAACTTGAGGAAGAGTCCGAGCAAGAACGCATACCCCTTGTTCAGTCCTTCAAATAAGGGTTCTGTCACCTTGAAGAAAAATCCCTTTTTCTGGCGCTTTAGAAACTTGGAACAGAGCATCGGCGAAAGCGTGAGCGCACAGAGCGTCGAAAGAAACACCGTCCCAATCATCACCGCGACAAATTCGCGGAACAAGAGTCCCGTAGTGCCGCCCAAAGCAAGCACAGGCACAAACACAGCCATGAGCACCACGGATGTCGCAATCACCGCGAAAAAGATTTCGTTCGTCCCCGCGACCGCAGCCTGCTTGGGCGTCATGCCGTTTTCAATCCTATGGTAGATGTTTTCGACAATCACAATGGCATCATCAACAACAAGTCCTATTGCCAAGACCATCGCCAAAAGCGTCAATACGTTGATGCTAAATCCGCATAGGTAAAGAACAAAAAAGCTTCCGATTACCGAGACTGGCACCACCACCATCGGAATCAGTGTCGTACGCCCTTCGCGCAAGAAAGCAAAGATAATCGCAATAACCAAAATGAATGCGATAAAGATGGTCTCTACCACTTCCTTGATGGAGGCACGGATATTTACAGACGTATCACGACCGTACAGAAGCTGCACTCCCTCGGGAAGTTCGCGGCGGATATCTTCAACTCGCTTGTAGAACTCGTCGGCGATTTCCACATGGTTCGAACCGGGTTGCGCCACTATTGCAACGGAAATCGTATTCTTGCCGGTGCGTTTGAAACCCGTGCGCGTGTCCTTGGGTTCGTAGTGGATATCGGCCACATCGGATATATGAATCACAGAGCCATCATCGGCTGTCTTCACAGCAATGTTCTTAAATTCAACAGGGTCAACCACACGTCCAAGAGTGCGGATGGAAAGGGTCGTTTCGCTCCCCTCGATAGTGCCCGAGGGCAGTTCAAGGTTGCCACGGCTAAGGGCTGCAGACAATTCGGCACCCGAAACCCCCAAAGCCTGCAAGCGAATGGGGTCTATCCAAAGGCGAACTGTCGGCTGTTTTTCGCCCCATAGCATTACTTCAGAAACACCGGAAATTGTCTGCAGGCGTTCCTTCACCTGGTTACGTGCAATTTCGGACACTTCCATAGCATCATGGGTGTCGCTCACGAGACTTGCTATCAGAATCGGGTCGGAATCACTATCGGACTTGTAAATTGTCGGTTCATCCACATCGTCAGGGAGCTTACGGCGCACACGGCTCACGCGGTCGCGAATTTCATTGGCGGCCGCTTCCAGGTCCATGCCCGTTTCAAACTCGATACTGATGTAAGAGTACCCGTCACTACTAGTGGACGTGAGAGCCTTGATGCCTGACGCGCTATTGATGGAAGCTTCCAAGATTTCGGTAACTTCGGCTTCAACCACGGCGGCATTTGCGCCCGGATACGAAGTACGCACCTGAATAATCGGATAATCGACATTGGGGTATTCGCGGATGCCGAGGCCTGAGGCTCCAAAAGCGCCGAGAAGGAGGATTACGAGCGCCATTACGCTCATGAGCACCGGGCGACGTACGGAAAGGTTCGCGACACTCATCGGTTACCTACTCCACTTCGTAGTCGGTGTTGTGGCGAATTTCACGGATTCGCACTGCAGAACCTTCACGAATGCTGATAAGTCCCGAAGTAATCACGGTATCACCTTCATCGAGTCCTTCTGTCACATCAACGGCAATTGGCGTGCGGAGTCCGGTTCGCACATGCTTAATCTTGGCCTTGCCGCCGGTCGCCACAAACACGTAGGCGCCATCCTTATCTAGAGTAAATGCTTCTGCAGGAACCGGGATGCTTTTAGCATTTCCCCCCTGCATAGTCATGTTCACCTTCGCGTAAGAGCCTGCCAGAAGTTCACCGTTTGCGTTATCAATTTCAACAAGGACCTGGCGCGTGCGGCTGCTTTCCGAAAGCGAAGCTTCCAAGGCCTTCACCTTGCCGGATTTTGCCACGTCACGCTCTTCGTCCTTAACGTCAACCGCGTCGCCCACCTTAAGCGTGGTGGCATAACGCTGCGGGAGAGCGAATTTCGCCTTCAACTTTTTCACTTCGCTGAGAGTTGCAATCGACGTGCCCGTCGTAAGCCAGGCGCCCACAGAAACATTCACAAAGCCGAGCTTGCCTGCAAACGGGGCACGCACTTCGGTCTTCGCGATTTGCGCCTTAATGAGTTCTACAGAAGCTTCTGCGGACTTGAGCGAAGCTTCTGCCGCTTCCATGTCCGCCTGAGTGGCACCGTCCTTCTCGTAGAGTCCCTTCGCGCGGTCGTACTTCTGCTGGGCCAGTTGCTGGTTCGATTCCGCCTGCTTGAGCTGCGCCTTCAGTTCGGAATCGTCAATTTTAGCGAGAAGCGCACCCTTCTGTACCGAGGCGCCGTCCTTTGCATAAAGGTTCATGAGCCTGCCCGAAGTAGCAGCCGTCAGCTGCACGCTGTTCAGCGGTTCGAGCGTCGCCATTGCAGAAAACGTCTTGCCCGATTCATGGGCTTCGGCAATGTAACCTTCTACCGCGATTTCACGAGCGGGCCTGCCGCCGGAGCCACCGTTCTTGCCCGGAGCGCCTGCACCCTGGGGAGCGTCCTTTCCGGAGCAAGCCAGAAGGAACACAGCGGTCAAAAGTAGCAGGAACAGGTTTCTCATAAAATTTTTCAGATTCTCAAAAATTCACTTATTTAGATGATTATAAAGTACATATGGTTGCAAAAACATCTAATTCCGAGTTCTGTATTTCGAATTCTGAATATCCTCAAAATTTCACGTTCACCAGGAGCCCGCCGCCATCTTCGCCAAACTCCGGCGTGAACTGAAGGCGCTGTCCGAAGGATTTGGAAGAGGTCTTGCGGTAAATGCGCATGGCGTCCAGCATGGAGACCACACGGTTCAGCACCAGTGCCCCTACCGACACCTGAAAGACAATCCGGCTGATGCGGTAGTTCCGCAGGCGGTTCTTGTATTCGTCGATATGTTCCGATGTCTCGGGATTGTCACTACTCCCCCAGTCCCACTGGATGTCGTCAGAAAATTCCTCGTTTGTCGCCTTGCCGGCGCGAATCATGGACTGATTGTAGTCCTCGTCGTTATCCGGAGATGAATTCTGACCAGCCACGCCGCTACGGCTACGGTAGTCCCCTACCGTGTTCAAAAGCGACACCTTCTTGCTGGAGGTGTTGAGCCCCGCGTGGCGCACCGCATAATCGTGGGCCGAAGAAATGTAACGCTCCCCTACGTAGTAAGACCCCACTGCCGCCATCCAAAGGGCAATGTCTGTCCACATGAAGGGGCGAACCATCTCGCGCTCGTCCAGGTAAAGTTCACCCATGCCGGGCAAAAGAGCAGAAGCTCCCAATGCCACGGCAAGGCTCTTCTCGCTGTTCTTGCTCACGCTTTCGTCAACGGAAATCACCACCTGGGAAAAAGCACAGGCCGCACAAAACAGGATGGCGAGAAAGATGCGCATTAGAATCCCCAGCTGGCCTGAACTCCAACATCAATCCCATCGAAGAAGCTCATGTAACTTTCGAAGTGGAGCCTGTCGTACCAGGAGACATCTTCGGAGTAGAGTTCCTTGTTGTGGGCGTTGGCCGCAAAGGCCGCATCCACGGCAGAGACCAGATGGTTCAGGATAATACCCCCGAAGAACCAAACCTGCAGGTCGGCATAGTCGTTGGCCTTGCTACGCATATCGCGATACTTGGACTGGTTCTTGGACTTGCCAAGAGGAACAATTTCATCAACAACGGCCTCTTCCAGAAGCAGGTTCTGGCCCAGGGCTACGGAATCCACATCATCCCAACCAAGCACATAAGACCTTTCGCTCACCAGTTGATAAATACTGGAGTTGTCGTAGAAATTCTTCTGGCTTGCAATCTCTTGACCTAGGGATTGCGGATTCGTCACAGAAAAACGGTCCGTATGGGCCTTGTCATTGGTAAAGAGTTTGCCCTTGGTGTAACAGCCCGAAGCGTTTGCGTCACCGTAAATGGCCTTGCAGAAATCTTCCCGGCTGGTCATGTAGCGGGTCTCGAACCTTGATTCTTCCGTTTCATCTGAAAGCTGATTCAAGTAGATGTCGCGCATCTGGGATTCATAGCGGCCAATGGAGAAATGATTCTTGGCAAACTTCTTGTACTTGTTCACCTGCTTGTCGTACTTGTAAACGGTAAAGTAATACCAGCCACCCCAGAGGGCAGCCTCAAGAGCGAGGTAGACCGCACCGCGGGCGTAGTTGAAGGTAGAGCCACCTACATAAAGCTGGCCCGAACCGGGAACCACCAACGACATGAATAGGGCCTTGCGGGGACTCCGGTACTTGCCTTTCATTTCGTCAATACTGTGGACCTTCGAGACTTTCACCGGGCCAAGCAGGTCGCGACGGCTGATGCTGCTGGACGACGGAATCACCGCCACCTCGACAGAACTGGAAGACCCTTCGGCGGGCTCAGGGACCTTGGCACTGCTAGAAGATACTATGGAGCTAGAAGACTCTTCAGAGCTAGACGACACCTCGGAACTAGAAGACAGGCTATCCTGAGGAACATCGCTAGACGAAGACTGTTGCAGAGAATCCGCCACAACGCTGCTGGAAGACTGCTGAAGGGTATCTGCCACGGCGATACTCGAACTAGACTGTACAGAGCTAGACAACGCTTCGGAACTGGAGAATTCCTGAGCAGCGACACTGGAGCTGGAAACGACACTACTAGAAGATACTGCTGCGGAACTAGACAAGACTTCCGAGCTTGAACTCTGGGCCGTCACCGCCGCCTCGCTGGACTGGGCCGCCTCGGTTTCTGCCTCAAATTCTGCAAACAGATCGCGGGGCTGGGCAAACGCCGATACCGCCAAAAGACTCGCCACGCAGGCGATAAAAGAAAACTTGCGCATACCTAATTAAAATAGCAAATTAAAGCGGTTTTATCACAACAAACCCAAGTTAAGCGATTGTAAAAGTGTAAAAAAAAATACTTGACGAAGAGAAGACTATTGAATACTTTTTAACTGTACATTTACCAAGTAAACTAATATGAAAAATCTCACAAAATTTCTTAGCATAGCCCTTTTGACTATCTCATGGACCGCCTGTTCTGATTCTTCCAGCGGGTCCACCGATCCAAACCAGCCTCCCGATACTATTGACCCCCAATCTTCTGAAACCCCCGATGGCGACATGTCTTCTGCAAATTCAGAGCAAGACCTGTCTAGCTCCAGTATTTTTGTTCCCGAAGAACTTGTGTACGACAGCGTCGGCTTCGTTGATATCGGCGCCGCCTATCGAACCGTCGCCCCTGATGAAAAAGTTGTTTTTGTGTTGCGGCACGGAGAAAGACAACCCTATCTTACCAGGGAAACCCAGCTCACTGAAAAAGGAGTGCAGCAATCTCAAACCGTAGGACAAAAGCTAATCGGCGGAGAAGATTTTGTCTTCGGCCACACAGACTATGTCCGCACCGAAGAAACCGCCCAAAACATCGCCATAGGCAGGGGACAGTCATCCTTCATTCATGACACTATTGCCGAAATTACAGGTAGCTGGTTCGTCAAAGACAACGACCTCCGTCAATCTTACGTATCCAAAGATACCGGTTCAAATGCCGTAGTTGCATTGTGGGCATATCAAGGACTTTTTGCAGACGCTTTTTATAACTTGGAAGAGCGCGGTCAAGAAGCAATCGACAAGTATCTCACCAAGGACTACAATGAAATGGCAAAAGCAAAGGTCATTATCAGCCACGACGAATTTATTGTTCCGTTGCTTGCATATACAACACTCAACACAACTGGAGTCAGGTATAACTGGCGGCCTTGGTGGATTAACTACCTAACTGGCGTTGCGATTATCGTCAACAGCAAGAACGAGAAACGCTATATCTGTGTCAAGGGATTAGATTCCGCTCTTCTATAATTCTAATACAGAGTATAACATCACAATTAATTCCTCGGAAATAACCGGGGAATTATTATTTACCAACAAAAAAACCGCCCCCGAAGGAGCGGCTTTTTAAGATTTCTAGCAGTCAGAGAGAATTAAGCCTTCTCAGCAACGTCACTTCTCAGCGACTACCCAAACCTTGACCTGAGCTTCAACATCGCTGAACACCTTGATAGCGACGGTGTAAACACCGAGCTGCTTGATGGGTTCGTCGAGCTGAACCTGGGCGCGGCTAATCTTGACGCCGGCCTTGGTGATAGCTTCGGCAATGTCGCCTGCAGTGACGGAACCGTAGAGGCGTTCGCCTTCCACAACCTTGCGTTCCAGGTTGACGGAAATCTGAGCGAGCTTGGCGGCAACGTCGCCGGCAGCAGCGAGTTCCTTCTGGAACTGGGCTTCGAGGGCGGCACGGTTGGTTTCAATCTGGAGCTTCGCTTCCTTGGTAGCACGCACGGCGAGCTTGCGAGGGAACAGGTAATTACGGGCGTAACCGTCCTTAACCTTCACAACGTCGAGCATCTTGCCCAGGTGAGGAACATTGGCCTTAAGAATAATTTCCATAGTCTAGTTCCTCCTATTAGCGAACGCTGTCCGATACAAAGGGGAGAATCGCCATCTGACGGGCACGCTTGATAGCCTCGTTCAGCATGCGCTGGTACTTGGCAGAGGTGCCGGAGATGCGGCGAGGAATGATCTTGCCGCGTTCGGAGATGAAGCGACGGAGAGTCTTCTCGTCCTTGTAGTCAATAAACTTGACATTGTTTTCCGTGAACCAGCAAGTCTTCTTGCGGCGGATACGGGGTGCCTGTTTCTTATCTTCAAAAGCCATTATTCAGCCTCCCCTTCTTCTGCGTCAACCGGAATGATTTCTTCGGTGGACTGAGCCATATCCTGGTTGTAAACGATTTCGCTCATGGGATAGTCCACGAGGGTCATCCAGCGGAGAGCGTTTTCGTTGAGCTTGAGAGCGGCTTCCATGTTTGCCACTACAGCGGCTTCGGCCTTGTAGTAGAAAATCACGTAGTAGCCGTGCTGGCGCTTCTTGATGGTATAGGCGAGCTTGCGCTTGCCCCAATCGTCGCGGCGGAGAATTTCGCCACCGCCGTTGGTGATCATGGAGGCGATGTTCTCGACTTCGGCATTGATAGCGTCGTCGGAGATCATGGCATCGATAATCACCATGGTTTCGTACTGTCTCATAATGAGTCCCTTTGGTCTTTCGCCCAGATCCACCATTGGCCCTGGGAGGGTTCCGGCCTTAAAAACCGGTGGACCAAATATAGAAAAAAGGGGCCATTTGTCAAACCTCGGGGCTAAACTCCCAGGGTAAACCCGAAAATCAGGGCCCTGTTCCAGTCCGAGACCCCCCTGTGGAAGTACCTCTGGAAGCCTCCTTCCATGGTAAACCACAGGGAATAGGTGTTCTTTTGGGCCCAATCCCAGAAACTCCGCAAATTGAAGCCCAAACCGGGGGTCAAGGTCAGGAGCTGGGAATTGTTAAAGTTATGCTCGTAATGGACGGCCCCGAAAACCCCAAGGTATTTGGGGAATGCATACCCCATGCCAAACTCCAGCCCCGCCGAAAAGCCGTCCAGAGAGAACATCTTTTCGCAGTTGGTCACCTTTATCGCAGAATCTGCCACCGAGGCGATTTCATCATCGTCGATATCGTCAATATCGTCCCCGTTCTTGGAGCGGTTCTTCCACTGCTCCCGAAGCTCCGAAATGTCCGTAGTTTCTAGCCCCACCAAAGGAGAAAGGTACATGGAAAAGTTTGAAATAGACAGGTGGAACTTGCCGGACAGGCGGTACCGCTGGTACAGGACCGAAATCCTGGAGTCCATCTCACCGCCGAAAAACCGGACTTCCACCCCTCCCGAAAACCAAGGCGTATAGAAGTAGTCCGCCTGCCCCTGCCAGATTCCCACACAGTCGCATTTCTCGCTGGCGTCAAACACGCCCATGCCGATACCCACCGTAAAGCCCTTGCCCGTGTAGGCGGACTGTTTCGGGAGTGGTATGTCGGAAACGCTGTCCGCAGATTCGGCGGTAAACGCAAAGGAAACCCCTGCCAAAAGCAGGATTATGACATAACGCGCAAACATAGGTAAAATGTACAAAAATTGCACAAAATTCGTCTCTTTTTCGTTTTGCCGTGCTTTTCCAATGGAAATTTCGTATTTTAGGGTTTATATTAGGAGTTTTATCGCCAATGCTCAAACGCTTTTTCGCTCTCGTGACCCTGACTGCCGGACTTTGTTTTGCACAACTCGCCGCCGAACCCAAAGTGGCAGACGTCCAGCTCATGCAAGATTCTACAACCCATGCCCCCATGAAGATGGACTTTTCCAAGCCCCTGGTGGGCATCAACGATCCGGGCATCCTGTTCAGCCATTTCAGCAACCGTCCGCTGCTCATCTACTACTTCAGCCCCAAGTGCCCCCACTGCCAGCGGCACTTCCCCGAAATCCAGGACCTGATGAAGGAGTATGAATCCGCAGGCCTTACGAGTATTGCCATCGGCCTTGGCGGTGGCATCAAGAAAAACGACATCCGCATGTTCATTGACCAGTTCCACGCCGTGATTCCCGTGTTCCAGGACGCAAACAGCAAGTTCGGTCCGGCTTACGGCACGGGCTACATCCCGGTGCTCTATTTTGTCCAGAGCGACGGCACCTTCTACCGCTACGAGACCCTGGACGAGGCCAACATGAACCACCTGAAGGCTACGCTGAACAAGGTGTTGA
>JAEDLI010000016.1 GCA_016295375.1 Fibrobacter sp. | reverse complement strand
AAAGTCAGCGCAGAAATAATGCCGTCGTTGCGAAGGGGAAGCCCCATCACGTTCAGGCGGTTCTCGTAAAACACGGGAGACTTGCTGGTATTGTTGCTCAGGTAGTAAACCGGCACCTTCGAGGCCACCCGCTTCACGGTATCTACCGCACCAGGGTACGGACGGCCGCTCAGGTAGAGGGTTCCGTCCAGGTCAAAGACCACCACTTTTACGGGCTTGTGCGCTGTCATGCCTGCTAAGGTAGAAAAAATTGCTACCTTAGATGCCATGAAGACCCCCGATAGCCGTTTTTACTGCCCACAAATCCAATGCGGAAGGGCAACCCTGGACGAAAACGAAAGCGCCCATGCCGTAAAGGTATGCCGTGCTGCCCAAGGGGACATTCTGGAGCTTTGCGACGGACTGGGCCACTTTGCAGTCGGGACCATCGTGGTTGCCGACCCGAGGGCCTGCCAGGTAGAAATTTCTGCGGTAGAAACGCCCAAACCAATGAGGCCCCTGCTGAACCTGGCCATCGCCTGCCTCAAGGACGACGCCCTGGAAGAAGTGGTATTCCATGCCGCCCAGACAGAAATTGCAAGCATTACCTTCTTACGGACGGACTATTCCCAAGAGCCCAAGAATTCTGACTTGCACAAGCTGGTCCGCCGTTCCGAGCTCAAGAGCCTGGTAAGCCTGAAGCAGTCCAAGAAGCCCTGGCTTACCGAAATTCGCGGACCCGTGGAATTCAAAGAATGGCTGAAAAGTTACCGTGGCGACCTGATCCTCTGCGATGTAGACGGCGAAAAGGCAGCCCCTAAAGAAATTATAGACAAGATAACGTTCAATCTTGCTAGCGACAAGAAGGGCGACGAAGCCTTAACCCCCGTGACCCTTCTGGTGGGACCCGAAGGCGGATTTTCTCCGGAAGAAATCCGCATGACCAAAGAATTTGCAGGCGGAAAAAGTTACGCCCTGAACCTGGGAAACACAAGGCTCCGGGCCCGCACCGCCGCCATCGTGGCTCTCGGAAAATTGCTGTAAAACAGCTACATCATGCGGAGACGCATTTCGAAGACGGCACGGTCCGTCTCGTCAAGAATCCGCATGTAGGTGGCCCCGCTGTGGTCCGCACGGAAAATGCGCAGGGTCTGGCCTTCTTTGGATTCTCCCAGGTAATGAATCTCCAGCGTTGCCGGATTGCAAAGTTCCCAGTCGGGAGTCCCGAACACGTTCAAGGCCAGCTTCACATATTCGATGTTGTTCATGTGGTGGGACATGTCGATGTGCTGGGGCAGCACTTTCTGCTGGTAAACCTCCTGGTATTCTTCCGGCTTAACGAGGAATCGGTCAAATTCCGAAGCATCGAGGGTCTCCGGAAAACCTTCCGTCGGAAAATCCACCGACGAGAGCCGCAGAGGGCGGTGGTTTTCAAAACTGAGGCAGCACATTTCCTGCTTGGCCAAAATGATGGGCTCGCCCTCGGTCGTAGTGATGGCGGTGTTCTCGTTGAGCCTAATCAGCTGGTTTTCCGCCGGAAACGACGTGGTGACCACCTTGTCCCGCCAGTACGGACGCCTGAAAAACTTGAACTTGGCCTTGTAAACCACCCAGAAACCACCTTTCTCCTTCACCACAAAATTGTCCATCTTCATGGCGCCAAAATTTTCGGTGATATTATCCTGGACCATAAGCACCGTCTGGGCAAGGCCCATCTTTCCGGACACGTCGATATAGGCCGACGTGATGGTCCGCTGTTTCTGGAATACAAGAGGGTTCTTCGACAAGGCGTAAATATCTATCATGGTGAGCAATATAATTTTTCAAATGGTTAGCGTTTCAAGAGGCGCATGATGCCCTGGCGGTTGTATTCCGGGTCGTCCTTGGCGAAGGGGCTTTTCGTCTCTTGACGCAGGGCGTAGATACCGCACTCGCCGCAGTCCACTTCGGTCCCCGACTTGGAGCTGACGCCTTCCATAAACAGGCTGTCGGCCACCACGCTCAAGACCTCGCGAGGGTCGGTGCCGTCCGAAGCCTTCGAGATGCACAGATCCGGCAGGGCAAAGGTTTCAAGGCCCAAGGTGTAAAGCACGTCCGGACCTTCCAGGTAATTCATCCAGGGGTCCATCGGGAACTGGGCGTCGTCCAATTCTTCACGGAACGCTTCTGCGGTCCAAGCGGCGCCACTCTGCTGCATGTACACGCCCAAGGCTCCCGCCGAAAGCACCTTCAGGATGGCGGTATTCACCATGGTCAGGTCCGCAGGGCTTTTCAAGCTCCCCAGCAAGAACAGCAGAGACTTGTGAGAATCGATGGCAGTAGCCTCTTCTGCAGAAATATCCTGATGTTCCTTGAAAATCTCGGAAAGTCCCGGAGTTGCCTCCTTGCGGACCACCTTGAAACTCAAGGTACAGCCGGGCACCATCAGACTAGCCGTCCCTTTTTCTACTACGACATTAGGCGTTACGGCGAAGGGTTCGTCCTGAGCCACGGTCAACGGGAATGCGAGAACAAAAGAATTCATACCTGTTTCAAGGCCTCCTGTACCAAGGGGGTGAGCAAGTTCTGCGATGGCGGTTTCGGCAGGCGCACCTGTGTTTCCATGGCGGTCTGCAATGTTTCCAGGTTCAGTTTTGCCGCAGGAATTTCTACCGCATAACCTGCCCGAGAAAGACTTTTGGCGAGCACCACCTGTTCATACTGCCCAGGCGTGGGCACAAAGATACAGCTGGCGCCGAGAACGGCCATGTCCATAATGGTGCTATAGCCTCCTCGAGAAATAATCCAGCGGGCGCGACGGACGGTGCGGGCAAATTCCGGCGTTTCCAGGTGACTGAAAAACCGAATGTTTCCCTCAGTCCATGTTTTTCGTTCGGCACCGGGTTTCCCGAGAATCATCACGTGATTACCGGGCAGTTCAGAGAGCAATTCCCGCAGCCTGCGTTCAAAGGCGCTTCGGGCAGGCTCCACTCCAGAGATGACCGCCACCACGTTCAAATCTTTCGAAGCCGCATCCGTAATTTCAGGCAAGTCATCCAGTTCCGTAAAACGGCTCAACGGGCCTGCATAACGAACATTTTCCGGGCAAGATTTCACATGGGACATGGCGCCTGCATAACCGGGGGCTTCTTTCAAATCGGGTATCCACACCTGGTCAAAGTTTTCCATTTTCTTTCGGTGCCAATGGACCCCGATCCCTTCGAACTTAGAGAAAAGTGCTGGAAAGGCAATACGGCACTGGTGCGTCATGTAAATGGAAAGCGCCTTCGCCGAATAAAAACCGAAGCGGTTGTCCGAAAACAGGATGTCGAACCCGTGACGGCGAACCATTTCTTCGGCATAGTGGTGTTCGTATTCAACGACCCTGTTCAAGTGGACGCTGTTTTTCAGGAGCCATAGCCCCATGTTGAATCCGTGTTTCGGATAAACAATGCCATAAGACGGAGCCACATGTTTTTTCAGTTTCGGAAAAATCTCGTTGTACAACGGCGCATAAGATTCCGTAACGGCAAGCTCCACCTGGGCTCCCTGCCGCAGAAATTCTTTGATGACGGGGACACAACGGGTCGCATGACCTAGCCCCCAGTCCAGAGGCGCCACCAGGACTTTCACTACCTGGCCTCCAGCCATACGTTGGCCCAGTCACCGTGATCGCAATCCTTGTTGCCGCCCTGTTCCAGAACCAGTTGCAGGTTCTGGACTCCAGACATATCTACTTCCAAGATTTGCTTCTGCGTAGAATACATCTTATTTGAACGGAACAGTTCACGACCGTCACCCTTTACCACGAAGAATGCCCCGTCACCGCAGGCACTTTCGTCGTCCAGGCCGATAACGCCGTGAAGCATGTTGAACTGTCCTGCAATATCGTATTCCAGGACAGCATCGGCATGACTTCCGATTCCATAGCGGAAAGGTTCTTTGTCCAGGGTTATACCGTTATGGTCCACCGTCTGGTCCTTTTGCGGGTTTCCCCAATCCTGATGGAAGTTCTTTATAGGCATTTCCGAAACTAGAGCGACTCCTTCGCCTTCCATAAACAAGTCCCTGTACAGAGTCAAGGTGTCGGCATCAGGCATCAGGCACCACATTTTCAGACGGTTCATCCCGGCAGACAAATCTGTAGAATCCAGCAGCAGACTGTCTTGGATTTCAGTCACCACCTTTTCTTTTTCGGGTTTGCCGTTTACGGAATAGGAACAGGCGATGGACTCTTCAAAATTCTTGTTCAGCGTAACGAGGCTGCTGTCCATGTTCGAAACAGAGAACCGCTGTGCATACTGGGACACACCCTTCTTGGCGTCGATGCGGTAAATGACCAACGGATAGCCGAACAGCTTGGGCTCCAAGAGTACGCGTTCGTTCTTGTAGGAATCCAGAATCTCGTCAATCTGGTCGGTGGTCTTGAAGCCCACCACGCGGCTCTGGCGGTTTACCGAACCGTAACCGTCCTGACCGCGCACCAGGTAGATGTTTCCACCAGACGCCTGGTACCACTTGGCAAAGGTATCCGTATCCCAGCGTTTGAACGTCCGTTCGCTAAAAGCACTATGACCGGAGGCAAGCATCTGCCAAGGTCTCGCGTAAATGTAGATGGAATTCTCGGGATACTTTTTCAGTGCCGTATTCAAGAAATCCTCTTCAGCTAGAAGCTTGTTCTTATAATAGAGCATGTTAGCCCTGAAACTCGGGGCGTGATACATCATAAGTCCTAAGGACATAAGCAGCGCTCCACCCAAGACCAGGCGACCGATGCCGTCGGGTTTCATCTTGGAGAAAAAGCACAGGGCGTCATAAGGGCCAAGGGCCATCAAGAGGGCGAACAGGGGCAAGGCCACCAGCACGTAACGCTGGTTGATGTCGATGGTGAAGGTGCCCGACACGTTCAGCAAGATGACGAAAATCTGGATACAGAACGAAATCCCGAGAACAAAGCCACGAACGTAATGCCTGAAATAAACCATCCTGAACAGGAGCCATACCGTAGACGCCAGCAGAAGCACCGTAAAGGACGTGTAGAACGGATTTTCGAGAATGCCGCCAAAAGACGTATCCGCCTTCAGGTTCATCATGACTTCTACATTGGTCTTCAGGTTGAACCACAGGTTTTCAAGAGAATGGGCCGCATGTTCCCCGCCCTGGAAATCATAACCGCGGTAGGCCGCCATGGTATTGATAGAAGGCCAGCTCACCGCAATGACCGAAGCCACAAAGAGGGGCAGGCGGTACGGTTTTTCCAAGAAATAGCGATAATAGTAAAGAGCGAAAGGAATAAAGGCGAAAACGGTTTCCTGTCTAGTCTGGGCAAAAAAACCAAGCAGGGGCACGGTCAGCAAGAAATGTTTCCAGGTAACCTTGTTAGTCGGCACAAAGGCGTACCAGGCCATCAAGGCCGTCAGGAGGGCGATGTAGAGGACTTCTGTAGAAGCAGAACGGGCCTGCAAAAGGAATATGGGCATACCGCCCAGAAACGCCGTAGCCGCTAACGCCAAAGGCTCGCTCTTGAACCACCTGCATAACGCAAAGAAGAAGAAAATCAGGCTCAGAATATAGAAGGGGTAGTTCACCAACAGGGCGGTATCCCTGTTGGGTTCCATGAAGTTGAACACCAGGGAATACACAAAGCCGAGAGCCTTGCCCTTGAAGTTGTTCACCTCGTCGGTACATTCCAGGTTGCCGTCTTTCCAGATTCCCTCGTTGCAGATGCCGCCGGAGTGCTGAAAATACATCTGCAAGCCCATGGATTCCCAGCTGGTCTCGTCGCTCAGCACCCGATGGCTGTTCCCGATGTTTCCGAACATGAATACAGAGAACACCAGAAGGAGCACGGCCAGCCCGCAAAGGCTCTTGCCGCCGGGCAAATACCCGCGGATATGCTTGGCGATAAAGGGCAGGTTCACCACAACGCCTACGAGGCCCACCACAAACGTGGAAAGGATGGCGTAATAGCCCCATTCGATATCCCACTTGCGGGCCGTAGCCACAGAGGTTCCGTTAAAAATAAGGAATGCTATGACCAGCACAATCAGGGTGACCACAAGCATGAGCCCCTGGGGTTTCCCAAGGTTCAACGACTTGAACCACTCCTTCAAAGCATTTTTCTTTTCTTTATTCTTTTTCATTTCACACTTCTCGTTTCACATTCTAAACAACCGACCCAAATCACCAACTCCTCAAGCAGATCCTCGTGATTCTATCGCCACACCGTGGCTCCAGAATGACAGCGAGGATAACATTCTTCGAGCCTCGTGCCTCAAAACCTCTTGCGACCAGCGGCCCCTAGATCCGAGCCCCTAAATCCGAGCCCCTACCCCCTAGACCCCAGCCTTTCCATGGCAATCTTCTTGCCGGTCTGGAAATCGCACTTGCCGCTGCCCAGCTTGGGCAGGCTTTCCACCTTCACCACGGCGCCAGGCACCATCAGGGGCGGAAGCCCTATCTGGCGGAGCATGTCCTTCACCTCGTCTTCGGACTTTTCGCCGGCATAGACCAGCACAATCTTTTCGCCCTTGGACCCGTCGGGAACGGCCACGGCAAAATGGTCGATTTCGTCGAACATGGCGTTTTCCGAAATCTTGAAATCTACAGAGCCGAGGCTTACCATCTCGCCGCCAAGCTTTGCAAATCGGCTGTAGCGGTCCACGATAGTCAGGTAGCCGTCTTCATCTACGTGGCCCTTGTCGCCGGTCTTGTACCAGCGTTTGCCGTTGATGACTGCTATGGCCTGGGCGGTGCGTTCCGGGTCCTTCAGGTAGCCCTTCATAATCTGAGCGCCACCGATGAGAATCAAACCGTCGCCGCCGATGGGCAGTTCCTCCATAGTGTCCGGATCCACAATGCGGAACTGGGTTCCCGGAAGGGGCGCCCCAACGGTACCCGGCTTGTTGCCCTGCAGCACCGTCTTGTAGTCGTCCATCAGAACGTCCTTGGTGTTTACCGCCGCCACGGGGGTAGTCTCGGTACAGCCAAAGCCTTCGAAAATTTCCAGTTTGAACTTGGTGCGGTAAAGCTGGCGCACGTCTTCGCGAATCTTTTCGGCTCCGGCGTAGATGCTCCGCACATGGCCGAACATCAGCGGGTGCACCGCACGATTCATGCCCCACATCCGCAAGAAGGTGCCCGTGGCCACCATGATGGTCACCTTGAACTGGGCGCACATGCGGGACACGAGCCTTGCATCCGTAGGGTCGGGGCAGGTAGCCACCGGCACGCCGTCCACCAGGCAGAGCATGGTAGTGATGGAGAACCCGAAAGCATGGAACAGCGGGAGCGACCCCAGGAACACGTCGTCGGAGCCGGGGTTCAGCACGCTTTCGCACTGCTTGATGTTACCCATCAAGTTGAAGTGGGTCAGTTCCACTCCCTTGGGGCGGCCCTCGGAACCGGAACTGAAAATAATCGTCGCCACGTCGTCCAGGGAGACCTTCTTGAAGAACCGAAGTTCCAAGTACCAGGCCGGAAGCAGCATCACCCGCAAGAAGTTCAGCACCAGGGCGGGTTTCTTCAGCTTTTCCTTCAGGTCTTCCATGTAATAGACCTTGTACTTGTCCAGAAGCTGCTCCATAGGGAGTCCCTTCTGCTTCAGCTTGTCGATAAACACTCTGGCGGTAATGATGGTCTTCACGTCGGCCACGTTACAGCAGTAATCCATGGTCTCCGGCGTGTTGGTGTAGTTCAGGTTATAGACCGTCTTGCCCTTGATGAGGCAGGCCATGTTCACGATGATACCCGGGCCCGAAGGCGGAATCAGCACGCCCACGTTCTTTTCGCCCTTGGTAAGGCCGTCAATCATCTTGGCGAAGGTCAAGGAAGCTGCCGCCAGGGCGTTTGCCGCCAGGTGGTGACCGTCGGGACTATAGACAGAAGGTCCGCTCCCGATACGCTTGACCGTGCGTATCCAGGCAGAGGCCACCGGACGGAGCAGCCGGATATAAGATGTCCACGCCGTAATGGAAAGTTCCTGCACGGCCCGCTGGACCGTTACCGCATCCGCTTCCAGGGGAAGTTCTTCGCCAAAGGCCACCGAAATGATACGGCCTTCGCTATGGATTAAATCCTTGAAGCCGGAACCCGCCTGGGAGTAACTGCTCCCCCACAGCCCCTGCACATAGAACGGCAAGAGCTTCAGGTGGTGTACGTCCTTGATGGCGTCGGAATAGTCCAGGCGGAAACGGCTCATGTTACCCGTGGCGGTCACGGTGTTCTCGGGGAACATCACCACGGCCTCGCCCCGGAGCAGGGCCTCCCGGGCCTCTTTCATGGCGGACTCCGGGTGTGCAATGTCCAGCTCGATGGTCCGCATCTGTGAAAGGAGCAGACGCACGTACCACTTTTCAAAAGGCCGCTTGGTAATCACAAAGCGCAAGGGGCGGGGGCTTGCCATCTGGATCATGGCCCAGTCCACATAAGAAATGTGGTTGCCCACCAAAAGCACCGGGCCTTCCCAAGGAATACGCTCCACGCCAGACACCAGGAACTTGTAATGGAACGAAAGCACCGAGCGCATCAGCTGACGAAGCAGCGTATGGGGCATGGCCATCAGGGCCCAAATGGTGCCGCCCAGGCACACGATACCCAGAATAAAGAACAGGCTCATCCGGTCCAGGTTCAGGAACCGGATAAGGACAACAGCCACGATTTCAAAGAGGAGGATACAAAGGTTCTGAACCCCGTTGGCCACCGAAAGCACGTGGCCCGCCGACCTGGGTTTGGTATGGTACAGCAGCATGGAGAACATGGGAATCATGTAAATGCCACCACAGAACCCCAGCAGAGTAAAGGCGATGGCGTTGTAGGGCCTGGGGATAAAGGGAATCAGGAAGATGAGGATAGCAGCCCCGGCGGTACCCATGGGGATAAGCCCGGTCTCGATAAAGTTTCTGGACATGCGCATGGCAAAGACGATGCCCACCACAAGACCCAGGGCCGTTCCGAAGATGGCGTAGTTGGCCAAGATATCCCGGTTAAAGAGCGAACCCGAACCGAACAGGTCCTGGATGATAAACACCAGTAGGAATATCATGACCCAGAACATGGAAAGCCCGATAATGGACTGGCGGAGCGCCCGGTTCACCCAGAGCTTGCTCAGCTTGCGGCGGGCAAACAGCAGGTTCCAGTAACGCTTCCAGGGAAATTTCAAGTCGGCATCGTAGGCGCCTATAGGCGGAAGCCCGAAGGTGAATAGGATTCCGAAAATTTCAAGAGCCACGAGGGTTATCCCCACAGGGGCGAATGTCTGGAGCGCCTCCGAAAGATTCCCTGCCACAGGGAGCATCCGCTCATAGGCGTAGGCGGTAATGCCTCCACTCAGCACCAGGGCCACGAACAAGATAATCATCAGGATACCGCTCCCCTGGGCCAGGGAACGGACTCCCACCAGTTCCTTCATGTAGCCGTTCTTGGCCGGGCTCTGGAACGCCTGCAGCACAAAGAAAAGACCAATGGAAAGAAACTCAAGCAAGAGGTTCGCCGTACAGACCCCGTAACCGAACAGCACCACCGCAGGTAGCGAAAGCAGGGTCGTCCACCTAAGGACCCGTTCCTTAGGAAACTTGTCGGAAAAATAACCCGCCGGAGTCATGAGCAAGGCGCAGGGCAGCAGGAACAACAGGTGCAGCACATAGAACTGCCAAGATCCCATGGCCGTAAATCCGGCTCGGCTCAGCACCAGTTCCATATAGGCGACAAGGATAGTAGAGAGGGCCACCTGGGTAAAGGCAAACCCGTAAAAAGCAAAAAATCCCTTAGACTTTTTCATCGGTTTATCCCGCAAATCTTTCATGGGAAAGATACATAATTAGGAGGCCTACCGCCGGGCGTCAAGCCTGCAAAAAAGAAGGAAACGGAGAAATCAAAAAAAATCCGGCGAGCCGAAGCCCACCGGATTCAAAAGCTTTTTCAAGAGCGGATTACTTGTTCTCGAAGTTTACACCGTTCTCGCATATTTTGTCTTTTTTCGCTCCCAATGCTTTATTTTTCAGGGTTTTTGGTAAATTGCCCTACATTGAGCTTACTTTGGATATACGTTGAAAAATAGTGTGAAATATCTATAAAATTGCATACTTTTTTGACTACTCTAGGACTGCCAACTGAACGTGAACAGCTTGCTGTTTACAGATGTGAGGGCGTCGTCCTCGTTATAGGCAGGACCGCCAAAAAGCCGGACTGAGCGGTAAACAAGTCCTGCCCTGATTCTGTCCATTCTAGCCCACAGGAGGCCTGCGTGAAGCAGTTCGTCGCCGAACTTGCGGGAAAGTGGGTGTTCCATTCCAAGTGCCGCACAAGGCGTATAAATGAGGTCGTGGACCTTGTAGAGCTTGGATTTGGCCTCGTCTCCGATTTGGTCTATGAACGGGTCCACAAGTGGGCCACCGCTTCGGAAATTCGTGACAAAACCTTTCAGTGACGTAAACACAAGATTACCGCAGTCAGTGACTACGGTGATGGTTTCCACGTCGCTTGCCTGCTCGTAGAGCCGGTTTCCCAAAGGGGTCACGGCAAGACGTGCCGGACTCGAAATAACGTTGAAAACTTTCATTTACCCTTATCTGCTCTCCTTTCCTTCCATATTGCCTCGCATCCAGGATACATTCACCCTGATGTCGGTGATATCCTCTTTTACTGCGGCGTTCTCCTTTTTCAGGAGTTTCACTTCTGTCTGGAGTTCCTTGATTTTGCTCACCACCCAGAAGACGACAAGGGCCACGGGAGTACCGAGGATACTCCCAATCGTGGTGTACACGCTACCGAAGTCAATTCCGGTGTTCGGGTCCATCTTTCTTGCCTCCGATTAACCGTTCTATTAACTTCTGGATGATGACTCCAATTACGAGTCCGAGTATTTCACGATTCATCTGTTTCAAGACAACTCATTATAAGATATACTCGTTGATGCCGTCGGTATTATCCTTCCATATCGTATAAGTTACCAATACAGATTTTTCGTTCGATGTACCGTAGTTCGACCTGTGCATGCAGCTGAACTGATGCCCTTTTACGTTATTAGTGGCAGTATCTAGTATTGATTTGGTGAAATCCAGCTTGAATAGATAATCTGTTCTCGTAGGTTCTGCTTCGTGACTGTATTGAAGCAATATGTGCGGATACTCAAATCTGGACATCATATCTAGGTTATCTGACCAGAACAGATTATTATTTAATGCTGTCCAATCGAAGTTCCTGGTAAATCTACCTTGACTATTTTGCACCACTCTGTATTCTTCATAGTTCTTATGAAATCTGTAATATGCTGGTAAAACAGTTATCGTTCCGTTAGATTTGTATATCAACTCAAGTAGAAGCCCACCATACATCGAAAATACAAATCTAATTTCAGCCGAAGCCTGGGCCACTTCGAAGCTAGACGCATGAATAACATGATTGCCTGAACCACTCCACGCCAGTTTTGCGATTGGGAGTTCATTGCGGAATCCCCATCTGGTTGCGATGTCTGAATAAGTTGTATCACAAGTCGCCGATGTGGGATTGTTAAATGGAGATGTGTTCAGCGTAAACACAATGTTCTGAAAGGCAGCCTCGCCTGTACCCGCGCCGATATTCTGACGGGCTTGACGCTTCTCGTCATCCGAGAGACTTTGAGACACATTCGCCAGTACTTTCTTGATTACGCCCATATATCCTCCTAGATTGTCCAACCGTTACCGTTATCATCTTCCAGATACAAGTACGCATTGGAACTGTTCAAGTCCCAACTTGGGCCATACTGTATGTTGTAACCGCTCTGGCAACAACGGAGGTCATCCTGCTTGTCGCCAACATAGCCTCCTACCACTGAATTCAGAATGTTCGATGTGTTACCCTGCACCGGGAACCAATAGACCGTATCGGCCTGAAGCTGGATTCCGCTGTTGTGAGTAGCTTCGTGTGTGTATGTACCATCGCCGTTTGCAGTGTTCGTGATAGAAACATCGCTACTGCTGTTCACGAGCTGGCCCATAGTGCCGTCGCATACAAACCATCCGTGTCCCCATTCGCCGTTGCTCTGGTCGTCTATCCACTTCCACTTCTTGATAGTGACGGCTTCACGAGGAACAACCTTCTTGAAGACAATACCGTTGTTCATCGGTTGGTCAGTGAATCCCATCTCGTTAAGCGTCCTAGTCTGGAGAGTGAACGTAGAAAGGTCATCGAACGGACCAGTTTGTGGTTCGATACTCCCTTCTACATTTCTGATTTGCATGAGGAATCTCGGAATTGAAGGACGCTCATTGTAACCACCTGCCCAGAGTCCTGTATCTTCGAGAGTAGCATTCAAATCGTTTACATTCAATGATATGTTGTCTGCACCGAGTGTGAACTTAGGTCTGGCATTGACTGTGTTGTCGTAACCCGGTTTACCGGCAAGATAACACCCTAGGCTCTTGCCGCTTGGGAAGTAGATACTTGCGTAGTATACCTTGTCGGATTTTAACTCTCGGTCATCGGCGCGAAGGTGTGTGACAGGGAACTCGTTACGTCCAGCAACGATATTCACGGGACCTGTGTCGCATACCCATAGGGTCTGCCCAGCTCCATTATTTCCCTCGAAGTTATACTCGTACAGGCCGAGGATTATCTTCGTTGAGTAGTTTTGTTTGGCGTAAACTCCGATTTTCGTGTCGCTGAGTCTGATAGGACTGTTGATGGGCACCGTGAAGGCGAAGCCAAGGAGGTTCCCGTTTACACCGTTGGAGTTGGAAGCCATATCGTAGCAGTCTACGATGTCTCCCATATCCATACTGGTGTTCAGCTTGGTATCTAAATCGGCAAGAAGTTTTTCAATTTCTTCTGGTATAGGTAGGCTACCACCGCCACCACCTGCCTTTATGGACGTGACGCTCCACCTGTCCCCGAAGACTTGGTAGGCCCCAGTGAATAGAGCCTTGACAGTATTCGTGCCGGCCTTCAATTCTAAGATTACCGTAATCTCAAAAGGTTGGTCAAAGCCGTCGGAATCGTCAACGAGGTTACTGCGGGTAGTGTTCGGAAGACCCGTACCGTCAGGGCCTTCTATCGAGAAGATAACTTCCGACTTGGTTCCTGCAAGCGCCGTAGGGCGAATGTGGCACAATAGCGAGACAATGTAAACCCCATCGTCTGGGACATCAACAGAGAACAAGTCTAGTTTGGTGTTGGCCATGCTGGTCTTCGTATTGAAGTTTCCTTCCTCGTGGAAGGGGTCAACATCGAAATCGAAACTCGTGACGGTTATTTGATGGTTTCCGCTTGAGTCAGCTGCTGTTGCAATGGAAGCGATGAGTATTGAATCGGAACCAACTCGCACAAATCGGTATTCACCGCTGTTACTTCCAGACGCTTGCCAATAGGACTCGGATGATCCGGTGGAGGACCGAAGGATAACATCTTGATCATTCCATAAAGCGTCGTGCATCTTCTGGTATGTCTCGGCGCTCATCTTTCCCCAGCCCGAAGGATCAAAGTTCAAAACAACAGCGTCGTTGGGAATGTCCAGAGGGGGAGTCTCGACAAGTGGGTTGTAAACGCCTACCGTCCGCCCGTTCTTGGTGAGGACGAGAGGGAAGATTTCTCTGTGAAGGGATCTCGTTTCGGGTGGAGTGACCCATCCGGTCGGACGTAATTCAGCAAAAGCAAAAACGCCTTGTGGACTGGTCGGCCCAGAAAACATTAGGTAACTATTGTCTATATCCGCTTCCTTCAGCGCAAGATACCAAAAGTCGTCTTCGGCAAACTCATGCTTTAATACAGGTAGGTTCCCTTCATTCAAGATCGCAACAACTTCGTCAAAAGTATTTTGCGTCGATATGTAAACAACGCCCTTGAACAGATGTCCTAATTCTTCTTCCAGCCTTTCCAGAAGTTCATCGGTCACTTCGGAAGCGACGAAGAAACGCTGTTCCCCGTTGACAAGGATGTGGTCGGTAAATTTTCTGTCGCTCATTGTGCCTCCTCCAGAGTCCAGCTAAAAGCGTATTGAGGCTTGTCAGCGTTTAACCAGCTTAGTTCCGGATAAAACCAGAACTTGTCGGTAAAATCTCCTAGCGTTTCAATTATTCCGGGGCCGCCGTCCTTCGAAAAGTCGGTAACGACATTCCCGGCAACGGCATAAGCTCCTGGTTCAATTGAAACTTTGCCACTCCCGTTCACCTCCACAAATCTAGAAAAGGTAAATCGGTACAAACGCTCGGTGTTGGCGTATCCGTAAGAAAGGGAACCGTTTAGCGTAAAGATGAACTTCTTTTTCCCGAATGCAAACACATTCAAAGACGGCAGGTTCGCATTTGACTTGGATGTATCAACTTTGATCAGGCGGCAAAATGATTCGCTATCGTGTAATTTAAGCCAAGAGTTTTGGTCAACATCACGAGCACATTTTCCGGATTGGCTGTTCAGCGGTACGGAACCCCTGTTACCATCATAAACATACACCTGTTCTTCATCTTGGTCTATGGTCACGCCGGATCCGAGCGAAATGCCACCGCTTTCGAAGTAATTCCCGATGAACCGGCAACCGTATATCTGGATTTGCCCGGACTGCCCCAGTTCTAATCCTTTGACAAAACGATTGTTCGTGGCGTGAACCGAAACCCTCCCATTAAGCGCTCCCACAACAACCTTTTCGGCGAAGTTGCAGCTATTGAGTTCCGAATAGGACGAATTTTCGTTTACCGTCACCTGTTGGCCGAATCGGCAACCTTCCGCAATAAGCGTGGGGATTTGTACCGTGCATTCGACAAGGCAGTCGTTCATATTTGACCGCATGACCTTCAAAACGTCTGTTGATGTGTCAAAAGTGCAGTCATAAAATTTTGCATAGCTGTAACTTCCGCTGTCAAGCGGAGCAGCCTTGAACCTGCAACCACTAAAAGTCAATTTTCCGAAAAAATATTTTTCCAGGGATACTTGGGCTACCATATTACAGAAAGTCGTTTCTGTATCAATTTTTTTAAAATAATTGTCTACATATCTGTTTCCAACAAAAACAAGTTTATTTCCTTCCAGGTCAACTGTATTCCCTCCGTTTTTCAGGATGGCAAACACGTAATTGACGGGAAGATCGAATTGGTTAACCGCTTCGACCTTGCAGTCTATCAAGACCAGTCTTTCTTTAAGCATCCACTTGTAAAGCGGGTCGGTCTCGTCCCCGTTACTGTAGAGACGGTCTGTAAAAATACAGTCTTCAAAAGTGTGATAAACGTTATTCGAAGGCTTAGAAAAGAATCCGCCTTCAATGGTAAATGTACAATTTTTAAATCTCAAGCCGCCGTTGTAGCCTGTGCTCCTTAGAACAATTTCCAGACCGTCGCAGTTCAAATCATTCGCCCGTACTGCGTCGATAACAACGCGCTTGCGAGGACTGAATAAGAAACTGCTTCCCCATAGCGTCTGGTACGTGTCACAGGTTATAGAAATTTTTCCAGGATAGTCCAAAAGATCCTGAATAAAGAGGTCGTTCTTTTTTATATCCTTTACCACAATTTTGGTCGAACCCGCAAACGGTATGAACTGGACACAGTTGTCCACAAGCAAGGAATTGTTCGCGAGCAGTAAATTACCCCCGCCAAAAGCGTAGTACGAATACGCCGGCTGCGAATACAGTGCAGAGGGATACACCTTCGGGAACCAGAGGTCTCTGTTGTATCGATTGGCAAAATTGAACGCGGCGGCCATGTTGCCCGTCACGGTAGCCGTTTCGGTCTGCTGGGAAGGCTTGACACCGAACGCGCGGACATCCACCACCCGCTGCGGAATCATGAGCCAGCGGCCTTTCCCGGTGCGTCCTTCGGGGCAGATTACGCTTCCACCGTCGTCGGGGTCGGCCGCGTCGGGGTCCCAGTAGTAGTATTGCGGGGTCATGTCTCCGGCCGCATAGTAGCCCATGACGGTCATCGTGGCACCCTCGGCGGCGTTGTCCACGCCCCGAATGTCCTCGATAGTCCCGACAATGGCGTCCCCGGAAATCTTCAGTTCCACCTTCGACGGGTCCAGGATTCTCACTTCCCGGTCAAGGGCCCACTGGGTCGGGTCGTCGATGTCGAACTGGGTCCCGACGAATTTCCAGAACTGGACGTCATAAGCACCGTCCAGGAACACCTGGATGGCCATACGGCCCTTGGTGTCCGTAGTCACCACGTTGGAGGCGTAAACGACCCCGTCCTTGTCGAAGACCTGCTTCGGGTCGGTAGTCCCCGGAGACAGGAAAACAAGTTTTCCGTAAAAAAAAGAGCCATCTGAGGCAAAAAGGGTCGGATTTACGTCGGTAAAGTTGATCATATCGCTAAAAAGATTTACGTAACGGGAAATTTTTGTATATATTTGAGAATATGAAAGAGAGGACCAAAAGCCTAATTTGTTTCAACGTCCTTGTATTCCTGCTTGTGTTTATTTCCGCCTTCGTCTTTGATTTTTTATTCTTTGCCGAAGAATACATGGAAGAAAAGCAGGAAACATTGATCGACGGAAACCGTTAGCGGTTGAAAAGAGAAGCTATTCGACCATCTTCCGCCAGTTTCGGATTTTTTAGAGCCCATTCCTGATATTTATTCCAGTCGGGGTCACTTGCAGATTGTGGAAGATTTACCCCGTTTGCCCATAGCCTCTCTTTATTGTCCATGGCAATCTTGCTAGTTTTCTCTATGTCGGCTTGTGTTTCTTTGTTCACAGAATGCATTACTTTTGAACTCTTGGCTACATCGGCGACGGTCTTTATATTCTTTACATTCTTGGCTCCAGCGGTAATACTTTTTTCAAGATTTAATAGTGGTTGATGTTTGGACAAGGCGTTGTAATATTCGTGATCATTCATCGGTCTCTTATTTGGTATTTTTTGGGGTTCACCAAATCCGTCAAAAAGCAACACTTCAGGCTGTTCCTTATCTAATATTTCAGGCATTGTTCTTTTGTTTACATGTTCAAACAAATCCATAGCCTCCCTTGCCTTTTCGGCGTCTTCCCTGTATACCGCAGGATTGTGCACATTTTCGGGGGTTATCTTGTATTCATTTGATGCAGGGTTGTTTCGTGGATTCTGGTAAATATTGTCCAAGTTCTTCATCTCTTTTACATAATCATCGGCGGCACCTTTGAAATCTCCCATAGCGTACTCTATGTTGTTGCCGATTTTTTGAGCAGTTTTGGAACCATTACCGAAACTTTTGACCATATCGCCAACCTGCTTACCTTGGATGTCAAAGGCCCCACCGAGCGCCGCAGCAAGCATGACAGATTCAATATCGAAATCCTTGTCGTGGAGGTAGGCCTGCGACCCTTCGTTTGCAGCAGCTAAACCGCCATTGTATGCGGCGCCGCCAGCCATTCGTCCAAGTCCGCCCATATCACGCAATAAAGGCGCTTTTGAAACATATTTTCCTCCGGGGAAAAGAAAATTCAACCCCAGGAATCCTGTATCTATCGCCAGATCGCGGGCAAGTTTCGCATTATCAACATCTTTTCCTTCCAAAACGGCTTCTTTGAAATCTGGAAGAGCATTTCCCATGAACGTTTTGGCAAGTTTCATTCCTACCCAGTCAATAGGATGTTCTTTGAACTTTGGGTTCATTCCTTCTTCCCAGATACGTTGTCTTTCCTTCTTGAGCTGAACGTCGTCGTAGGCTTTCTGGGCGTTGACCAGGCGGGAACGGAAATCGTCGTAAGTCATGCCGTTCTCTTCGGCCAGCCGTTTCAGGGTTTCCTTCCTGTACCTGGTCCAGTGCTTCTTGCTGTCTAACTTGAACAAGTCGTCGATACTGCCATAGCCAAAATCGGAGGCCAGCTTTTCATCTTCTGCCTGACCGGGTTTGTAACCGCGAATCTTGGCCCCGGTAATGGGCAGGCTATTCAATTCGTCGAAATGGCGTTCTATGAAGGAATCCACATCCTGGTCCTTTAGGTTCTCCAAGTCCCTGTCAAGCGATTCCGAAATTTCAGAACTCGCCTTAAGGTCTTGCCCGATGAGTTTAACCAATGCTTCCTTATTCATCCTTACTCCTTTACGTACTTGTAATTAACAAGTTTATAGCCGTATTTTTCGGCTCCGGGCACGGTGTTAGTTTTCCGCCAAGTCCAGCTTTTGGAATTAAACTCATCCACCTTCTTGTCCATGGCCTTGGCGGCGACGGCCCTTTTCGACGGGGTGCTTATCTTGGAAAGTTTGTCAAGCAGGGCCTGGGCTTCATTGGAGAACACATTGTCCTTGCGGTATTCCTTCAAAATGCGTTCTGTTTCCGCGTATTCCTTGTCGTTCATTCCACTTTTACGGGCATCATTTATCCTTGCCTGCAAGCTATTCAATCCTTTCTTGTCAAGTCCGGTATTTTCGCCAGGATTGCCCTCAGGCGCAGGTTCTTCCGGAACGGTAAAGGCCGGGTCAAGTTCGTGCAGCTTGCGGAGGGACTTGTTGTAGGCGACAAGTGCCTTGTTGTACTCGCCATGGGGTCCCGTAGAATCCGAACCGATCTTTGTCGCCTGGGCAAGTGCCGCCCTGGCGTTGTCCAGTTCCACCATCTTCATTTCGAAATCGTCCTTCGCTTCCTGGAGTGCTGCCTGGTTCGCCTTGTCCAGTTCAGCCTTGGCTTCCTTGCCTCTCCAGTAGGCGTCAAGTCCGCTACGGTCGCCGTTGACGATATAGTCGTGGCGTGCGGTGCGGTATTCCGCATCGTCGTCAGTATCGGACTCGCCCGCCTTGCGGCTTGCAATCTTCGCCTTGATTTCGGCAATTCTGGCATTGACTTCTTCCAGGCGCCGCAGAATTTCTTCCCGTTCCATTACATCCTCCCGGTATCGATTGCTGGATTGAACCCTGCCATGAACATGGACGCACTGTCGGCGTCGTATGTGCCGCCTCGGTTGCCGCCGTGAACAAAATTTGACCCCGCAAGTTGGGCTTCGAGATCCGTCTTTTCCCGTTCGAGTTCGGCAAGTTCGGACTCGAGTGTTTCGAGTTCCTTTCCCTCCCGGCCTTCGACGGCCTCCTTGCGGGAACGCGATGCCAGTACATCCGTCATCGCGGCCATGAAGTCGGCGATTCCCTCGTTGCTTACGGAATGTTTCGGAGTGGCGTCGAAACTGCGCTGGACGCTACCGACACTCCCCCAGTTGATAGAAGAAGCCATTACGAACCTCCCGCGAACTTGAACAGAGGCAGTGCGGAAGCCCCGCCCGTAAGTATCTTGCCCCAGTCAAAGGTGTCGTTGCCCGTGCTGGCCGTGGTCTGCGCGGCGGTCTGCACAGCCTGCTGCCCTGCGATGTCCGCATTCATCAGATCCTCGAACTCGTTCTGGGAGTGGGTCTGGTACATGGTGGCCAGGTCCTTCGCTGCGGAAAGGTCTCCGGACATGGCGTTCACCAGGGCGTTATACTGGGCGTTTTTCTGCTGCATGTAACCGTTCCACTCGCTGTAAGCCTGCCCGCGGTCGGCCCTGTAGTTGGCGTTGGCTTCGTTCCAAAGCTGTTCGTCCTTGTCGATTCCCGCCTGAATCATGGAATTGAGTCCGTCGTAGGAACGACCCATGCCGGCGGCAGCGGCGGTCCCCTGAGCCTTCTTCATCACGTCGCCGATGATCTTCTGGGAATTCTCGTTGTAGTAGTCGCCTGCAGTCTTGTCGAAGGAGAAACTCTCGGTGTCGGCCACTCCGTCACCGTCCAGGTCGTAGAACTCGTTGTAGAGTCCCTCGAAATCGGTATTCCTGGCCAGGTCCTGGTAGTTCTTTACGTCCTGCTCGGTCCCGTAGAGGTCACGGGTAGAGTCGTAATGGTCCTTGACCTGCTTCTTGAGACTTTCAGCCCATTGACGGACCTGCTCCTCGTTCTTCCGGGCGTCATTCTTCGCAAGTCCTGCAGCGGAGGATTCGTTGTATTCAGAAATTGCTGCTCCCGCTGCTCCCGCAACGGCCATAATGATGGGTACGGCTAATGGTAACGGCATGATTGTTCCCTTTTTTTATGTTAAAGATTTACGGTCGTATGACAGGGCGACAACGCCCTTGATCATCTGCCCCTGCGCAAGCGTAGTGGATATCTTGGCGTTCTCGGGTACGGTGACACAGCTCCACGCCAGGCCGATTTTCTCTAGGATGAATGCAGGATGTCCCGGAAGGTCGATATCCACGGTTTTACTCCTGTCTGCAACCCTGGAGACGATGAACATCAGGTCGCGGAGAACGGTTATGCGCACGAATCCGTCGTCGTACTTGTACCAGCGACCGTTCAGGGCGTCGTTGCCCGTCACGGTAGCCATGTTGTGACGCAGCTTAGCCACTAGAACCCCCTCGAAATGGGCGTCCAGTTGATGACGCAGCCTACAATGTCGAAAGGAATGTCCTCGGAGCAGGACAGTTCGAAAGTGAAGGACGTGCCTATGCCAAGCCTCGGGAACTGGGTAATGAATCCGAACTCCCCGCACTTGCCAAGGATTCCGGTAATGTCCTTTGTTCCGGAAAGTCCCAGCGTATTGACGCGGCCGAGCGCACCGACCCTGGTATTGTCAAATGCCTCGCCGTTCTTGGAGTAGCGGAAGCGACACTTGGGCCTTTCCAGGGACAGAGTAAGTGCCATCGGCATCCTGTTGTAGACCTTGAACTGCACGTTGTCGATGCAGAACATCGTGAATCCGTCAACGATGGCCCCGCCACGACGAAGGCGGATTATGGGGTTCCCGTCGTGTTCACGCCAACTAGGGGCAATGATTCCGGAAACACGTTCTTCCACGCGCTGCGCCTTGTTCAGGGCGATTTCCACCACCCCGTCTTCGCACAGGAAGCAGACGCTATTGTCGAACAGGAATGCGTATCTGTAGCGCCAGTCGTTGTTCTCGCCCGTTTCCGGGTCCGTGCTGACCCTGTTGTGCCACAGGCCGGTAGACATGTCGTAGACATAGGTCTTTCTGTCCGTGTGGAACGTGATGGCGTAGAACACGTGGCCAGCGAAGGTCCAGCAGAACCCGATTGCGTCCGTAGGGTCCTTCATCTCCATTATTTCCCGCTCCATGTCGGGCCTGGAGATTCTCTGCGGGCTGGTATCGGAAGTCATGTAGACGCCGAACTGCCCGACGTCGGAGTTTCCGAGCCAGAACACCTTGTCGCCGATGCAGGCTGCGGAATGCTCCGCCAGTATGCCTATGGCAAGCGCAGAGGTGTCAGGACTGTTAAACGGCATGTTGGAGTCGCCCGTGTACTTGAACAGTTGCATGGACTTAGGACCGAAAGTGAAAAGGGTGGCGTTGGTGCTCACCAGGCAGGTCGTCACGTCCGGCTTCCAATCGCTGGGGATGTACATCCCTTGCTCGACATGTTCCTCCGTCAGCGGGTCGTAGGTAAACACGTCCTTGATTACCTGGTTGTTACCGTCCACAAGTTCGAAAGGATACAGGTACGAGCGGTAGAAAAAGTCGGTATTTCTGTCGTTGCAGGTCAGGTATCCGAACTGGTAGGTGATGTAAGTCGGGCGAATCGTCCTGGATTCTCCACCGTCGCCGCCGATGTGCTTTACGGGCAGGGCGATGTTTTCGAGAGACGGGATAGGCATGGTTTCCTGGCACACGGCAATCCCGTCGCCATAGGCGATGCACAGCCACGGGGTCTCGCCACCGGTCTCGCACATGGACACCGGCCCATGGCCACCAACCGTCCCGATTTTCTTCGGTTCCGGTTCAGTTCTGTCAATGACGTAGAGAAACTGGCCGAAAACGACAAAAAGGCGCGGTTCTCCGCCGTTATTCGGTCCCGTCGAAGTCACGAAGGCGCCCCTCGGCGTCCCCTGCAGGGGATACTTCATCCGCATTCCCTCGATTCCCTTCAGGATGTTCCTGGTGACGCCGCCGTCCGTCTTGGACTCGAAATACATGTTCTGGGTATAGCTCATCTCGTCGTAGCCCAACTCGCTACGGACGGTACCTCCCAGGAAGTTGTCGATTCGCTGCTTCATCTAGCCCCCGAGCAAGAAGGCCCCGGAATCGCCACGGTCGGCGATGGAAGTCCTTCTGTATCTGTTGTACATGAGCATCTTCGAGTCGCCCTGCTTAGCGGCTATGGATTGTTCCAAGGCCGAGCGTTCCGCGTCGAACCGCCTCTCCATCTTCTCGTCCTGGCGCGGGAAGGACGTGAACAGCTTGCAGCCTAGCCCCAGGGTGAACAGTTCCTTGTACTCGTCGGGCAGGTAGTATTCCGTGTCCACTTCGCAGGGGAACTTGGCGTTGTAGTGGATTATGGCCGTCCTTCCGGAAAGGCCCCTCTTGAACTCCAGCTCGAATTCGTCCGCTCCCGTCTGGTGCTGCGTGTATATCCAGGAGCCGCCAGGGTAGCAATCGAAATCCTGGTACGGCACGAAATCGAGTTCCCCGGCCTCCTCGTCGGAGACCTTCAGCAGCACCTTCTGAATGCTGGCAACATCGTCGATGAACACCGTCCCGTCCTTCCGGGCGACAATGACACCCGTGGACGGAATCCGCAAGGTCGCTTTCCTCTGCAGCGACAGGATCATGTTTCGGATGTTGTACCCGTCGCAGAGCCCCTTCAGTAGTTTCAGACCTATGTTGAACTGGTCACCAGGGAGGGAATCGCGGGGGTTCGGGTAGATTCCCGTCCGGTCGAATGCGTCATAGACAACGTCTTCTGCTTTGAACATAAAAACCTCTACTCAAGATTTACGGAAAAGGCCCGCGGAAAATCCGCGAGCCCTCTCTTAAGGAAGGAGATTCTTCGCTATTCCACGGGGAAATAGGCCAGGGCGACGAAGCGGTTGTCCACGATGCCGTCACCGTAGCAGATGTCCCAGCGGGTGGTGTTGCGCATTTCGTCACCATCGCCGTAGACGGTCACCTTCAGGGTCACGCCGCCCACGCTCACGGAGCTGTTTTCGGCATTGACCAGGTCGTCCATGGGCACGTTGTCGAAGTTCATCACGTCTTCGGTGCGCACCTGGGCGACGAAGTATTCCTTGCCGTCGGTCAGCATGTTGGTGAGGGTTCCTCCTGCAAGTCCGGCAAGGGATGTTACTCCTTCGACGAAGCAGTTGCGGGAGCCGATGTCTTCCACACAAATGCGGCCGCAGGTGAAGCTCAGGCCGTCCTCGGCCACTTCGCGGACAACGACGGAGAACTTGGCATTTGTAGGCATACCCACGGCGTTGCAGGCCTTTGCCACCTTACCGTCAACGGTAAGCAGGAGCGGTTCGCCAGCCTTGAGGTCGGTGGCCGCTTCGGACAGGGTGATGGTGGTCACGCCGTCGGATTCGTTCACGCCAGCGATGGTGAGGGAGCGGGTAGCGCCGGTCACGTTGGGCACGTCGTTGGTGTAGACGTATTCCGCACCCTGGAACTTACCAACGGATGCGTCGGAATAGAACTTGTTGCCGCGTTCGCTCGGGCCGAACTGGAAGCCGTTGATGGCATCGATGGTCAGGGCGCCTTCGGCGACGGGGTCAAAGAAGCCGACAACCTTCGCGCCGGTGCGGATGCTCTTCATGTGGGAGCCTGCGGAAGAAAGAGCCTTCCATCCGTTGTTGTCGTCCACGAAAGCTGCGGAAGCGTCGAAGAAGGTCTTCGCGATGGATTTCTTCTGGGTTTCGGCACCGAGACGGAGAGCGTAAGTCTGGCCAATTTCGCTCTCGAAGTCGTCAATGTTGACGATGGAGTCGAGAACGTTCAGGTCAACGAAGGAGTGCATGTTGGTCAAGTGAATCTTCACCTGGCGTTCCTGCACGTCGCCCTTGCCGTTTTCGCGTTCGTTCTTGGTCTTGATGTTCAGGCCCTCTTCGGGGTGGCCTGCATCGTTGAGACTGAAGAAGTAGTCACGCCCGGACTTCTTGCCCTTCATTTCGGCTGCGAAGTGGGACTTGGAGGCCTTCAGGTAGGGCATCGCGTCGATAAGGTCGGCGAGGAACACCTTGAGCCACTTGGAGTTGGTAAACTGGTGGGCCATGTTGATAATCCTTTGGTTTTAACGGCGGCTCCGGACGTACTGGAAAACCTCGTCGTCACTAGCCCAGTCGCCGTTAGGGTTGACATTGTTGCCGTTCCCGCGGTTGGCCTGCTTGCCGATGGCAGGGGCCTGTCCCCTGTTCTGGGGATTCTTCGGGTCGGCGGGACTGGAATTGCCCGGTTTCTTGCCTGCCTGGTTCTTGAGGAACAGCCCGAGCCTCGCCTCCATGGCGAAAAGTTCGTGTTTTCTCCGTTCCTCGGAGAGGCTAAGCAGGTGTTCGAATACTTCGGGTCGCCTGCAGAAGTGCTCGGTGAGTTTGGGACCAAGGTCCGAATCCATCAGGAAACGCCTGGTGACCTCGTCGCTGAAGACCGCCTTGAACGCACCGTTGCCCTGGCCCATCTTGATGGCCTCGGAGTAGGCGTTCTTCGCCTTGTCCGTCGGGTAAAGGTCGTCGATTCTCGCCTGGACCAGTTCGCGTACGTGTTCGGCATACTCCGAACCGCGCTGTTCCTGCTCACGCTGGAGTTCGCGTTCGGCAAACCTTGCGTTCAGCCTGGCGTCGTCCACCTGTTCGTCGGTAGCCTTGCCTTCCGCCTTTTCCTTGCGGAGAACTTCCAGCTCGCGTTTCGCCTTCTCCAGGTCCTCGGTCAGTTTAGCGATTTTCTCGTCACGTTTCTGCATCTTGGCCGCATGGTTTCTCTTCAGCCTGTCGAACTTCCGCTGTACTTTCCAGGAATCGTTTTCGTTCTTCCCGGCACCCTTCGGCGTGTCCTGCTGGCCTCCGTTACCGTCCGGCGGGGCATTATTTGCCCCATCGCTGTTTTCACCAGGTTTGCGACCTCCCTGGGTTCCCGTATCCACGGGTTCATTCGGCTTTCCTTCCCCGGAATCGGGGCTTCCCTGACCTTCGGGTGCGGCTGCCGTTCCGCCCGAGATCTCAACGTCGATACCGTCTTCGCTTCTGAAGCTACTCGTCAACATGTATGTATCCTCCGGCCACTTTCGGCGGGCCTAGCTGCCGTTTGCATGAAGATTTACTTTTTGCTATCCTGCCGGTGTCATGCGCCCCTTCAGGTAGCGGTTGAAATACTTGCCTATGGAGCGGGACTTGCCTACCCACCTGTAGAAAGCCTCCCCGTTCATGAGCGAGGTGTAGGTCTTTCCCAGTCCGCCGTTCTTCGTGCGGAACTGGAAGTTCACCACCTGCGTGGAGGGGTTGTAGCGGATTTTCCCGAGAGCCGAAGAAGTAGGCCTTGCCGCCGGGTTCCTGGGATTCCTGTCTTCCAGGGCCCAGGACTTGTCCGGGTCGTGCCAGTGCGGGGCGCCCTTGGCTATGAGCCGGATGGCCGCGGCCTTGGAGCGGGGGTCCATGGGAAGCCCCATCTTGAAACGCTTTATAAGCCCTCTCTGAGCCGGGGTCTCGTCGGTATAGCGTCTGTTGGGGCTGTAACGCCGCCAGGTTCCCTCCACAAGTTTCAGCACGTCCGGGTTCTGCGGTTTCACGTAGCGCTGGAACGCGTGGTCGTAGGCGTTGTTCGATATGTTCAGCAAATCGAATATCAAGGCTCACCGCCCTCCATTCCGGGGGCCATGACAACCACGTCCGGGGTCTTTCCGGACGCCTCCTCGATGATGCGGTTGTTCTCGTTGACCGCGTCCGTGTAGACCTGGGCCGCCTCCAGACGTATCTTGTTGGACTCGGTCTCGAACTTCGCCGCCACCTCGGCACTCTTGATCTCGAGTTCCGCCTTCTTGATGGCCGCATCGTGTTCCTGCTGCATGATGGTCTTCGCCAGGTCGAGCTGGCGGGCCTCGCGGTTGTCCAGCATGGAAATGTTCAGCGTTTCGTTCTCCTTCTGGAGTTGCGCCACCTGCTGCTGGGCCTTCTGCAGTTCCTGCATCAGGTTGTCTATCATGCCCTTCGCCTGGTTCAGCTGGTGGAGAGCCACCGGGTCCTCGGACTCCTTGACCAGCTTAACGTTCGGGTCCAGGTTCGCCACGATGTCGGCTGAGACTTCCTTGCCCACCGTATCGTCAAGCGATTCCGCGTAGTAGTGGGCGATGAGGGGCTTGATATTGTCGGGAACAATCCCGGCAAGAGTCGCAAGGTCGATACGCCGGCGGGCGTTCCTTGTCACCACGGCCGGCCCGTTGACCTGCTTGACCAGGTAGGGCACCTTCGGGCTGTTTAGCAGTATCTGCAGGATTACTTCACCCACATGCTTGGACACGCGTTCGAGCGAGCGGTAGAACACGTCCACGTTGGATTCCGAGTTCTGCTGCTGCAGCAGAGCCTCGGTCGCCGTGTTGTTCACGTTCTGGATTCCGTTCACTCCCTGCTGCGGGATGCCTATGACGGCGCTCATCATAGTCTGGCTGGCGGCCATCACCGCCGTCAGGTCGGCGACCTGGAAACTTTCGACAATCGGCTTGGGTTCCGTACAGCCTTCCTTGTACAGGAACAGGGGCACGTCGCCATCCGACAGCTTGGAGATGTTCTTTTCCAGCCCGTCGATAGACTCGGCCGTCGCTATGTAGCCAGCCTTTACGGAACGATTCAGGCGCTCCAGCATGGAGGAGTAGGCGAGGTTGTTGCCTATCTGCACGTCCTTCACGCGGTCTACAATACCCACCGTGACGAACTGGTTGTTCCTGAACACCGAGTAGCCCGACAGCTTGAAAATCGGAATCCTGTCGATGGGGAGCGTCGCCTCCTCGACAATGTACTTGCCGACAAAGAAGGTAAATCGCACCCCGCCGTCCACCTTCTCGTAGTAGGATACGCATGGGATGCAGTTCTTCTGCACGGTCCACTGCGTCCCGTAATTCAGGGCGGACTCGCTGATTTCGCAAAGGGCCTCGCCGTAGAGCCTCCGGACCTTCTTCTTCGGCATCCAGGACACGATAGCCCCGGACTCGGCGTCGCTCATGTCGTACTTCTGGCAGTTCGGGTCGAAAGCCACGGTGGAAAAGTCCCTGATGAACTCCACGACCGGGCGAGTGTTGCCGCCGTCGTCCAGTTCCGTGGAAACGCATACCGGGCCGACACCTGTAACGATGCCCATCTCCAGCATTTCAAGCATGGAGTCCTTGTAGTCCGAATCGGCCTCTATCACGTTGACCGCCCCCTGGAGTTCTTCCACCTTCGACTTGTCGGATTTCGGGTCGTTGGATGTGACCTCGTTGTGGAAGGGGGACTTTGAAGCGTTGGACTTGATAGCCTGCACATATTTCGGCAGTTCGGACATCTTGTAGTTCAGCCGCTTGCTGCGCTTGAACGTGCGGACCAGTTCCTCGTCCCACTGCGAGCCGGAATAGAAGAGAAGGTCGGCGCGTGCCCTCTCGATGTCCCATGAATACTTGTCCGAAGATTCCTTTAGGAAATCCCTCATATCGGTATACCGAGCGTCGTCAATAAATGGAGCCATAAAAACCTCGTTCCAAAGATTTACGGAACGGGCCTTTAGGCTATCCTGGAGACGATGTCGTCGTAGAAATTACCGCCCTTGCACTCGAAACTGACGGCCAGTGCGTCCGCCTCGTCGGGGGAGCGGCCCTTCAGCTGCTTCTTGATCATGTCCTTGGGTATGAGCGCCACCTTGCCGTCAGGGTTCACCAGGTACTGGGTGAACCGCAACTGCTCCTCCACGTCGCGGAAAATCCGCCTGTCGATGTAGAAGCCTTCCTTCACCCGCTTGGCGAACCGCATGTACATGCCGGTCCTCTTGTTGGCGTAGGTCCTCTCAATGTCCCTTGCGCCGAAGTTCACCTTGACCAGGTTCGGCATACGGTGTTCGATACTCGCAAAACCTCTGGCGAATCCTCCCGTGTCGTCTATGGCCACCCCCGCCGGGTGATACTTGTCGGCAAGCATCTCGTACATGTGTATCTCGTCGCCCACCTTGCCGCTGGTCACCTTGCGTATCTCGATGATTTCCCTGTCGTTACGGACAAGGAACACCGTGGCGTCCCGACCCGCTCCGGAACAGTCAATGCCCATGTAGACGTCGCCAAAATCCAGTGTAGGCGCCAGGGGATAGTCCATCCCACGGAGAATGACGTTGGCAAGGTCGCTGTTCAGGATGTGGCCGAGAAGCTGCTGCTCGTACAGCGGGGTCCCCTTCGGGTAGCGTTCCAGGAGTTGCGCCTTGAACTCGGCACTGGTGAACTGGTTGTCGAGAGCGGATCCGTAGATGACCCTTTCCGGGTTATTCTTGACCAGGTCCACGAACCAGGCGTGGGTGGAATTGAAGTTGTCGGGGGAGGTGAGCAGCCGTATTAACGGCACGTCCACCGTCTCGCCACGGAGACGGTCGGCGGCCCACAGGTACGCCTCCTCCGGGCAGTAGGAGGCTTCGTCCAGCAGCATGGCATGGATTTCTGAAAGCCCCAGGACCCCGCCCGGGTTCTCGCCCGTGTAGCCGAAAATGGCACCCGTGCCGCCCCGCTGCAAGATTTCCTTCGTGGTCTTGTTGTAATCGTATTTGACCTTCAGCAGGCCCAGGATGTCCAGGATTTCCTTGAACATCACGCGGGAAAGCGCCGTGAAGCCCTGGCAACCGACCAGGCAGCGCTTCCCCTGCAGGAACTGCCGTGTGGCCCACCAGGCGCCGATACGGGTCTTTCCGGAAGACACCCCGCACGACGCGATAAGGAACGGGTCGTCGCGCCTTCTCCAGAATTCCTGCTGGAACGGTGTCCAGTATTGCGAACTCATGACAGGAACTCCTTGAACCGCTCCATGGCCTCGCGGGCTGAATCCTGTCCCTGGGAATCTTCCTGGGCGTCCTCGTCCCACCTGGCCCTGAACCTCCGCTCCAGAAGCTTCATCTTGCCCTTGCCCAGTGGAGTCTCGCCCTCCGAGCCGTATGAGCGTACAAGGTCCAGCTCCACGCAGTCGCGCGCCCTTCCATACCAGTCCTTGAAAGAGTTGATGGCGTCGATGGCTGCACCCGTCGCCGCCGCCCGCCCGCCGGGGAACACCTTTTCAGGGTCTCCATTATCGTCAACCCATCCGTCCAGGTTCAAGACCCGGATTTCCTTTTTCATGAGCAGCGAGACAGCTTTCAGGAAGCCGACGGGTGAGCGGTGGACCAGGAATGCCGAATAGACCATGTCGCAGGAGTTTGGCGTCCCCTCGTCAAAAACGGTGCAGTGCCCGAAACCCGCCCCTTCGAACGTCGGCAGCAGCATGATGGAACGCAGGGCGTCAACCCTAGCCTTCATCTTCCTTTTTGTGAAATTTCCCGTCGGCATCTGAGAAAAAAAAATAAATTATTCTACGCAAAATGTGCGTATAATGTTTATATTTTGTCGAAAAGGTTCTTAAGGAGAGAAAGTATGGGCGTGAACAGCAGTCTTTCGAGCGCAAAGAGGTATCTCGCGTCAAGAAGGGGAATAGGAGACCCCAAAATGGGGCTGCAGGCCCGTTTCGGGTGGCTGCCCAGGCAGAACGACGAGAAGGTGTTCTCGAACCCCTGGAGCGAAAGGAAGAGCATATTCGACTATTCCAAGCCCATGAAGGACCTGGCAGCGGACATGGTCATCTACTGCGTCATCCTGCAGATGAAGAGGACGAAGATGTTCGCCATGCGATGCTCCGAGGAACTGCAGGCAATCTACACCGAGCTGGTCGGGCGGGCCTACTACAAGGTCATGAAAGGGCTTCCGTGCTGGAAGCCGACATACGACCCCCTGGGCTTCGTCAACAGCCACGTGAACTACGCCTGGCTTGAGTTCTACTCGGAGGAGAAGGTGCGCAACGACCTGTTCAGCAGGTCGGTACAGGTCCCGGAGGACTGGCCGCTGGACTACCGCCGCTCCCTGGAACTTGCCGAAGAGCTCGCCTTCTGCGACCGCACGACGGACGCCGCGGCCCTGTTCGAGAGACTTGCCAGGGAGATGCCCGTCCCCGAGGACGCTAGCTAGCCTTCACTCCGGCAAGCGACACCTTCTTTGGTTGCGCTTCGAGCAGTTTTGCCAGCATCTCGTTGTTGATTTTCAACTGTAGCAGGATTCCACCCAGTACTTCCTCGATGGAGACCGCCATTGTCTGTTCCTTTTGGGCTGCCTTGGCCATCATTCCTCCTCGGCCGCAAGGTCGTCGAACTCGCCGCCCTCGTCGGGGGAGTCCTGCCCGCCTGCTGCGGCCTGCAGCTCCTCGATGGCGGCGGGGCCTGCCAGTTCGCCGATCTTCTGGGCGATGGGTGTGATGTCCTCCTCCGCGATTCCGTACTTTTCGCAGAGGTCGTTGAGCATGATAACGATTTCTTTCATGGTATTCCTTTGGTTTTGTTACACCACGAAGATTTACGGATGGGCGTTTTTTACCGCGTATAAGACCGAAAAAAAAAGCCCAGGCGCAGCGAACGCCTGGAGCAAGTCCTAGTTAACGACTGGGAGTGAATATATAATTTTTTCGGCGAAAAGTCAACACCCTTTCATGAAATCAATAAAGACATCCATCAACGAGTCATAGTAGCCGGACTTTCTTACCATGGCGCAAGCAGTCACTCCGGCAAGAACTGCCAGATACGCCACCACGCCAGTCACGAACCTCTCCAAGCCCCTTCTTGCAGCCCTAGTTTCCATTTCTCTCAACCTGATGATTTCCGGGTCATCGAACGGCAGGTAAGAAAGTTTCCTTATTTTTCTTTTTATGAGCCATTGCGGCAGGAATAACCGTATAGACACTGCGTAGGCGGCGATTACGAGCAGTGCCGTGATGAAGAATACCAGCACCGGCCAATGATTGGCAAGATAGAGATAAGCCTCGAGCATATTCCTTCCTCCACAAATGGAAAATAAATTACACCTGCGGCAAAGTCAAAAGAAACTTGATTTTCCCGGACAAAGCCCTACACGGCAGCCTTCGCCAGGGCCTCTAGAACGCCTCGGAGAACGATACGGAACCGTTCAGGTAGCGGTGCACCAGGCTGTTGATGAGCGTCTGGTAGTTAACGCCCATGCGTGCGGCCTTGGCCTTTATCCCGTCGATGTCTTCGCAGTCCATACGGAGCGAGACCATCCTCTTCCGGCTATCGGCGGCTCGTTCCTTTGCGGCGGCAATCGCATTCTGCAAGGCGCCCGGACCGCTGAAAGACAGTCCGTTCCTGACGGCCCACTCGTGGTCAGCGAGTTCATCTGTCTCGGAGCGGTTCTCGAAGTACGCTGCCTTTTCGGCGGCATCAAGTTCTATTTCGTCAGCTTTTTCCATTGGTTGTCCCTCAGCTTGAAAGCGGTTGTCACGGTGTTGGTAACGTAGGAATAGACCACCTTGCAGAACTGCCCGGAAAGGACGGCCATGATTTCGATACAGTCCTCGTATTCCTTGGACTGTTCCGCCTTGACCACTGTAATCTTCTCGTCAAAGAGGTCCCGTACATCCTGCTGTTTTATCCCCGCTCATAAAGAGCCCCTATAAGACAACAGCAGAGGAAGGAAATCCGCCGGATGCTTGAGCAGGGAATGTCAGTGAAGAC
>JAEDLI010000106.1 GCA_016295375.1 Fibrobacter sp. | reverse complement strand
AATACGGAATGAACACGAAGTCCATGCTGCTGACAAAAAATCAGAACCTGAATGCGGGCGGAATCTACGAAAATGCCATTGCTCAGGAACTCTATTCAAAAGGATTCCGGCTTTACTACTACAATTCAAACCGCCTGGGCGAGCTTGATTTTGTTATCGAATACAACAACCGAGCATTGCCTATCGAAGTGAAAAGCGGCAAGGATTACACCATTCATTCCGCCATGAACAACTGTCTTGCGAATTCCGAATACCAAATGCAGGAGGGTTTCGTCTTTGCAAACTGCAACGTTTCCCAAAAGGGGAAGGTGACGTATCTGCCCATCTACATGGTCATGTTCTTGCAGCAAGATTCAGAACAGATTGTTCTAGACAAGATTGAGTTTTGATTATGATTACCCCACGAACCCTTCCAGAACCTTATACAGCAGGGTGTAAAGAGCCTTGGCTTCGGTGTCGGAGAGGTTCACGCAGCTGGCCATGGACTTGGGGACACTTGCGGCCTTGCGCTTGAGCGATTCGCCTTCGGCGGTGAGGCTTACGGAAAGGCAGCGCTCGTCACTCTGTTCGCGAGTGCGCTGGATGTAGCCCTTGGCCTCGAGCTTTTTCAAAAGCGGGGTGAGCGTGCCGGAATCGAGGAACAGCTTTTTGCCGAGTTCCGAGACGTTGCACTTTTTTTCTTCCCACAGCACGAGCATCACAATGTACTGCGTGTACGTGAGGTCGAGCGGTTCCAGGTACGGGGCGTAACGGCGCGTGATTTCCTTGGACGCGGCATACAGCGGGAAGCACAGCTGGTTTTCAAGTTTTAGCTGGGGGCAGTTCATGGCAGTTCCTAGAGCAACTTCTCTACGCAGGCGCGCACGTCGTCCATGTCGGCGGTGGGTTCGAAGCGCGCGACCACGTTGCCTTTGCGGTCCACGACGAACTTGGTGAAGTTCCACTTGATGTCGGGATTATTCTTGTAATCCTTGTCGATGCTCTTGAGCAAAAGCGCCATGGCGGCGGCCTTTACGCCAAAGCCGAAGCCTTCGAAACCCTTCTGCGATTTCAGGTAGGTGTAGAGCGGCAGTTCGTCGGGGCCGTTCACGTCGGACTTTTTCATTTGCGGGAATTCAGTGCCGTAGTTGAGCGTGCAGAATTCGTGGATTTCGTCGTCGGTGCCGGGGGCCTGGCCCTTGAACTGGTTGCAGGGAATGTCGATGACTTCGAAGCCCTTGTCGTGGAAGTCGGAGTACATCTGTTCGATGGGCTTGTAGTGCGGAGTAAAACCGCAGCCGGTCGCGGTGTTCACGATGAGCATCACCTTGCCCTTGAAGTTTGCGAGCGAGACCTGGTTGCCCTTGCCGTCGGTAAGGGTGAAGTCGTAGATGTTCGCCATGATGAGCCTCCGTTTTTTATGGATATCGGCGTCTGGTTACGCCGTATTTAATTGTATACAATCTAATTTTATAAAATTTATTGCCAAAAGTCAATAGGTTTAAGCAAAAAAAATGATTTTTCTTGCGTTGCAGAAGCCCCCACCCTTCAATAAACTGCAAGCAGTCGTCCATATATCAAAAATAACTATCAATTACATATAAACAATATATTTGATATTATGCATTCGGGAGTGTATATTAAGGGAGTGAAATAAGGAACCCTTAGCAAAGGAGTTCATTATGAAAGACAGAAAGTTTGTGCCGTCCGCGCTTACTGCCACGGCCTTTGTGATGTTTACCCTGGCGATGTATATCCTCTTGGGGTAATCTACAATTTTTGTAATATCATTTTTCTCTCTCTTTTTTTAATATGACGGGTGCCAAAACGCTCGTCATTATTGTATTTTTCTTTGCGGTACCGAATGATACCTTTAAAAATGCACAAATTGCAAAAAGGTTAAATTATGCTTGATTTGAACACTGTCGATTGGAAGACGCTCCCCTTCGGTTATTACGATACCGATTACAATGTCCGCTGCTACTACCGCAATGGCAAGTGGGGTAAAGTCGAACTTTCTTCTTCCAAGGACATCAGCATCCACATGGCCGCGACTTGCTTGCATTATGGCCAGGAAGGTTTCGAAGGCCTCAAGGCCTACACCGGCAAGGACGGCAAGGTCCGTATCTTCCGCGTCGATGAAAATGCAAAGCGCATGCAGAACACGGCTAACCGCGTGCTCATGGCTGTTCCGCCTGTCGAGCTGTTCCGCGAGATGGTCCACACCGTGGTGAAGGCCAACGCTCGCTTTGTTCCGCCGTACGGTTACGGTGCAACCCTCTACATCCGTCCGCTTCTCATCGGTACGAGCCCGGAAGTCGGCGTGAAGCCCTCTGACGAATACCTGCTGTTGATGTTCGTGACCCCGGTCGGTCCGTACTTCAAGGACGGTTTCAAGCCTGTCGATATGATGATTAGCCGCAACTTCGACCGCGCCGCTCCGCAGGGTACGGGTACGGTGAAGGTCGGCGGTAACTACGCTGCCAGCTTGCTCTCCCTCGCCGAAGCCAAGAAGCTGGGCTACTCCAGCACCATTTACCTGGACGCAAAGGAAAAGAAGTACATCGACGAATGTGGTCCGGCAAACTTCTTCGGCATCAAGGGCAAGACCTACGTGACCCCGAAGTCCGAATCCATTCTGCCGTCCATTACGAACAAGAGTCTGCAGCAGCTGGCTGAACACCTCGGCTACACCGTGGAACGCCGCCAGGTGCCCTTCGAAGAACTGGCTGAATTCTCCGAAACCGCCGAATGCGGTACCGCCGCCGTGATTACCCCGATCAAGAAGATTGTGGATCCGGTTGCCGGCAAGGAATTCACCTACGGTGACGGAGTGAATCCGGGCCCGGTCTGCACGGAACTCTTCACGAAGTATACGGCTATTCAGTTCGGCGAAGCGGAAGACCCCTTCGGCTGGACTGAAGTGGTGGACCTGTAATCGCGCCGTCTGTGTCATTCTGAGCGGAGGCGCGCTGCGCCGAAGTCGATATACGAAACTTGGCAACTAGAATTGCGATGCAATTCGTTGCCTTAGTTGAGTTAGGTTCGAAGGAGCAGGATCCAGTCCCGAAGTTATAAACAAGAATTATCCCGCGGAGAAATCTGCGGGATTTTTTGTGGGATCTGTTTCTTCAAGCGGATCCCCGCCTGCGCGGGGATGACAATGGAGCGGCGACCTTGTGTCTCGAACCTCGCGCCTCGTGCCTCGAGCCTCACCCCAGTCGCTCTTTCAGCCTTGTAAACCGTCTGGTGCTGCGGTTGTTGCGGACAGCCTGGTGGAACGCTCCGGGGGCGGAAAGCACCCACACGTGGCCTTTGGCCCGCGTGATGGCGGTGTACAGCAGGTTCCGCTGGAGCATCACGTAGTGGCTGGAATCGAGAATCACGATGACGGCGGGGTATTCGCTGCCCTGGCTCTTGTGGATGGTGCAGGCGTAGGCCAGCTGCATGTCCTCGATTTCGTCTCCTTCGTAATCCACCGTCTTGTCGTCGAAAAAGACCGTCATGGCGGACTTGTCCTTCTTGACGTTGAAAACAATGCCCACGTCGCCGTTGAACACGTTCTTGTCGTAGTTGTTGGTGGTCTGCATCACCCGGTCGCCTGCCCCCCATTCGGTGCCGCAGATCTTGAATTTTGGGGCGCTGCCGTTCATGAGCCTTTGCAGGAACTGGTTCAGCTCGAACACGCCCAGCGGGCCCTTGCGCATGGGGGCTAGAATCTGCAGGTCGCTTTTCAGGTCGATGTCCAGCTTGGAGCGCACGCCTGTGGTGACCAGTTTCTGCAATATGCCTAGGGCCTCTTCGGGAGTCTCGTAGGGCATAAAGTGGAAGTTGGGCCCGTCGATAGGCGCAGGCATGATGCCCTGGTTGATTTTGGCCGCCTTGTCGGCGATGTCGTTGCCGCTGGCCTGCCGGAATATGTGCTGCAGACGCACGCTCGGGATTTTCGGACATTGCAGCAGGTCGTTCAGCACGTTGCCCGGTCCTACGCTTGGCAGCTGGTCGGCGTCCCCCACCAGGAGGATTCGTGCCCGAAGGCTGACCGCTTCTAGCAATGATGATGCAAGCCAGGTGTCCACCATGCTGAATTCATCTACAATCAACAGGTCGCAGTGCAGCTGGTTGCCTACGTTCCTGTTGAACTTCTTGGACACGGGGTCCATTTCCAGAAGGCGGTGCAGCGTCTTCGCGGGTGCTCCGCAGAGGCTTTCCATACGCTTGGCGGCACGGCCCGTTGGGGCTGCCAGCAGCACGGATTCTCCCATCTGGTTGGCAAGATGCAATATGCCCTTGAGTATCGTGGTCTTTCCCGTGCCGGGGCCGCCTGTGACGATGGAGAACTTGTGGGACAGCGCCATCTGGATGGCCTGCCTTTGCACCGGGTCGAAACTGAACTTGTGTTCCCGCTCCCAGCTCACCAGGTACTGCTCGAAACCTTCGGTGGGGAGCGTGTTCCGCTGTAGCCGCAGCGCGATGTTCCGTGCCACGGAGTCTTCGGCCCGGAACATGGACGGGTAAAAGCAGTCGTCGCCTACGCGGGTAATGCGCCCGTTCTTGCACAGGCCTTCGAACTGCTCCATCATAATTTGAACCGCGTCGTCGTCGAAGCTGTCTATCCGCAGGTTCTTGAGGGTGCGGTCCAGCAGGGCGTCTTTGGGCAGGTACACGTGGCCTTCGTTGAAGGACGATTCCTGCAGGGAGTAGAGCAGCGCCGCCTGGAACCGCATGGGGCTGTCCTTCGGTAGGCCCAGCTTCATGGCGATTTCGTCGGCGCTTGCAAACCCGATACCCCACACCTCTTCGCAGAGCAGGTAGGGGTTCTCCTTGATCTTTGGGATGGTGTCTTCGCCGTAGGTGCTCCACAGCCGCTTGGCGGTACTGCCCACGATGCCGTGGCTGTACAGGAACAGCATGGTTTCGCGGCTCAGGCGGGCCTCTTGCCAGCTGGCCAGAAACTCCGCCATTTTCTTGGGAGTGATACCCTTGATTTTTACCTCGGAGAGCTTTTCGGGGTGGTTGTCCAGCACCTCTGGCAGGGTATCTCCAAAGGCCTCCACCAGGCGTTCGGCGGTCTTGGGCCCGATGCCCCGGAATAGCCCGCTGGCCAGGTAGTCCCGCAGATTGCCGTCGCCTGTTTTCAGGATTTCGAAACCCGAGGCCTTGAACTGCTCGCCGAACTTGGGGTGGCGGCCCCATTCGCCCTCAAACCGCAAGTTCTCGCCGGGAGTGAGTGCAGGAAAATTCCCGGTGACTACCGCCACCTTGCCCGTATCAGAAAGCACCACCTTCAGCACGGTAAAGCCGTTGGCTGGGTTCTGATAGGTGACGTTCTTGATAGTTCCCTGGATCTGCATTCGGTTTTTTCGGCTCCGTGACGGTGTCGGGTTACACGAAAAAACGGAGTGTGTTGGCACCCCGTTTTTAGGAAATCACAAAAATGCTAACGGATTAGCGAAGTTTCTTTTTGTGACGGTCACGACGACGGCGCTTTTTGCGCTTGTGAGTCGCAATCTTCCTGCGCTTTCTTTTCTTTCCGCAAGGCATATTGATTCTCCGTTAAGGGTTAAACATAAAAATTCGATGCCAAAATAGAGAAAATTATGGGGATTTTGTCAAGGTTTGGTTCTTTTTATACACGAATTTTGGCCAAAAACGGCAACTTTGGGCATGGAATCATTGTATTATTATTAAAAACGAAGAGGAAAACATGGAAAATTTCAATTTTTACAGCCCCACGGAATTTGTATTCGGCATGGACCGCGAAAATGAATGCGGCGCGCTTGTCAAAAAATACGGTGGCACCAAGGTGCTCATCCACTACGGTGGCGGTTCCGCCGTGCGTTCGGGCCTCATCGACCGAGTGAAGGCGAGCCTTGACGCTGCAGGAATCCCCCATGTTGAACTGGGCGGTGTGAAGCCGAACCCCCATGACTCTCTTGTCTATAAGGGCATTGAAATTGTCCGCCAGAACGGTATTGACTTTATCCTTGCGGTGGGTGGCGGCTCTACGATCGACAGTTCCAAGGCCATTGCCATGGGTGTTCCCTATAAGGGTGATTTCTGGGACTTTTACGATGGCAAGGCCTCGGCTGCCTGCGCGCTCCCCATAGGCGTGGTGCAGACCATTGCGGCCGCCGGTTCCGAAGGTAGCGGCGACTCCGTAATTACCAAGGAAGACGGCATGCTCAAGCGTGGCGCCAGCAGCGAGCATATCCGCCCGAAGTTTGCGGTGCAGAATCCGGCGCTCCTTTGCACGTTGCCTGCCTACCAGACGGCCTGTGGCATTACCGACATCATGGCCCACGTTTTTGAACGCTATTTCACGAACACGCTGGAAGTGGAAATTACCGACCGCCTGTGCGAAGCGGTGCTCCTCACAATGGTTAAGGAAGGACCCCGCGCCATTGCCGACCCCGCCAACTACCAGGTGCGGGCCAACATCATGTGGGCGGGGACGGTAGCCCACAACGGCGTTGTGGGCTGTGGGCGCAGTCAGGACTGGAACAGCCACGCCATCGAGCACGAACTTTCGGCGCTTTACGACTGCGCCCATGGCGCGGGCCTTGCGGTGATTATGCCCTCCTGGATGGAATACGTCGTCGATCACAACGTGATGCGTTTTGCGCAGATGGCTACCCGCGTTTTCGGTTGCGAGATGAATTTTGAAAATCCGAAGGCCACCGCTTTGGAAGGAATCAAGGCTTTCCGCCGTTTCTTGCATTCCATCGGCATGCCCATCAACTTTGCAGAACTCGGCGCGAAGGAAGAAGACATTCCGAAGATGGTGGAAAAGCTGAATCCGGGTGACGGCTGGGGCTTTGTTCCGCTCAAGGCGAAGGACGTCACCGAAATCTACAAGATTGCGGCCCACGCAACGGTGTGAGAAGTGTGTGATGGGTTATGAGGAGCCAGTTGTGAGAAATGAAAAATAAAATCTTTTTCGTCATCCTCACGAATGTGAGGATCCGCTCACAGTTGTCTAGCAGATGTTCGCCTTCGCGAACATAACGAGTTTCAGAATCCTAATCACGGACCTTCGGCCCTAACCACTAACCACTTCTTTATGATCGCTCTCTTTATCGGCGGAAGAGGAACCATCAGCATGGCCATTACGCGGCTCGCGGTGGCCCAGGGCTGGAAACTTTACCTGCTCAATCGCGAGAACCGCCCCGCAGAAGACATCCCTGCTGGTATCGAAATCATTAACGCCGACATCTACAATGAGTCGGACGTTGCCGAAAAACTCAAGGGCATGCAGTTCGACGTGGTCTGCGACTTTATCGTATTCCACCCGAGTGCACTTGAACGCGACTACCGCCTTTTCAAAGGCAAGACAAAACAGTTCATGTACATCAGTTCGGCCAGCGCCTACCAGAAGCCTCTTTCGGATTACCGCATTACCGAAGAGACTCCTCTTGCAAACCCCTACTGGGAATATTCCCGTAACAAGATTGCGGGGGAAGAATTCCTGATGCGCAAGTACCGCGAAGAGGGTTTCCCCATCACAATTGTGCGGCCGAGTCACACTTATGACGAGCGCAGCATCCCGCTGGGTGTTCACGGCAAGAATGGCAGCTGGCAGGTGGCGAAGCGCATGCTGCAGGGCAAGCCTGTCATCATTCACGGCGACGGTACGAGCCTTTGGACCATGACTTTCAACACCGACTTTGCCCGGGGTTTCGTGGGCCTGATGGGGAACGTTCACGCCATCGGAGAAACGTTCCAGATAACAAGCGACGAGACGCTCACCTGGAACCAGATTTACAAGGCTGTGGCGGATGGTCTGGGCGTTGAACTGAAGCCTTACTACGTGTCTTCGAAATTCCTTGCCGATGTAAGCGACTACGATTTGCTGGGGAGCCTCATCGGCGACAAGGCGAATTCCGTGGTGTTTGACAATTCCAAGCTCAAGCGCGCCGTACCCACGTTCCGCACCGAAGTCCGCTTTGACCAGGGTATCCGCCGCACCACCGCAAACGTGCTGGCCCATCCGGAATTCCAGAAGGACGATCCCGAATTTGACGACTGGTGCGACAAGGTGATTGAAACGCTGGAAGCGGCGAAGAAAAATTTCAAGTAATAAGTCCAAAAAGGGAACTAATGCTGTTCTGAGCACTTTTCTCCTTATGGCTTAGCCTGCAGCATCTAGACCCCAGCCCTTGTTTTTCTATTTTTGTTCCCGAAAAATAAAAGGAACAGCTATGTCCGAAAAAATGACTTCTGCGCAGGTGCGCGAATCTTTCATCAAGTTCTTTGAATCCAAGGACCACCTCTTTGTGCGTTCTTCGCCGGTGGTCCCGCATGACGACCCGACGCTCATGTTCACGAACGCGGGCATGAACCAGTTCAAGGCGATTTTCCTGGGCGACAATCCCAAGGGCTGGAAGCGCGCATGCAACAGCCAGAAGTGCCTCCGCGTGTCCGGTAAGCACAACGACCTCGACGTGGTGGGCCGCGACAACTACCACCACACCTTCTTCG
>JAEDLI010000105.1 GCA_016295375.1 Fibrobacter sp. | reverse complement strand
CAGCTTAGCCATGTCCTGTGAAGTCTTTGCCCCCTGTACGGCATCGCAGGTCAGCGCCCACAGCATCTTGGTGGTGCCAGCGGTAGAGTTCACGTACTCGATAATCTTGCTGGAGCCCTTGAAGCTGTTGCGCGTGGTCTTGGTGTAATGTTCCGTCGCCTGGGTCACATAGTTCCCCTTCTGCATAAAGAGCATGGCGGCAATGGCCACCACCAGGACGGTCAAAACGATTGCAATGTTCTTGATATTCATCCTAAATCTCCTTATTCAAAGTGGAAAGCCGCAGGAGCTTCCAGTTTAAAGGCTTCGTCCATGTTGTATTCCACCAGGGCCTTGTAATCGCTGTCCTTGAGTTTGCCCTTTACAAAGGTAAAGCTGAGGGTGCAATTCTTGCCGCAGGCTACTTCCTTCACGCCGCCTTCGTCCTTCAGCAGGAACTTGTCGGCAAGGCCGCCCTTTTCGTTGATATCGTTCTGGACCTTGTCCGGGATACCTGCAGCAGTGTACATGTAAGAAAGCTGTTTCAGACGGGCATCCTTATCGCCCTCGATGGACTTGACGGCGGCATCGAAACTGGCCTCGGACTTGTCTCCCGTAAGGATCGCATACACCAGCTTCCAGGCCATGCCGTACTGGTCCATGGATTTCCACTGTTCCTGGAGCATTCCGTTGGCCTTTTCCTGGTAAGCCCCCACCTGTTCCTTAACGGAAACCTGAGCCTGATCGTTATAGTTACCCTTGAGAATCATCATGACAACAATGAGGACCACGATAAGGACCGCATCCACAATGGCCAGAATCTTGAATTTTTGATTGTTCATATAAAATCCTTCTTGATAGAACGGTTTTATTAGAATTTAATTCTTAATTTGCAAAAAAGAAGACATTTTTTAAAAAAAAGGTCAAAAAAGGGGACTATTTCCGTAAAAAAAAGGAAATCTCCCCCAAAAAGAGCAATTTTACAGAGAGAACCTTTTTATATTGGAGGCGATGGCAAACGAACCCGAAAAGACAAAAATCCCCTCCCAGATTATTTTCGAAAACCTGAAGGAACTCCTGCGGGCCAAGAACACCGCCCACGAGTCCATGTTCAAGTTCCATTGGAAAAAGATGTGGCCCTTCAGCCTCATCTGGCCCCAAGTGGACTACGAGCGCATCGTGCGGCTCATGAGCGAAATCCGCAAAAACGCCATCATCCAGAAAAACCTGGTTTTGCAGGCCAAAAATGTCGCCAAGGAGTTTGAAAAAGAATTCCTGGATGCACTCCCCGCCTACCTGGACGCCCTGGATATCTCCTGCCAAAAACTTTCCGCTGCCGCCCAGTGGAAGCAGGACATGCTCCTGAAAAAAATTCACAAGGACGTGAAGTTCCGCCGGGATGTCTCGGAATACAACCGCATTCTCAAGGAGTACGAAGAAGCCCAGGGAAATCTGGTACGAGCAGGAGCCTTTGTGCAGGTCGGCTGGGGAAAAGTGGTGCAGGCAATGTCAAATGTGTAATGTGGAATATGAAGTGTGTAATGAGGAATTTCACATTACACACTACACACTTAAAAAAATTGCTCTTGCTAAATCAAACCGCCATTTGGTTTTTTGAAAAACACCTGCAGATGATCTTCCGATGTGCGTTGCGTTGCCAAAGTGTTGGCGGTATTCAATAAGAGGCTCCGTAACATACGACACCCTAAAAAATTTCTCAGCAACAAGCCCTAACCATTGATCGTGCATGGGAAGATTCTTGGGAAATGGGAAAGCCTTGTCCAAGACAAGACGACGGAACGCTATACAATTTCCGGTATAGCGGTTTTTCCACCAGTTTGCGGCTACCCCGCTCCTATAAGGGCGAATATCACTCAACTTGCCAGTGCGAACCCACGAGGAACCGGACGGCTCGGAAGGTCGAAGCATCCATGCATCATGAATCACAAGGTCCGCGTCTTTCAGCGCCGCAAGAACTTTCTCCGCTTTTTCCGGAAACCAAATATCATCTTGATCGGCGAGGAAGATGAATTCCCCCTTAGATGCCTGCAGAGCACGTTCATAATTATAGATAACGCCCAGATGCTTTTCGGCAGGCAACACACGAATGCGTCCATCACCAAAAGAATTCACAATAGCGAGGGTATCGTCAGTCGAGCCATCGTCAGCGACAATAACTTCGGCATCAGTAGGCAACTGCGAAAGAATACTTTCCAGCTGTTCGCGGATAAATTTACCGCCGTTATATGTCGCCATGCAGACCGAAATCATATCCACCACCCCCTAATGCTTCAAAAACGCACTAGGGATAAACAACTTGGGCAACCGCTTAACAAAGCCCATCGAAAACGACGCCAGCTGAGGAAGTCGCTTTAGTGCCTCCCCCTTATTGTTGTACGCCAAGGCAGAAAACCAGGCCGTCTTAAACGCCTGGCGAGCCTTTGAATATAATGAATGACCTTTGTAGCAATCAATTGCCCTAAGCATTCCCTCGTAGATCTTGTTTATCGTCTCTTTATTTTTCAACGACGACAAATTGTTCCCATGGATGCGGTAATGACAGCAGTTGCAGCTAATGACAGGTACTTTTCCGTATTCATACAACAGCCTGAGAATCATGGGAAAATCTTCTTGAAAACACGACGCATTGTATCCGCCAAGGCGACGAAACTCAGCCACGTCTATCATCTCAGAACAACCGTGAATTTCCTTTTTACCCAGAAAAAACTCTTCAAAGGAAACTTCGGGAACAGATTTCAAATACCTCGGGTCAGGATTTGGATTCACAACCCCGTTCTCGTCCATTGTATGGATTTGACCAAAGCAGGCCTTGTACTGTGGGTGATTTATCAAAAATTCGCTCTGGACTTTCAACCGATCCGGTGGCATTATATCGTCTGAGGCAAATGAACAAAAATACTTGCCACGCGCCATAGACAAGAGCTCGTTCATGGTCGCCACGACTCCCCTATTTTCGCGATGGACATAGGTAAATCGCAATTCGGAGGAAAGTTTCTCTAGAATTTCGGGAGAACTATCTGTACTGCCATCATCGATAACGACAAGTTCAAACATCACTCCCGTCTGTGCCATTACCGAACGGACCGCCGCTTCCACAAAGTTTTCGTGATTGTAGCTGGCCATAAGTACCGACACTACAGGCGGAAGTTCCCGCTGTTCTGTCTTGACCCCTTGAGCGAAGGCCTTCACATAGACATTCTCGGTCATCTTTTCGGCAAACATGTTGGTTACGGAGTATTCCACTTGAGCCTCCGAACCAAGATGTAAAGTGTGACTAGATACAAGAAATTTTCCGTGGCATAGGCCAGCATGGGGCCGTTAAAATCGACAAGCTTGACTCCAACAAGCGTTCCGACAGACAAGAAAATCTCTGAACATATTTCAACGGTTATAAACTTCACCGTTTCTGCCCGAGCAATTAGCACAAGGGCTAGGGCATATCCGCCGGCCCTGAAAAAATCACCAACAAGCTGAAGCGGCAGGTAATCAACCGCCCCCATATAGGCCGAAGAAAACAGCACCTGCACCAGGAGACTCCTGACAAAATACAACGTGGCTATCATCACGAGGGATATTCCCATGACACGCAACAAAATCGGGTGGAACATGCCAAAGAAATCAGCCCGAGACATTTTGGGAGAAACTTTTGGCAAAATGATCACAGTGAGAATCGCCGACATCGCCATGAACAGAAAATCAGAAACCTTCCAGACACTTTGCCAGATTCCCGCCGCATCGTTACCAAAATTGGAAGCTACGGTCAGACGCATGACCGTGAGCACTACCGGAGTGAGCACCATGGGGACAAGCCCCATAAGGGCATAGGACAGCCATGGTCTGCGGGTATCAAGTGCCGTTTTCCAAATATATTTAACGCTGAACCCCGCCTGACTCGCTATGCGGATGGCAAAAAACGCCGCCACGATGGATTGGGTCGCAATAATCGAAAGAACGGAAAGTCGACCCGTAAACAAGAAAAACGCAACCCAGAGCACTTGCCAGATAGATGACGCAATATTGATGGTCGCCCATTTGCGGTTCTCATCAAGGCCATTCATGACTGCAGCCGTAATGGTTATAATATTTGTGGCAAAAATGCCCGGCAAGGCAAACAGAATTGCCGCCTGGGCAAGGCGAGTGGGGATTCCCGGCAAGAGAGTATCTAGCGGGGCCATGAAGCAGAACAGAAGTGCCGCAACAAACGTGAACAGGCTTGCAAACGTAGTAAGACGGAGACCACCACGCCAAATGCCTAGCAACTTTTCTTTCGAGTTCTTGTTTTGAGCGGTAAGGGCAGTCCAACCATTCTGCAACGCCAAAGACGAGGTTGCCTGACCAATGGTCATTAGATTGAGGAACTGTCCCACACAGGCAAACGCTGCTGGAGGCAAGAATATCGCCATTAGCTTGTTGATGGCAAACGCCCGGATGGCGTTCACCAGGGTTACCGCCCCGGAGCCGGCAAAAAGTTTCGCGAATTTCAAATCAGATTGCATTTAAGTAAATTCGTTCAAGGATTCAATAACGTAAGCAACTTGTTCATCGCTCATGGCCGGGCCCATCGGGATGCTGAGTTCCGTACGGGCCAGTTCTTCGGCAATCGGAAGCGGGCCGTAGCGAAGTTCACCGCGAGAAAGAGCCCCGTCAAAGACTTCTTGCAGGTGCGGCGGAATCGGGTAATGAATCAAGGTTTCTATTCCGCGTTCCTTAAGGAACTTTTGCAAATCGTCGCGACGCTCGCAGAATACCGGGAACACATGCCACACATGGGTCTTCGGATTCGCAGGAACTGGCGTTACACGCACCAGCGGGTTCTTGATTTCGGAGCAATACCGAGCCGCAATTTCTTGACGGCGTCCGTTCCAAGAATCCAAATGCGGAAGTTTTGCAAGCAGTACAGCCGCCTGCACTTCGTCAAGACGTGAATTTACACCCACATATTTGTTCACGTATTTTTGTTCAGAGCCGTAATTGCCAAGAGACCTTACCACCTGGGCAAGCTCCAAGTCGTCGGTGACTACGGCACCCCCATCGCCCATGGCTCCCAGATTTTTTGTGGGGTAAAAACTGTAGGCTGCTGCATTAGACGAGAGACGAGAGACGAGAGACGAGAGTTTGTTCTTGTCTAAAGCAGCCCCGTGAGATTGAGCTGCATCTTCGAACACCAGCAGATTATGCGCCTTTGCAAATTCAAAAATCGCGGGCATATCCGCAAGGCGTCCATAGAGATGTACCGCCAAAATGGCCCGGGTCTTTTCGGAACAGGCATCCGCCAAGCGAGCAACATCCAAATTACAGGTTTCTGGGTCCGGCTCAACAAGAACAGGCACAAGCCCCGCCGCACGAACCGCCAAAAAAGTCGCCACGAATGTATTCGCCGGCACAATGACCTCATCCCCTTCGGCCATACGCCCCAAAATAATGGAAGCCTTCAACATCAAGGTCAGTGCATCAAGGCCGTTCCCCACACCGACACAAGCCTTTTTGCCACAATAGGCAGCAAAAGCTTCTTCGAAGGCAGTGCAATGCGAACCGCGAATATACCAGTTTGACTTTATAACGGCATCTACGGACTCGACTAGCGACGAACCCAAGTCGCGTTCCACGTAATCCAGCGAATAGAAAGGAACATGCATCATCACTTGAGAAAATAGCAAATCGGAGCGCCTTCGGCGAGTTACTAGTTAATAATTACGCCCTGCGGGCTTGCTTCTAGGCACAAGAAAACTCTTGTTTTTACAATTCTAGTAACTACTAACTTAGAACTATCAACTTTTGCATTCTCCTTTTACTATTTTAACGAATATGTACGAAATTTTGCCCTACAAAAGCGACATGGAATCCCGATGGGACAGATTCGTGATGGAGGAATCCGTAAACGGGACCTTTCTGCAGACCCGCAAATTCCTGAATTACCATCCCAAAAGCCGCTTTGCCGATGCTTCCTTCTTTGTAGAAAAAAGCGGAATTATCGTCGCTGCCGTTCCCGGTTGCAACATAGAGGGCAAATTTGTCTCCCACCAGGGTTCCACATTCGGCGGGCCGGTCATTTCCAAGGATTTCTATTCCGGAAACAAGATTTCCGAAATCATCCAAGTAATCGACAACCACCTTGTCCAAAACTTCAACGGAATAAAAATTAAACCCACATCCCCGATTTTTGCAACTGCTCCCACCGACCTAATCGACTACACTCTGGAGCATCAGAATTACAAACGGCATACGGAACTCAGCTGTTTCACGCCCCTTGCTCATGGAGCCGACCCCCTGAAAAACTGCACAAGGGAATGTCGCCATAATTTCAGGCTGGCTGAAAAACAGAACCTGAGCTACGGAGAAATTTCAGAAAGTGAATTGGAAAAATTCTACGAATTCCTGACCCTTTCAAAAGCCCGTCATAACACCAAACCGGTACATTCCCTTGCAGAACTGCTCGACCTAAAACAAAGGTTCCCCGAAGAAATTCTGTTCCGGGGCATCTGGCAAGACGGGCTCTACCTTTCTGGCATGATGATTTTCTATTTCAAGCAAGCCAAGGCTTTCCACTTTCAGTACCTCGCTCCAGACGACAACAAGCGCGAAACCAACGCCACGACGGCACTGTTCATCAACGCCATGCGCGAAGCGGTGCAAACCGGCTGTGAAAAATTCTCATGGGGAATTTCTACCGAAGATGGCGGATCATACCTGAACGAGAACCTCTACCGATTCAAGGAATCCTTCGGAGCTCTCCCCTGCGTGAACGCCCGGTACGAGAAGTAGACGGGAGGTGAGTTATGAGTTATCAGTTGTGAGTTGTCGGTATACAGTTTGACGCCGAAGGCGCAATTATTAAAACTCAAAACTCACCACTCAAAACTCATGACACTCTACATTTCATTCACTATCTTCTTAAACTCGTCGTACTCGTAGATGTAGTCGGACTCGTCGTAGTGTTCAGAAGCAAGTACCATACAGACCGCACCCGAAGAAAAATTCTCGATTTCACGCCAGTGCATGGTCGGAATATACAATCCGTGGTAAGAACGATTCAAGGAATATTTTGTCCGTTTTTTTCCATCATCCAGAACCACATCGAAGCTGCCACTGGCAGCAATAATCAACTGTCGGAGCTGGCGATGGGCGTGTCCTCCACGGGTCGTTCCCCCTGGAACATCATACAAGTAATACACGCGTTTAATATCGAAGGGAATCAATCCTCCCCCTTCCACCACGCTCAAATTGCCCCGTTGGTCATGGGCAATAGGGATATCCAGTAACTGAGGTTCGTTCCAATTCATGTTTTTAATATACAAAAACTTTATCTTTTTTCATTATAAACTCTATCGAAAGTCCTGAAAAAATTTATTATTGAAAATAGCGGGTATTATGATATTCAGGCCTAGGACACTTTTTAATGCCATGGCGATTCTCATCGCCGTGTCTTCTAGTTCCCATGCCGCAGGACACATTACCTTGCAAGACTCCGCCCGGCACCACGAGGTGAATATTGGAGCCGAACTTAAGGATTCCCTGACCGTTACCAACCTGAAAAACGCCCCCACCCACTACGACAATTCCATGTCCGTCCGGTTCTTCCTGGATGGTCACTTTACCGACAAGTTCTTATTTGCGGCCCGGGTCAACGTCAACACGGACTATACCAACCGGGAAATTCTAGGCCACAGTTACAACCCCGAAGAAGGCATCCCCTACAACAAGCAGAGCGACAACCGCCGGACCTGGGATCTGTTTGCGGCCCACGCCAGTTACCAGCTGGACCCGGTGACGCTCCTCGCCGGATTTGACTACTTGAGCATGGGTCCCGCCCGCAGGAACCACGTGATTCTCCGAGGTGAACAGAACCCCTACCGACCCTGGCAAGACAGCAGCAGCCGTCTGCAAAAGCCCGCCCCTACCCCCTATTTCGGTTACCGATTCGAATTGGGTCCGGTAGAATACACCCAGTACGCGGCCAAGCTCTTTGAGAAAAAAGGCTACAACAAGTACGTCCACGTTCATCGACTGAACCTTAACCTGCCAGAAAACATCACCTTCGGCCTTTCGGAAACCGCCCTTTACGGGGAAACTACGGAACATGCGGGAACAAATCCCAATCCCGACGCCGACAGCACCTACCGGGATTTTGAATGGGCCTACGTGATTCCTTTTATCCCCTACGTGTTCCAGGAGCACCTGCAAGGGGACCGGGACAACATCTCTTTAGCCTTTGATTTAAGCGTCAAGACCATCCGCCACTGGGAACTTTATGGAGAACTCCTGTGGGACGACATGAAGTCGCCCACCAGCATGTTCGACGACAGCTGGTGGGGTAACAAGTGGGCTGCCTCCATAGGCATTGCCCGTGACAGCCTGCGCCTGGGCCCTGCCTTGTTCGGCTGGTTCACCGAATTCACCCGCATAGAGCCCTGGGTCTATACCCACCACAAAGGGGGCGGCTACACCTACGCCCATTACAACCAGAGTCTAGGGAGCAATCTTGGACCCAACAGCGAAGAACTTTACACGGAACTGAATGCAAAAATTGCCTTCCTGGATGTTGCGCTTTTCGCCAGCATGGTCAAGAAATGCAACACCTTCGGAAGCCATATCCGAGACATCCATCACCCCGAGGGAGCCACTGAC
>JAEDLI010000104.1 GCA_016295375.1 Fibrobacter sp. | reverse complement strand
GATGCGGCTTTTGTTTCTTGGAGTATTTTGCTCTGTTCTTTTTCGAGAGCTTCTTCTAGTTCCTTTTGTAGGGAAACTCTGTTCTCGTCGAAGTTTTTTTGGATAAGAAAGTTCTCGTTCTGAATATTACGAAAACTCAAATACGAAAGAATCGCCATCGGCAAAACGATGGCTCCAGCAAAAAAGCCAAAGAACAGGAGGTTGTTGCGTGAGATTCTCAGCCGTCACCTCCTAACTTTAGAAGGGGAGGTGCGACGATATACTGGGGAACAGCAATATGAGAACGCTCGTCCCCATCAGTAAGGTGACCAAAGAAAAAGCTAATGCAGATATGGCTATCAGTGTTTTTGTCACTTGGCTAATTGTGCCTTGTGGGTAACGGAAACCTTGTGGCCCATTTCCACGCGGCGGTTGTTGGAGTAAATTTCTCGAATGAGTACGGCTGCTTCGTGTTCGGTGGCTCGGGCAATGATGCCTCGGCCAAGAAGACGGGGCGGAATGCTTTCGTCGGATTTGTCCTGTTCCCAGATGGCGATGGCATCTCCGGTACGGAACTTGTCCTCTTTGCCTTTGTCAATGAGCACGTAAGAGTAGGCTCCAATAATCAGCATGGGGTCCATAGAATAACGGATTGTTGCCATCTCTTCGATGTCTGCTTTCTGTTCCTTTCCATAGCCGCTCACATTCAGGACTTTCGGAGCTTTTTTGACACGGGCTTTGGATTGGTTAATCTTGATTTCTCTGAAGCTCTGCACAATTTGTGCACGGGACAAGGTGTCGCCAACGGCGGTAATTTTTGCAATGCCCGAAAGTCTAAGCATGGCGTAGGTGTCAAAGCTCTTTCCATGGGTGCCGGGGACTTCGATAGCTCGTGCATCCAGAATTTCTACCAGGTCTCCTTTCTTTGCCTTGATATCGGTCTTTTTGCCGATTCCAACCACCACTTCCATTTCGGGAATGTGGAGAATGGGTTCCTTCCGTTCGCCGGAACGGATGGAGAAGAACTGGTCATCTTTTTTCAGCTGTTCTACATCATAGATTTCAGGAGCGAGAATCTGGTAATAACCGTTGAAAATTTTCGGTGCCGGACGCTGCTTGTAGTAGTAAACGTCATCTTTCTTGGTCTTTTTGGGGCGCTTGTCGCGGTTGCGCAGGTCACCCAACATGTTTTCGAAGTCTCCGTTCCGTGCATCGCCTTGGTCGCAACCTACGGCGGAAACGCCCTTAGGGAGGTTGGTGTCGGCGATGGCGCCACCGCAAGGGTAGCGGTTCTGGGTGGTGGGAATCGCTACAGGTTCTTCTCGGGTGCTGTCCCCGAAGTAGATGGAGTCACCCGGATAAATCCAGTGGGGGTCCTGGATATGCCTGTTGTTTTCCCACAGGTCGGGCCAGGCGAAGGGGTCGTTCAGGAATTCGTCACTCAGGTCCCAGAGGGTGTCGCCTTCCTTGACGATATAGGCAGACGCAACCAGCACTCCCAGACCGAGGCACAAAGTCGCAGTTTTCAAAAATCCCATAGTAATCCTTGTAACTCTTTGAACGTGAACAACTTATGTAATAATTTAATCTTTTCTTTGCCTAAAAGTAGGGGCTTTTTGCACAAAAAGTGTTTTATGGGCGGGTTTTATGGGATTTTGGGCTGGTTTTTGCCTTTTCCCCCCAAGAAGTCCCACCCGGTCCGGCACGAAAATGGCCAAAATTTCGAATTTTCCACGGCCGGGTTCCAGGTAGAGAGGAATGGATTTGCGAAGGACATACCCCTGGTTCCTGAACTGCTTGATAAGCTTTGGGGCCTGTTCCAGGTCGGCTGTTTCGATCAAGATGCGCTCCGGCCTAACTCCGGCGATGGTTTCCACAGAACCCGCCGGCAGGGGTTCTCCTTCGGGCAGGTTGAAATAGAAAGTCCAACGCCCGTCATTTTCGGACTTGGAAAAGAACTTGGTGAGAAATCCCGGGTCAAAGAACCCCCTGTGGAACCGCATGTTTTCTTGCGGGGCTAGGCGGCTGTTCTGGCGGCTGGACTCCATGGATGTTTCGCGGCAATCCTGGCTTTCTACCTGAGCAAACAGCGGGGAAAGAGATGCTGCTACAAAACTCGAACCCGAATAGAATTCAAAGAACTTATCGCCTTTTGCAGGGTGGATGGCGTTTGCAATTTTTTCCGGGAGCTTTAGCCAGGTGTCCTTGATGCGGGGGGCCCAGTCTAGCACGTGCATACAGAAGCCGGAATCGCCTAGAGGCATAAAGTCCTTGCCGAAATTGCACCTGGACTCGATGCGGGTGCTTTGATGTACGGTGGGGTCAAAGGGCACAAAGGGCTGACACTGGATTTGGTGGCAGCTGATGATTTCTGGACAGGACCGCTCCAAAAAATCTACGAAGGTCTTGCATTCGTGGGCGGAGTTTTTGCCACGGAGATTTGCCTGCACCACCAGGGCGAAGTTTCCGTTGCCGCAGGCCCTGAACCAAATGGTCCGGATGGCCTTGCGGAAATTGCGCAGGTGTTCTTTTTTGAATTGTTCGAAAATCTGCGTGACGACTTCGGGAGTGTCCATGCCCTTTGCGGGAGCATCCAACAGCAGGCTTTCGTGACCGTTTATGAGCTTGTTGTAAATTTTCCAGTCGGAATTTTCGGGCTTTGCCTCTGCGGTAAACCAGGCCTGGACTTTTCCGGGGATTCTCATGTCGTGGGTCCAGGAACTGAATTGTTTCTGGATGTCTTCGAAACTTGTCGCCCTGCGGACAACCGGCTTTGTTGCGGCCTTCGGAGTTTCTTGTTGTGGACGTTTTCTCACGTCACCTTTTTTTACAAAACGATTCATTTCTTACCTATTCAAATGGCAGTGGACCCTGGTTTGTAGATTCCTCTGGACAGGATCCTTCGCAAGCCAATCCCTTAGATCCTGGCCCCTAGATCCTAGTCCCTAACCACTAAACCCAGAATCTCGGATAGATCCAGGAGCAGTCCCGAGCCAAGAGCTTCGGGAATTCCCTGAAGGAACCGTTAATCTGGAACTGGTTCAGGCCGCCTTCTACCGGCGTGAGTTTCAGCACGCTGTCGGCACGGGATTCCAGGTAGGGGTATTCGTCATTGTTGCAGGCGGCCACTACGGCACAGCCCGTGAGGGCGATGATGGTGTCCACCATCTGCATCAGAATCTGGTGGGGGGCACCGGTAATGCGCATGGCTTTCGGGTTGTGGAACACCGCCGAAATGGGGTCGATGACGATAGTACGGTAGTTGTGGTTTCCCATCTTCTTCGCGCCTTCTACGCGCTTTGCGATAAGCTGTGCCGTCTCCAGCGGAGAAAGGGCGACTCCTCGCAGATTCAAGAAGCCGAAGTTCCCGGTGCTGGCGGGAAGCCCGCGTTTGTTGGCCAGCAGGTACAGGCGGTTCAGGAACACGGACTTGGTAAGTTCGAAGTTGATGAACAGCACGTCGCTCATGGTGGTGGCGTTTCCGAACCATTCCTCGCCATAGCACAGCGAAAGTCCCAGGTCCATCAGGGCCATAGACTTTCCGCATTTCGGGGGAGCGGTGAACAAGAAGAATTCACCGGCCTGGAGCATGTTCTGGATTAAAACTTCGTCTTTTTTCGGGGCATCTTCGCTGTCGCTGGCAAGCTCGATGAGGGGCTTGCCATCTAGGGAGTATTCTACCCACTGTTTCCATTCAACGAAGTTCTTGGCACCCTGTTCCAAGCTGATCAAGTACTGCTGCTTTCCGCCACGGAGCACGCCCGGCATGCGGACCATCATGCTTGGGTTTCTGTTGCTAGAATCTACCTGGAAACCTTGGGAGGCAAGGGTGCTGAACAGGAAATCGACCCGTTCGTCGTATTCCTCTTGATTGTCGGCTCCAATCTTTACCCAGGCCTGCACGGAGTTTGCGCCGGTGTTGATGAGGGCTGCGCAGGGAAGGTTCAACGCCTTAAAGTAGGCCAGCTGCTTGGCTAGCGTCATCTTGGGATTGTCCACCATTACGTAGCGGTATTTCCAGCTCTCGTCGGAGGCGTCTTCGCCACCCTTGGTGGCGTTGATGCAGATAAGGGCTCCTTCTGGGCTGTCCAGGCTCTTCATGATTTTCTTGATGGCGTCGTCCTGGCCCACGATATTGGACACCAGTTCCGACGTGGCGGTGGGGGTGTCCGAAATCTTGAAGTCGATGGTTTCGTCTTCTTCGAAGGTTGCTTCCAAAAGCTTGGCTAGGTCCTTACGCCAGTCGGCGGCTGGCCATGGAATAGACAGGGCTTCGGGGTCAATCTTGAAGTTCTGCAACAGTTCCAGGGACTGGGTATCAAGACCCATGGCCAGCATCTGTTCCATGGGAATCATGCTGGTAGTGAATGCCGGCATGATGGTGGTCTGTGGCGGTGCAGCAGCCTGGGTGGTTTCCCTGTGGGGTTCGGGCTTTGCTTCTTCCCGTTCAGAAGAACGTTTTTCGCTGGAGAAGGCTCGGCGCAGAATCTGTTCCACTTCGTCGTCGCCCAAGCCGCGTTCACGGGCAAGGCCTCCAATCTGGAAGGAGGTGTCCATAAAGGTCCAGCCGTCTTCCATGGCGGCTTCGGCGGCCTTGTACAGCTCGCTCTTTAGGTCCTTGTCCTCGAATTTTCCTTTCAGGAACTGGTTGACGATTTTTCTTGCGCTTTCCATATTGAGTCCTTCTTAGTTGCAATCCCTTCCAAAATAAATAATTAATTCTTGATGCGGAGCCTTGCGTATTCGTATAGGCCCAAAGATAGGGCCACGGAGGCATTGTAGGAGTGTGCTTCGGGCATCATGGGAATCCGGAGCACGGCATCGCACTGTTTTTTCACGAAGGGAGGAAGGCCCACGTCTTCGCCGCCTACGGCAATGACTGCATGGTCTGCAAAGTCGAACCCGGCTAGGTTCGTCTCGGTGTCGGCGTCCAGGCCCAGAATCTGGTAACCCGCCAGTTTCAGCTCCCCGATGGCCCCCTCCAGGTTGTCGGGCCTGCAAATTCGCATTTTTTGTAGCGCTCCGGCAGAGGTCCGCTCTACACTTGGCGTAATTCCGCACATGCCTTTGGCGGGGATCATGAGCAGGTCTACGCCCAGGGCGAGGCAGCTACGGATACAGGCTCCCAGGTTTCGCGGGTCTTCGATGTTGGTGGCTACGGCGATAAGCTTTCTTTCGCCGGTATCGCGGGCGTTGAAAAATTCTCCCCGCACGTCTTCCCAGGCCAGTAGTTCCTTTTCGTTCATCAAGGCCACTACGCCCTGATTCGGTCGCGCGTAACTGTCCAAAATTTTAGAATCCACTTGCTGTACATGTACGTGTGCTTTTTTGGCCAGCTTCTGCAGGCTGTAGAGCTTTGGATTTTTGGACTGGTGCATGAACAGCACCCGATGGACCTTCAGGGGCTCGTTCTCGAGAAGGGCTTCTACTTCTTTTAGGCCGCCTACGGCTACTTGAGGTGCTGCGTCCTTGTCGCCGATGGCCCGAACCACGTTTTCTGGCCGCGGGCGGTCAAAGCGGGGCTTGTCAAAACGGGGGCGTGCCGTATTTGCCTGAGAAAAACGCCGTTCTTCTCCGAAGCTACGTCGTTCGAATTTCTTGTCGTTGTTTTCGAAGCTCATATCAGTACCTCTCTCTGCAGGCGATAACGGAATTCATCTGGATGTCCGTCGGTTTCTGCTCTAGGGGAGTGTCGGAAATCTGTGCCGGGGTGGCAATACCCGCCTTGTAGGCGCTGGGGAACCTGGCCAGGTACCGGTCGTAGTAACCCTTGCCGTGGCCTTGCCTACTCCCGTCCCAGTTGAACTTTGTTCCTGGAACCAGGAATACGGAGATGGGGCCTTCCCAGGGGGCGATTCCTTCGCGGGGTTCCATGATGCCGAAGTGCCCCTGAACCAAATCTTTTTTCAAGTTCTCGATGGGGTAGAATTCCATGGTGGTTTCGCCCGTCACCTTGGGCAGTAGAAGCCGGCCCTCCATGGAGAGTTCCTGCACGATGGGCAAAATATTGGGCTCTCCCTTGAGGGGGTAGAATGCCGCCACTTTTCGGGCGTCCCGGTAGCCTGGAATCTGGTGTATTTCTACCCAGGGCTCCTTGATAATGGATTCTCCTGTCTTTTCATGGCGTTTCTTTTGGATCAGTTCCACGATGGCGCTGGAACTGAATACGAGAATGACAAGAATTGCAATAGCGATGGAGGCGGCCATTGGTTATTCTCCTATCCTTTCGGCCTTGTCCAGGTGTTCCTGCAGAATCTGGTTCCACACCTTTTTTTGCCAGCCCAGCAGGTGGGCGTTTTCGTACCGGATTTCCCAGGGAGTGTCTCCTGGAACGGCAAGCCACACCAGCTGGTTCTTGTTGGCCACCAGGCATGTGTCCAGGTTCAGCTGTTCGGCCTTTTCGTCTCGCCAGAGTTTCAGGGCGGCCAGCAGTTCCGAATGGGGAATGACCGCAGGGGGAGCCGACCTGGGGAGCTTTTCGGGCCATTCGACCTCGGGAGTGTCAATCGCCTGCTGAAGCATGGCCATGAAGGAATCCAGCCGTTCTTCCCTGAAATTCCGGGGAAGTCTGGGGAGCCTTTCTTGTTTTAGGTCTGGGTAATCCCGCATCACGTGCCGGACAATGGAAAGCATGAGTTCGGCGGGCATGACCTTGTATGGAGGACGGTCCATAGCTTCGGCCTGTTTTTCGCGCCATTCCCACACATGCTTCAGAATGTTCAGTCCCAAGGGCGGGAAAATGTTGGAACCGGGAATCCTCCAGGGGTCCTTTTTAGGGTGACCTTGTTCTTTGGAATGTTCTATTAGAGCGTCGCATTGCTCCATAAGCCATTGCAGGCGTCCAGTCTCTTGCAGTTTTCCGGCCAGGATGGCGCACAGCTCGTGCAGGTAAAAGGTATCGTGGATGGCGTATTCGCACATTTCCAGAGGGAGAGGCCGTATGGACCAGTCCGCCCGCTGGTTCTCTTTTTTTAGTTCGTCGCCAAAATACTTGCGGACAAGGTCGGCAAGTCCTAGGTGTTCCTCGCCCAGGAACTTGGAAGCGAGCATGGTGTCAAAAATTTTCTTGGGAGAAAATCCGAAGGTCTGCCACAAAAGCCGCAGGTCGTAGTCCGCTCCGTGAAAAATCAGGGTCTGCATGGCCCTGGCCTTGAAAAGACGGGAAATGTCCAGCCCGCAGAGAGGGTCCACTATGTAGTGATGGTCGCCAATGGTAATCTGTATCAGACAGAGTTTTGATTCGTAATGGTGCATGGAGTCGGCTTCGGTATCTACCGCCGCCATGTCGTAGAGTTCCAGGTCGGCAAGCAGGTTTACGAGGCTTTCTTCGCTATCTACCAGTATGTATTTCTCGTCTTTGAGCATTGCAGAGTGAAATGTAACAAAAGACCACCTCTAAAAATTCATTTTCAAAAATTTGGCTGCAACACATCGCGCAGTTTCGTCACTCAAAGTGGTAAAGACCTCCAGTATTCACCACTTTTCGTTCCTGCCTGCGCTCGGTTTCGCTCAAATTCTTTTTATCAAAGCAATTTTTAGAGGTGGCCTAATAAAAATATACTACCTTTGCGTTCATGAAAAAGATTTCCCTTACTGGCATCAAGCCCACCGGCACTCCGCACCTGGGTAACTACCTGGGCGCTATCCGCCCCGCTCTTGAACTTTCCAAGACCTACGATACGGTCTACTTCATCGCCGACTACCACGCTTTAACCACCGTGCAGAACGGTGCCGAGATGCGGGCCAACATCTACAAGATTGCGGCGACCTGGCTTGCCCTTGGCCTGAACCCGGAAGAAGGCCTGTTCTACAAGCAGAGCGACATTCCCGAAATTTTCGAACTCAGCTGGGCGCTCAGCTGCTTTACGCCGAAGGGTTTCATGAACCGCGCTCACGCCTACAAGGACAAGGTCGCGAAGAACGAAGCCGCTGGCGAAGATCCGGATGCCAACGTGAACATGGGTCTTTATTGCTACCCGTGCCTCATGGATGCTGACATTTTGATGTTCAGCGCCGACATCGTGCCCGTGGGCAAGGACCAGAAGCAGCATGTGGAATTTGCCCGCGATATCGCCATCAAGTTCAACAAGCATTTTGGCGAAGACGTGTTCACCATTCCCGAACCCGTGTTCCAGGAAACCACAGGAATTATCCCGGGCCTCGACGGTCGCAAGATGAGCAAGTCCTATGACAACGTGATTGACATCTTCCTCGAGAGCAAGGCCTTGAAGAAGAAGATTGGCAAGATTGTCACGAATAGCCAGGGCATCGAAGAACCCAAGGATCCGGACTCTTGCAACGTGTTCAAGTTGTATAAACTCTTTGCCACTCCGGAACAGACCGAAGCGCTCGCTGCCCGCTACCGCGCCGGTGGCATGGGCTGGGGACACGCGAAGCAGGAACTCCAGAACGTTCTCGAAGAACATCTGGGTGCAGCCCGCGAAAAGTACTTCTACTTGCTCTCCCACACCGAAGAAATCGACAAGATTCTTGCCTACGGCAAGGAGAAGGCTCGCATGAAGTCTAAGGCCATGATGGAGAAGGTCCGTAGCCTGCTTGGCACGTATTAATAACCGCTCGGGCCATATAAGATTGCAAAGGCTTATTTTTTTTATATATTTGTCCCGCTATTGCCTGGATAGTTCAGCTGGATAGAACGGGTCCCTCCTAAGGATCAAACTCGCG